>NZ_QKLE01000016.1:0-73399 GCF_003224275.1 Curtobacterium sp. MCSS17_011 | reverse complement strand
AGATGTGTATAAGAGACAGCCCCCGGCGTCAGCCCCGCCCCGGCCGCAGGAACGGCACCCGCGGCATGAGCCAGTCGACCCACACCACCCGCACCCCCGGCGCCACGGCCAGCGCCCACAGGATCGAGGCAGCGGCGTCGGTCGGGTAGTGCACCGCGTCGATCGACACCGCGAAGAACACGATCACGATGGCCACGACCCCCAGCGTCAGGGCGAGCCGGTGCCACCGGGTCTCACGGAGCAGCCAGATCAGCGCGACGACGAACGCCGTGATGTAGACCGTGTGCCCGCTCGGGTACCCGGGGTCGGGCTGCACCGGGAACGGGTGCGGCAGCACGGCGACGTCGGGCCGGGGACGGTGCACGATCTCCTTCACGATCGCGGACGGCACCCACGTGATCGCGATGGTGCCGCCGAACGCCAGGGCCGGCCGCAGGTCGTGCGTGCGCCACCAGATCACGGCGACGACGACGATCGTGATCCCGATCGCCGGTGCCGGACTGATCACGTGGTAGACGGCCGTGCTGAACGCCCCGATGAACCCGGTGTGCAGCGCGTTCAGGGCCTCGGACCATCCGAGGTCCACGGTGCCGAGGGTGAACCCGACGATGGTGATGACGACGACCGCGGCGAGCAGCGCCACGACGGCCACCACGGCCGCGGCGAGCATCACGATCGCCAGCGGCGCCGCGGTGTCCGAGCCACCGATGCTGACGAGCGGGGACACGAGCGCCGCGAGCCCGAACTGCAGGGCACCCAGCACGGCCGAGGCGCTGCCGGCAGCCGACGGCACCGCACCGAGCGCGAGCGCCGTGGCGTTGCCGAGCACCAGGCCGAGTGAACCGACGGCGGTGAAGAGCGGGACGGCGAGCCAGATGACCGGCGCCCCGGAGACGACGAGCAGCGCGAAGGCGACGGTCGACGCGAGCACGAGCACGATGCCGAGCGACAGCACGCCCGTGACCGAACGGGTCGCGGTGAGCTTGGCGGACAGGATGCTGACGCCCATCAGGGCCAGGGCGTTCAGCCCGAAGGCCAGGCCGTAGCCGACCGTGCCGAAGCCGATCATGTCCTGGTACAGGAACGGTGACGCGGAGATGTAGGCCATCATCACGGCGAACGCGAAGCCGAACACGGCGGTGTAGCCGAGGAACGTGCGGGAGCGCAGAGCACGGAGCGCCGAGCCCGAGCCACGGCGTTGCTCGCGCAGGGCGTCGCGGTGTTCCTTCAGGTGGGTCTCGCGGATCACGGCGAGGACCGCGATGAGCATGACGACCGACAGGCCGAGCACGATCGAGAGCAGGCCGCGCCAGCCGATCGGTCCGGTGAGCAGGCCGCCGAGCAGCGGTGCGACGACCGGGGCGACCCCGCCGACGATCATCATGAGCGAGAACGCGCGGGCGGCGGACTTGCCGGTCGCCAGGTCGGAGATGACCGCACGGCTGATCACCATGCCGGCCGCACCGCCGAGGCCCTGCAGCAGGCGGGCCGCGATGAGCACGCCGATGTTCGGGGCGAGCACCGCGGCGATGCTCGCCAGCACGCACACCGCGGCGCCGGCGATCAGCGGCGGCACGCGGCCGAACCGGTCGGACAGCGGGCCGAACACGAGCTGACCCGCGGTCACGCCCACCAGGAACGCGGTGAGGGTGAGCTGAACGGCGGTGGCGCTCGCCCCGAGCTCGGTCGTCATCTGCGGGAACGCCGGCAGGTACAGGTCGGTGGCGAAGGGGGCGACGGCACTGAGCAGGCCGAGCACCAGGAGCAGCGCGGTCGTGATGCCCTGCTGCTTGGTCGTGGGTGTCGCGATCGTCGCGCGGATGGTTCCGGTGTCCGTGGTCATTGTTATGAAAGCATAACTCATCGCCGGAGATCGGTACAGTACGGTCATGCACTCCGCCGTGTCCGACCACGTCCTCGCCGAGTTCGCGGACGTCCTGCTCCGGATCGCGCGTGACATCGATCCGCACGGCTCGGAGACCCTCGACATCGTGCCGCTGACCGGCACCGAGGCGCTCGTGATGCGCTGGATCAACCGCAACCCCGGCACCTCACCCAGCGCCACGGCCGAGGCCACGGCCCTGCAGCGCAGCAACCTCAGCGTCGCGCTCCGGTCGCTCGTGGCCAAGGGCATGGTCGAGCGGCGCCAGGACCCGGCGGACGCGCGGACCGTGCAGCTGCACCCGACCGCCCTGGCCCAGGAGAGTGTCGACCGGCTCTACCGGCACTGGTCCGGCAAGCTCCGCACGGCCCTCGGTGGCGACGAGCGGGGCGCGGTCGAGGCGCTGGAGCTGCTGCAGCGGATCGACGACGGACTGCGCGCGGGCTAGGCGACAGCGTCCTCGGCGGCGGCGGCGGCGGCATCGTCGGCCGCATCGTCCTGGATCGGCAGCAGGCGACGCGCGCCGTGCCCCTCGTCGCCCAGGGCATCGCCCGGGTTCACGACCGAGCAGGCCCCGAGTGAGACGCACCCGCAGCCGATGCACTGCGTCATCTCCTGCTGCAGGCGCTCGAGCTCGAGCTGGCGGGCCCGCAGTCGTGCGCGCCACCGCGCGTTCAACCGGTTCCAGTCGCGCAGCGAGGGCATGCGGTCGGCGGGCAGCGCCTCGAACTGCTCGGCGACCTCGCTGAGCGGGATGCCGAGGCGTTTGGCCACCTGGATGATCGCGATCCGCCGCTCGACGTGCCGCGGGTACATCCGCGTGCCGCCGTCGGTGCGCTCCGGGTGGATCAGTCCCTTGCGCTCGTAGAAGTGCAGGGCCGAGGCGGCGACCCCCGTGCGGCGGACGATCTCGCCGATGGGCAGCAGGTCGGTCGGCCGCGGCGCCGGGATGTCGACCATGGTGGAGATCCTACTGCTGGAACGACTCCCAGAGCAGGAACCCGGTGAACAGCACGAACGGCGTGCAGGCGACCACGTTGAGCCAGCGGTGCTCGACGATCACCGCGGCGAACTCCCGCAGGAACGCACTCGGCACGTAGTAGGCCGCCGTGCGAGCACCGACGACCTGGGCGGGCAGGTCGAGGCGACGGGCCAGGGTCGCGGCCCGCAGCACGTGGTAGTTGTTCGTGACCACGACCATCTGACCGTCCCGGCCGGCGGCCGTCTGCACGTCCCGCGAGAACCGGAGGTTCTCGCGGGTGTTCCGCGACGCGGTCTCCGCGACGACGTCGTCCGGGTCGGCACCGTGCGCCACCAGGTACTCGGCCATCGCGGTGCCCTCGGGGCGGGGTTGGTCGTCGCCCTGGCCACCGGACGGCACGAGGAGCGGGCGGCGTCCGGCTGCCCGTTCGGCCCGGTAGACGCCGAGCGCCCGGTCGAGCCGACTCTGCAGCAGGGGCGGGACCTCGCCGTGCACGAGCCCGGAGCCGAGGACCACGATCGTGTCGGGGACGATGCCGTGCCGCGTCCGCCCGTAGACCACGGAGTACAGGGCGAACGCGACCAGCGTCAGCGCGAAGTACCCGCAGACGAACACCATCAGCACGGCGATCGCGATCTTCGTGCCGTCCCACAGTGTGAAGCCCTCGCCGCTGCCCGAGACGAGCAGGGCGATGGCGACCGCCGGCAGCACGAACACCGCCACCCCGGCGGCGAGCGACAGCAGGTTGCCGACGCTGCGCCCCTCGGCCCGGAGCATCTGCAGGCCGTTCGCCACCAGGGCGACCCCGAGCACCACGACGGCCAGCGGCACGAGCAGCAGCACCACGGCGACGAGCAGGCTGAACCCGGGGACCACCCTGGTCAGCACGGCCACGACCGTCGCGAGCCCGAACAGCACGGCCGCCGTCAGGAACACCCCGTTGCGGAGCATCCGCGGGTCACGTCGCCGCCCCAGGACGTACAGCACCAGGAACAGCAGGGCGAAGACGGGAGCGGCGCCCAGCCCGAGCACCGTCAGCCGACCGCGCGACGGATCAGGTCGGCGACCCGTGCCTCGTCGGCCTCGGAGAACTCGGGGCTGATCGCCCACGACGTCGGCCAGAACGTGCCGTCGTCGAGCGCGGCCGAGTCCTGGAACCCGAGCGTCGCGTAGCGGGCCTTGAACTTCGCGGCGTCCTGGAAGAAGAACACCGCCTTGCCGTCCCGCGCGTAGGCGGGCATGCCGTACCAGAGCTTCGGCGCGAGCTCGGGCGCGACCTCGAGCGCGAGGCGGTGGATGCGCTCCGCCAGCCCCCGGTCCGGCTGGGGCATCTCGGCGATCTTCGCCTCGACTGCAGTCGCGTCGGCCGCTGCCTTCTCGGCCTTGGTGCCCTTCGTGCCGCGGGCGCGCTTGACCTCGGCGGCGTGCTCCTGCATCGCCGCGCGCTCCTCGTCGGTGAAGGTGGTCTCGGTCTTCGTCGTCCGCGCCATCGTCGTCTCCTCGTGGTCTCGTGCACCCATCATGGGTCCGCGAAGCGAAGCATGCGAGGCCGGGGCCAGATCGAGTGCCAGGCTCGTCCCATGACCTACATCGCCAGTGACGACCGCTACGACTCGATGACGTACCGCCGGACCGGCCGCTCGGGCCTCGACCTGCCGCTGCTCTCCCTGGGGTACTGGCACAACTTCGGGGACGACCTGCCCTTCGAGAACCAGCGTGCCATCAGCCGCCGGGCGTTCGACCTCGGGATCACCCACCACGACCTCGCGAACAACTACGGCCCGCCCTACGGTGCCGCCGAGGTGAACTTCGGCCGGCTGATGCGTGAGGACTTCCGGCCCTACCGCGACGAGATGGTCATCTCGACGAAGGCCGGCTGGGACATGTGGCCGGGGCCGTACGGGCAGGGCGGTGGCTCGCGCAAGTACGTGCTCGCCTCGCTCGACCAGTCGCTGCAGCGCACGGGCCTGGACTACGTCGACGTCTTCTACTCGCACCGCCTCGACGCCTCGACCCCGCTCGAGGAGACGATGGGCGCCCTGCACACCGCGGTCCAGCAGGGCAAGGCGCTGTACGTCGGGATCTCGTCGTACGACGCCGAGCGCAGCCGTCAGGCAGCCGAGATCCTCCGCGACCTCGGCACGCCGCTCCTCATCCACCAGCCCTCGTACTCGATGCTCAACCGCTGGATCGAGACCGAGGGGCTGCTCGACGCCGCCGGCGAGCTCGGCTTCGGCGTGATCGGCTTCACCGCGCTGGCGCAGGGGCTCCTGACCGGCAAGTACCTGAACGGTGTGCCCGAGGACTCCCGCGCGGCAGCGGGCAAGTCCCTCGACGCGTCGAGCATCACGCCCGAGGTCGTCGAGCACCTCCGCGCCCTGAACGACGTCGCCGCCGCGCGCGGACAGTCCCTCGCGCAGCTCGCCCTCGCCTGGGCGCTCCGCGACGAGCGGGTGACCTCACTCGTGATCGGTGCCTCGCGGGTGTCGCAGCTCGAGGACAACGTCGCCGCGCTGTCGAACACGTCGTTCACCGACGAGGAGCTCCGCGTCATCGACGAGCACTCGGTCGGCATCACCGACGTCGACCTGTGGGCGGGAGCCCGCGCGGGCGAGGTCTCCTGACCCGAGCGACACGCCGCACCAGTCCCTCGTCTGGTCGCATCTCGTCGCATGGCCGGCCCGCCTCGGCCGGTCGCGACACGTCGCGGGTCGCGCGCCGACCGGTCACGAACTGTCGGCCAGCGGCGCCGCAGGCGACGGCCTGCGACCGCACCGCGGACGGCCGACGGGGTGTCGTGACCGGAGCGGGGGCCCTGGGCGCGTGGCGCGGCGGCCGGGAGGCACGGGGCACCCCACCACGTGCCTCCCGTCCGTCGTCCGGTCGCGACACGTCGCGTGGCCGGCCCGCGCTGGCCGGTCACGACACGTCGCGGGTCGCGCGCCGACCGGTCACGAACTGTCGGCTGGCGGCGCCGCAGGCGACGGCCTGCGACCGCACCGCGGACGGCCGACGGGGTGTCGTGACCGGAGCGGGGGCCCTGGGCGCGTGGCGCGGCGGCCGGGAGGCACGGGGCACCCCGCCACGCGCCTCCCGTCCGTCGTCCGGTCACGACACGTCGCATGGCCGGCCCGCCTTGGCCGGTCACGACACGTCGCGGGTCGCGTGCCGACCGGTCACGAACTGTCGGCTGGCGGCGCCGCAGGCGACGGTCTGCGACCGCTCCGCGGACTGCCGACGGGGTGTCGTGACCGCCGGGACGGCTCCGGACCGAACTCCGCCGGGGCGCGGCCGCCGGTTGGTACCATCGACAGCGTTCGACAACACGCAGTGTGTATCTACCGGCCGCCGGCTCCCCGGCGGACAACGGCGGCACCCGATGGGTCCGCCGCCACCGAACCGGGCGGGCCGAGAAGGCACACCCCAATGCTCCAGACTCGTTCAACCGACGCCCCGCCCGCTCCGGACCGCTCCCTCGTCTCCCTCGCCGGTCGCTGGTACTTCCCGGTGGCGTTCATCGCCCGGCTCCCGTTCGCGATGATGGTGGTCGGCGTCCTGACCCTCGTCGTCGCCGCCCGTGACTCCGTCGCCCTCGGCGGCATCAACTCCGCCGCCGTCGGCATCGGATCCGCGATCTTCGGCCCGATGGTCGGCGCCGCGGCGGACCGCTTCGGCCAGCGGGCGGTGCTCGTCCCCGTCGGCCTGGTGAACGCGGCGCTGCTCGGGTTCTTCCCGTTCGTCGTCAGCGGCACCGCGCCCGACCTCGCCGTCCTCGCGGTCGCCTTCTGCATCGGCGCTTCGGCCCCGCAGGTCGCCCCGATGTCCCGCACGCGGCTCGTCGCGATCATCCGGCAGCGCATGGCCCCGGCACGGCACGAGAGGACCCTCAGCGGCACCATGGCCTACGAGTCCGCCGCCGACGAGACCGTCTTCATCATCGGCCCGTTCCTGGTCGGCATCCTCGCCAGCGCGATCGCCCCGTGGGTGGCCGTCGCCGGCGCCTCGGTCCTGACGTTCGTGTTCGTCACGGCGTTCGCGCTGCACCCGACCGGCAAGCTCGTGGTCGGCCAGCACGCGGAGTCGACGCAGGCACCCGCACGGCAGCTCCTGCGTCCGCGGCTCGTCGTCGTGGTGGTCGGCATCCTCGGCATCGGCCTGTTCTTCGGCTCGACGCTCACCTCGCTGACGGCGTTCATGGAGACCCACGGCGAGGCCTCGCAGGCCGGCCTGCTCTACGGCCTGATGGGCATCGGTTCCGCCGGGTTGGCACTCGGGTCCGCGGCGTTCCCCCGGGCCTTCGGCCTCGGCTGGCGCTGGCTCGTCTTCGGCGTCGTCCTCCTCGCCGGCGCGATCGCGTTCGCCAGCGCCGACTCCGTCGTCGCCGCGGGTGTCGTCCTGGCGATCATGGGCGTCGGGATCGGCCCGACCCTGGTCGCCCAGTACAGCCTCGGCTCGGACCGGTCACCCGTCGGCCGCTCCGCCACCACCATGACGATCCTCGGGTCCGCCGTCATCGTCGGCCAGTCGATCGCCTCCGCCATCACCGGTGACGTCGCCGAGCACCACGGCACCGCCGCAGCGATGCTGCTGCCGGCGGTCTCCGCCGCGATCGTCGTGGTCGCCGCGGTCCTCAACCTGCTGCTCCCGCGTCGGGTCGCGACCGCCTGACCGCGAACGTGACCACCTGACGGAAGGGAGGCCCGTGGCGATGCCGCCACGGGCCTCCGGTCCGTCACCGTCAGGTGGTCAAGAACCGGTCCCGCGGCGGGGTCGCCGCCGCACTTCCGGGATGACGAGCTCCGGTACGGCCCGCAGCATGAACTGGTCGAAGTCCGGCACAGTGAAGGCGGCGAACCCGTGTTCCGGTGTGTACAGGAGGCCCATGTCGATGAGTTCCGCGCGCGTCGGCCCGAGTTGGGTGGATTCTCGGTGCAGCACTCTTGCGACGTCGGAGGCCTTGTGGGCGTCCGGCCCGAGCTCAGCCATCGCGCGGAGGTACGCGGTCTGCAGCCCCGTGGCCCGGTCGAGTCGCACCCGGAAGAACGACCGATCGAGCTTCGTGAGGTAGCCCTCGCGGGCTGCATCGATGTCGTCGAGGGTGATGACTGGGCCGGCCGCGATCTCCCAGGCCTGGTACCCGAGCTCCTGGATGAAGTAGGGGTAGCCCTTGGTGATCTCCAGTGCGAGATGGACCGCGTCCGGATCGTAGGACGCGTCCTCGAGCTCCGCGGGGCGGATGAGCGCCTCTCGTGCGTCGTCGTCGCCGAGCGAATCGATCTCGGGGAACCGGAAGAGCCGCTCTGCGTAGGACTTCGCATCCCCGGCGAGTTCTGCGATCTGGGGGAGCCCAGCCCCGACGAAGGTGATCGGGAGTTTCCGCTGCACGGTCTTGTGCAGGGCTTGGATCAGCGCTTCGAGCTGCGCGGACCGCAGGAACTGCACCTCGTCGACGAGGATCGCGACCCCGCGTCCGTGCTCCTGTGCGGCTTCGCCCAGCGCGACGAGCACGTCGGTCAGGTCCAAGGCGAGATCGCCGTGGTCAGCGAGTCCTTCAGCTGGCTCGACGTCCCAGGTCATGGACCAGGTGCCGTCCGGGGCGACGGACATCCCGAACGCGGTGAGGACTTCGGCTGCTCGACGTGCACGGTCCGTCCACCGTTTCCGCGGAGAGATCTGGAGCAGGGCTGATCGGAGCAGTGAGGCGATCGTCTGCCGGAACTGGCCGTCGTCGTGTTTGCTTGCTTCCAGTTCCACGACCTCCCACTTCGCGGTCCGAGCAAGGTCGGCGAACTCGTTGAGGAGCACCGTCTTGCCGACGCCGCGGAGCCCGGTCATGATGAGCGACTGGTCGGTGCGTCCTCGGGAGAGACGTTGCAGGAGTACCTCGAAGGCCCGCGTGTGCTCGACGCGCCCGGCCACGATCTCCGGAGTGGCGCCTGCATTGGGCGTGTAGGGATTCCTGACGCTGTCCACTGCGGCAGCTTATCGAGTTTAGACCGCTTTAGTCATCGCACATAAAATGAGATAACGCTTGTAAACGGTCAGGACTCCGTGTCGTCGACGAGCAGGTCCTCGTGCCGGTAGTCGTCGGCGCGCAGCCCGGCGCGGGCGATCATGTGCGTCGACACCGGCACCAGGAACAGCTGGAACACCATGATCGGCAGCACGACCCAGAACGCCGTCCACGTCCACACCGCGACGACGATGGCGGCCAGGGCGAGCGCGAGCCCGAGCACCTGCGGCTTCGCCATCGCGTGCAGACGGACGAGCGGATCCGGGAACCGGACGATGCCGACCCCGGCACCGAGCGACAGCAGCGATCCGACGAGCAGCAGCCCGATGGCGATCCAGGCGCGGATGCCGGCGTCGTCGACGAACGACTCGATGATCTCGATCACGGCTGGTCCTCCTCGGCACGCTCGGGGGTGGTGACGGTCAGTCCCTCGTCGGACGGGTCAGCCGAGGGCGTGACGGCCCGGGCCACGGCGACCGTGGCGAACACACTCGTCGCCGAGATCACGACGAGCACGGGGATGCCGGTCAGGTCCTGGCGGATGACCATCGCGGCGGCGATCACCACGAGCACGGTGGTCAGCACCATGTCGGAGCCGATCATGCGGTCGAGGATGGTCGGCCCGCGCACGATCCGGTAGACCGCCAGCGCCAGGGTGGCACCCAGCAGGGCGAGGACGAGCACGATCGCGATCCCCATCACGACGACGGCGGGGCTCACCGGGTCACCTCCGGCAGCGGCTCGGACAGCTCGGAGACGTCCTGCTTCGACCCCAGTGCGCGGATGACCATGGCCTCGATCCGGAGTGCGACGCGGCGTTCGTCCTCGACCTGGTCCAGGCGCTCGGTGTCGAGCACGTGGAGCAGCAGGCGCCGTCGCCGCAGGTCCACGTCGGCGACGTACGAGCCGGGCACGAGCGAGATCGCGAGCGTGGCCAGCGTGAAGGTCATCTCGGACGTGGAGTGCAGCTGCACGAGCGTGATCGAGCTGCGCCGCACACCGCGGGGACGGAACGCGACCCACGCGACCCGGAACGACGCCACGACGACGAGCCCGGACCACACGACCAGGAACCGCAGCACGTGCACGATCGAGAACCGTGCGGACAGCGGGACGGGCGGGAGCGGCAGCGCCTGGGTGACGAGGAGTGCCACGACGATGCCGCACAGCAGCGTCAGCGGGGTCCACGACCCCCAGAGCAGCGCCCAGAGCACGGTGAGTCCCGCGACGAGGGGCACGTCGTAGCGCCACGCCAGTGCGATCCGCCTGGCGTTGGAGATGCGGCGGACGTCGGTCATCGTCCACCTCCGAGCACGGCCTGTACGTAGCGGTCGGGCGACTCCAGCGACTCCGCTGCGCGGGTCGCGTAGCCGTAGAGCGGGCCGGCGACGACGGTGAGGGCGACGGACCCGAGCACCGCGATCGTCGTGACACCGACGAGCATGCGCGGCAGGCGCACCTTCTCGGGAGCCTCGCCGATCGCCTCGGACGCGCCGGTGGTCGGACTGGAGGCACGGGTCGCGTGCGGTGCGTCGGTGACCGTCACCGAGCCTCCCGGGTGGTACGCCTCGCCCGTCTCCTCGGAGACGGTGAGCGGAGCCGGTTCCGGCGACCGCAGGTGGGCGTGCGGTTCGGCGCTCGTCGCATGTGGGGCGGCGGCCTCGGCCGCAGGCTTCGGCCGCCAGAAGGCGGCGTCCCAGACCCGCATGAGCGCGTACAGGGTGAGCAGCGAGGTGACGACGCCGGCGCCGATGGTGACGTACGCCATCGGGGAACCGTCCTCGGCGGCGGCGCGGAACAGGCCGAGCTTGCCGATGAAGCCGGAGAACGGCGGGATCCCGCCCAGGTTGAACGCGGGGATCAGGTACAGGGCGGCCAGCAGTGGTGCGGCCTTCAGCAGTCCGCCGAGCGACCGGGTCGAGGTCGTCCCGCCGACACGTTCCATCAGGCCGGACACCAGGAACAGCGTGGTCTGCACGACGATGTGGTGCACCGTGTAGAACACCGCGGCCGCCGTACCCGCGACGGTGCCGAGGCCGACGCCCATCACCATGAAGCCGATGTGGCTGATCAGCGTGAAGGACAGCAGCCGTTTCACGTCGGTCTGCGACACCGCGCCGAGCACCCCGACGACCATCGTCAGTGCGGCGACGACGAGCAGCACCTCGTTGAGTTGTGGTCGCGGGAAGATCACCGTCTCGAGCCGGATGATTGCATAGATGCCGACCTTGGTCAGCAGGCCCGCGAAGACCGCGGTGACCGGCGCCGGGGCCGTCGGGTACGAGTCCGGCAGCCAGAACGCCAGCGGGAACACGGCCGCCTTGATGCCGAACCCGATCAACAGCATCGTGTGCAGGAGCAGCTGGACGTGCTCCGGCAGGTCGGCGACGCGCTCGCTGATCTGCGCGATGTTCACCGTGCCGGTGGCGCCGTAGACCAGGCCGATGGCGGCGAGGAAGATCGCCGACGCGATCAGGCTCGTGACGATGTACGTCGTGCCGGCCCGGACGCGCTGCTCACTGCCGCCCAGGGTGATGAGCACGTAGCTCGCCACCAGCAGCATCTCGAACGCCACGTACAGGTTGAACAGGTCACCCGCGATGAAGGAGTCGAGCACGCCTGCGGCCAGCACCAGGTAGGTCGGGTAGAAGATCGTGACCGGGGCGTCCTCGTCGTCGGCGGCCAGCCCCTGGCCGATCGAGAACAGCAGGACGAGCAGCAGGACGCTCGCGCTGACCGTGAGCAGGAGCGCGCTCAACCGGTCGACGACGAGCGAGATGCCGTACGGGGCGTCCCAGCCACCGACCTGCACCACGATCGTGCCGTGCCGGTCGACCAGGACCATGAGCGTGGCGGCGACCGCCAGCGCGACCACGAGCACCACGACGGTGATCGCGCGCTGGAGCTTCTGGTGCCGGAGGAGTCCGAGCGCGACCGCGGCACCGAGCAGCGGGACGAGGACGAGGAGCGGGACGAGCCAGGTCATCGGGTCGCCTCCTGTTCTGCGTCGGTGGTGGTCTCCGGGTCCTCGTCGGCCGGTTCGTCTCGCTCGCGACCGATGGCGACGTCGGCTTCGTCGACCTCGACCTCGTCGGCGCGGGACAGCTGCCACGACCGGTGGATCAGGGCCAGCAGGAACGCGCTCACGGCGAAGGTGATCACGATCGCGGTCAGGGCGAACGCCTGGGGGAGCGGGTCGGTGATGCCCTCGGCGCTCGTGCCGATCGGGGGGTCGCCCGCGGCGCCGGACATCACCAGCAGCAGCAGGTTGAGCGAGTTGCCGAGCAGCAGGAAGCCGAGGAGCATCCGGGTCAGGGAGCGTTCGAGCAGCAGGTAGACGCCGCACGAGAACAGCACCGCCATCGCGATCACGAGGACGAGGGTGACGGTCATGTGGCGCTCCCTTCCGGGGTGGGGGCATCGAGCGCGTCGCTGACGGACCCCTCGGTGGTGTCGCGGGTCGGGGTCGAGGCGTCCTCGAGGCGCTGCCGGTCGACCTCGGCGCCGAGACTGCGGAGGACGTCGAGCACCAGGCCGACGACGACCAGGTACACGCCGATGTCGAAGAACGTCGCGGTGACGAACTCGACGTGTCCGAGGATCGGGACCGTGGCCTCGAAGAACTCGGAGTACAGGGCTTCGCGGCCGAAGAACAGCGGCACGATCGCCGTGATGGCGGCCGTTGCGACACCCAGGCCGAGCAGGCGGCCGGCGCGCACCGGGGCCGCGGCACCGAGTTCGGCCGGTCCGCCGGCCAGGTACCGGGCGGCGAGCGCGATGCCGGCGACCAGGCCACCGGCGAACCCGCCGCCAGCCGAGTTGTGCCCGGCGAACAGCAGGTAGAGCGACAGCACGATCAGCCCGTGGAACAGCAGTCGGACGACCACGTCGAGCAGTGCCGAGCGGCCGGTCGGGATCGCGGCGCTCGTCGGCAGCCAGGCGCGGGGCTCACCGTCGGTGCGCTCGCCGTTCGCGGTCAGGGTCTCCGGCAGGTCGCGCAGCCGGGGCAGGGTGTCTTCGCGCGAGTTCACGAAGATCAGGCTCGCGACACCGGTGGCCGCGGCGACCACGACGGTGAGCTCACCGAGGGTGTCCCAGCCGCGCAGGTCGACGAGCGCGACGTTCACGACGTTCAGACCGTGCCCGAACGAGCTCGTCAGTGCGGGCAGGTCGAGCCAGAGGGGGCGTGCTGTGCGGGCGGAGGCAGCCACGACGACGACGATCGCCAGCGTCAGCCCCGCGAGCCCGGCGAAGAGTGCCCGCACGACCCGGAACCGCGACGGGTTGGTCGTCGCGATGCGCGGGGGCAGCCGTCGGAGGACCAGGACGAAGGCGATGAGGGTGACCGTCTCGACCACGAGCTGCGTCAGGGCGAGGTCGACGGCACCGTGCAGGACGAACAGCACGGAGAGGCCGTAGCCGGTGACGCCGACCAGGACCGCGGCGGCGAACCGGGTCTTCGCCGTGAGCACCGCGATGCCGGCGATCGACATCACGATCACCACCGGGACCTGGCCCCACGAGTCAGCGAACCGGACGTGGAACTCCCACGGACCGCCGAGCACCAGGTTGGCGAGCGCTCCGGCGACGAACACCGAGAGGATCACCGTCAGGTAGTAGGGGAGCGAGCCGCGCTGCAGGCTCGCGGTGAGTCCGGTCGCGCCCCGGTCGAGCAGTCGCATGCCGTGCCGGTAGGTGCCCGCGGCGCTCGGGAACCCGGCGAGCCGGTGCTGGAGCGCCTCGACCGGGCGGCGCAGGGCGAACAGTGCGAGGCCGCCGACCAGGGTGATCGCGGACAGGCCGAGTGCGGGTTCGAGGCCGTGCCAGAGCGCGAGGTGCGGGACCTCCTCGCCGCCGAGCGCTGCCGTCGTCGCCGCGGGCTCGATGCCGTCGGCGACCACCGGGGTGAGCAAGCCGAGTGCGAGCCCGGCCAGCGCGAGCACCGAGGGCACGACGGCGAGGCCGTGCAGGGCGTGCGGCTCGTTGGTCGCGACGCCGGGCTTCCGGGCGAAGGCACCCCACAGGAACCGCAGCGAGTAGGCCACGGTCAGCACCGAACCGACGGTCACGCCGATCAGGGCGAACCAGGCCCAGCCGGCGTCGGGGCCGTGCAGGGACTCGATGAACCCGGTCAGCACGGCCTCCTTCGCGACGAACCCGATCGTCGGCGGGATCCCGGCCATCGACACCAGCGCGAGCACCGCGACGACCGCGAGCCACGGGCGGGCACGCCCGAGTCCGCTGAGCCGGCCGAGGTCACGCGTGCCCGTGACGTGGTCGATCGCGCCGACCACGAGGAAGAGCGTCGACTTGAAGGCGGCGTGGGCCACGAGGAGCACGACCCCGCTGAGGGCGACCGCGGGGGCACCCCAGCCGGCGGCGAGCACGAGGAACCCGAGCTGGGCCACGGTGCCGTAGGCGAGCAGGAGCTTGAGGTCGGTCTGCCGCAGCGCCCGGTACCCGCCGACGAGCATCCCGGCGACGCCGAGCAGCGTGATCGTCTCGCGCCAGCCGTCGAGCAGCGCGAACGCTGGGGCGAGCCGGGCCACCAGGTAGATGCCGGCCTTCACCATCGCCGCGGCGTGCAGGTAGGCGCTGACCGGGGTCGGGGCAGCCATCGCGGCGGGGAGCCAGAAGTGGAACGGCACGATCGCCGACTTCGTGAGCGCTCCGAGCAGCACCAGGACCACCGACACCGAGACGACCGTGCCGCTCGGGGGATCGGCGACGATCGCGGACAGCGAGGTCGTGCCCGCCGTGACCGAGAGCATCACGAGGCCCGCGAGCATCGCCAGACCACCGGCGGTGGTGACGACCAGGGCCTGCATGGCGGCGGCGCGGCTGGCACGCTTCGCGGCGTCGTGCCCGATGAGCAGGTAGGAGAAGACCGTCGTGGCCTCCCACAGGACGAACAGCACGATGACGTCGTCGGCGATCACGAGTCCGTACATCGAGCCGGCGAAGGCGGTCAGGACCCCGGCGAACCGACCGAGCCCGGGTTCGTCCCGCTCGAAGTACGAGGCGCAGTAGACCAGCACCAACGCGCCGACGATCGACACGACCAGTGCGAGCACCCACGACAGGGCGTCCATCCGCAGCGTGACGTCGAGGTCGAGCTGAGGGACCCACTGGTGCCGTTCGACGACGCTGCCGTGCAGGGCGGCGTCGGTCTGGGCGGTCGTCAGCACCGCCGCCGCGGCGGGGGCGAGGGCCGCGACGTAGAAGACGCGGCGGCCGAGGACGGGGGTCAGGGCGGGGACGATCAGGGCGACGATCGCGAACGCGACGAGGACGAGGACCATCGGGCACCTCCTCGGGGTCGGGCTGCAGTCCGGCTCACTGGGCTCTCACAGCTTACGAAGCGACCCATGTGGAGAACCTGTGCGGCCGGACAGCAGTCCGCTCAGGTACGGCCGTGCGCGCGAGCGGGGATCTGGGTCGCGAGCTTGCCGCCGGAGACGTCGAGCAGCGTCCCGGTGATGTACCCCGAGGCGTCGCTCGCCACGAAGACGAGCAGGTCGGCGACGTCGTCCGGAGTCTCCCACCGGCGGAGCGACAGCGTGTCGAGCAGGCGGTCCTGCGCATCGGTCGGCATCGTCGCGAAGCCGTTCATCGCCGTCGGCACCATGCCGGGTGCGTACGCGTTCACGGTGATCCCCCACGGACCGAGCTCCGACGCCAGGACCCGTGTGAACGAGACGACGGCGGCCTTCGACGCCGCGTAGGCCGCGCTCCCGACGCTGGGCACGATCGCTGCGAACGAGGCGGCGTTGATGATCCGACCGCGTCCGGCGGCCTGCATCACCGGCGCCACGGCCTGGCTCATCAGGAACGTCCCGCCGAGGTTCACGTCCATGCAGCGGCGCCAGGCGTCCCACTCGAGTTCGGCGACCGTGCCCGTGACGTTGATGCCGGCGTTGTTCACCAGCACGTCGACCGTGCCGTGCCGCCCGACGACTTCGTCCACTGCGTCGCGCACCGACTCCGGGTCGGCGACGTTGCACACGACGTGGTCGAGCGGGAAGTCCGGCTCGAAGGCCAGGTCGAGCGCGACGACGCGGCACCCTTCGTCCACGAAGCGGGCGGCGAGCGTGCGGCCGATCCCGCGCGCTGCGCCGGTCACGACCACCACACGGTCGGTCAGGTCGAGGTGCATCGTTGCTCCCGTCGTCGGTGCCTTGAATAGGCATACTATTCGAGTATGACGGATCAGCGGGTGCTCTGGGTCACGGGTGGGGGCAGCGGCATGGGTGCCGCGACTGCCGAGGCGGCGGCGCGGGACGGCTGGACCGTGGCGCTGAGCGGACGCCGTGCGGACCGGCTCGAGCAGGTCGCGGGTGCCATCCGTGACGCCGGGGGAACCGCGGACGTCCTGCCCCTCGACGCGAGCGACCCCGAAGCCGTCACCGCCGCGCGGGACGCCGTGCTCGAGCGGCACGGCCGGCTCGACGGGCTCGTGCTGGCGGCCGGGCTCAACGCCCCGCGACGCCGGTGGGACGACCAGTCGCTCACCGACTTCCGCGCGATCGTGGACACGAACCTCACCGCCGTCGTCACGCTGGTGGACGCCTCGCTGCCGGCGCTCCGCGTGGCCGGCGGCGTGGTCGTCGTGGTGTCGTCGTACGCCGGTTGGTCCTTCCAGCCGGGGGCGGGTGTCGCGTACTCGGCGAGCAAGTCCGCGCTCGCCTCGGTCGTCCGCACGCTCAACCAGCAGGAGGCCGAGCACGGCGTCCGTGCCACGCATCTGTGTCCGGGTGACGTGGCGACGGACTTCCTCGACCAGCGGCCGGAGGTCCCCGATGCGGCCGCCCGGCAGCACATGCTCCAGCCGGAGGACGTGGGGCGGACGGTCGCGTTCGTGCTCGGGGCGCCGGCGCACGTGCGCATCGACGAGCTCGTGCTGTCGCCTGTCTCGCAGCGGTGACGACCACCTTCGAACGGGTCCTCGATCAGGTCGGTGCCGCCGTCGTCTCCGGTGCCGTCGCCATGGGCAGCCGCCGGAGCATCGACGACCTGGTGGCCTGGACGGGTGCCAGTCGCAGCATCGTCCGCGAGGCCGTCCGAGTCCTCGTCGCCCTCGGCCTGCTCACCGCGCGGCAGCGGGTCGGCGTGACCGTCCTCGGCGTGCGGGAGTGGGACGTCCTGGATCCGCGCGTGGTGCGGTGGCGGCTGCGGGGCCCGGACGGCGACCGCGTGGCGGCCGAGCTCCGTGAGCTGCGTGCGGCGGTCGAACCCGCCGCCGCTGCCGCAGCAGCCCGACGGGCAGCGCTCGACGAGTTCGTGGACCGACGCGAGGCCCTCCGCACCACCGCCGACGAACTCGCCGCCGCCGCGACCCGCGACGACCGCCTCGACTTCGTGATCGCGGACGTGCGGTTCCACGCGCTCGTGCTCGACCTGTCCGGCAACGCGCTGTACCGACGACTGCACCAGGTCGTCGGCCAGGTGCTGCGCGAACGCGGGAGCGTCCGCCCGGACCGGCACGACGTCGGCCTCCACCTCGCTCTCGCCGATGCCGTCCTCGACGGTCGCCCGGACGAAGCGGCCTCGACGATGCGGGCGATCGTCGACCGCACGTGAGTGGAGCGCCCCGGACCTGCGAGGATGGACCCCGGTGTGCCCCTCCGGTGCCCGTGGAGGGTGAGTCGTGGACGCAGCACAGGACCTGGTCGTCCAGCTCGTCGGTACCCCGTGGGCGTTCTTCGTGGTCGGCCTCGTGCTCGCCGTGGGCAGTGTCGCGGTCTTCCTTCCCAGCCAGGCGCTCGTCGTCGCGATCGGCACGCTCCTGGTCGGCGGTGACGGTGGTCTCCTGCCGGTCCTGTTCCTCGTCGTCGCGGCCTCGATCGGCATGGTCCTCGGCGACCTCGGGCTGTACCACCTGGCGCGCTCGGTCGACCTCGGCTCGAGGTCGTGGTTCTCGCGTCCGAAGGTCCGCGCGGCCCGGGATGCCATCGACGGCCGCTACCGTGCTGCTCCCGGTCGCATTGCGGTGCTCGGACGCTTCATCCCGATGGGTCGGTTGACGACGAACCTGGTCGGCGCGGACAGCGGGCTCGACCTCCGGCGCTTCCTGGTCAGCTGCGTGCTCGCCGACGTCGTCTGGGCGGCGTACTGCGTCGGCATCGCCTCGGCCACCGGGCGTTGGAGCCGCGAGCAGCCTCTCCTCGTCACGACCCTCGCGGTCGTGGCGTCGATCCTGCTCGGCCTCGCGATCTCCGCGATCGAGAAGGCCGTGCGACGACGCAGCGAGGCGGCGGCCGCGGCCTGACGAACGTAAGGTGGGCACCCCGTTCGAAGGAGAACCCGTGCTGCTGGACGACCTCGTTCCCGACCTCGACGCGCTCGAGCGCATCGCCACCGGCAGCACCTGGGCGGAGGGGCCCTGCTGGATCCAGTCGACGCGCACGCTGCGGTGGTCCGACATCCCTGGCGACCGGATCCTGCAGTGGCACGCCGACTCAGGGGAGACCTCGGTGTACGCGGACGGTGTCGAGTTCACCAACGGCCGCACGCTCGATCGGGACGGCAGCGTCGTGCAGTGCTCGCACGGCCTGCGTCGGGTCGAGCGTGACCGCGACGGAGTCGTCACGCCGATCGTCGACGTGTGGGACGGGGGTCGCTTCAACTCCCCGAACGACGTCGTGGTCGCGCGGGACGGCGGCGTCTGGTTCACCGACCCCGCCTACGGCATCACCCAGCCGCGTGAGGGGCACCCGGGCGTGCGCGAGTACGGCGACCACTGGGTGTTCCGGTGCGGACCGGAGGGCGGGGACCTGCGACCCGTGGCGACCGACCTGGACGAGCCGAACGGCCTGGCGTTCGCCCCGGACGAGCGGGTGCTGTACATCGCGAGCTCGTCGGGCGACGAGCCGGTCATCCGCGCGTACGACCGCCGTGGCGACCTGCTGAAGAACGGCCGGGTGTTCGCGCGTCTCGAGCCCGGAGAAGGAGCGCCGGACGGCATCCGGGTCGACGTGCACGGGAACGTCTGGTCGTCCACCCACCGCGGCGTCGTCGTGTTCGACCCCGAGGGAGCCCGGATCGGAGAGGTCGCAGTGCCGGAGGTCACGTCGAACCTGTGCTTCGGCGGCGACGACGGCACGACGCTCTTCCTGACCGCGACGACGTCGGTGTACCGGATCGCCACGACGACGCGGGACGCTGCCGTATCCTGACTCGGCCATGCAGTGCGACTACTTCGACCGCGGGGTGTGCCGGTCGTGCACGCTCATGGGTCAGCCCTACGCCGACCAGGTCCTCGACAAGGAACTCCGGACGCGCGAGCTCCTGCACGACGCGGTCGAGGCTGCCGGGGGCCCCGGTACGGTCTCCTGGGCGCCCGCGATCACGAGCCCGGAGTCGGGGTACCGGAACAAGGCGAAGATGGTCGTGGGCGGATCCGTCCAGCACCCGACCGTCGGCATCCTCGACCACCGGCAGCGCGGGGTGGACCTGCGGCACTGCGGGATCTGCTCGCCCGGCATCCGGCACGCCTTGCCCGTGCTGGCCGAGTTCGTCTCGACCGCGGGGCTGATCCCGTACGACGTCGCCGCGCGCCGGGGCGAGCTGAAGTACGTCCTGGTCACCGAGTCGCCCGACGGCGAGCTGATGATCCGGTTCGTGCTGCGCTCCGAGGGACAGCTGCCGCGGCTCCGGCAGCACCTCGGTGCCCTGCACGCAGCACTGCCGAACGCGGTCGTGGTGACCGTCAACCTGCTGCCCGAGCACAAGGCCGTCACGGAAGGCGACCGCGAGATCGTGCTGACCGAGCAGGAGACGCTGCCGATGCGGCTCGGCGGGATCACGATGCACCTGCGGCCACAGAGCTTCTTCCAGACGAACACCGGCGTCGCGACCGAGTTGTACGCGCAGGCGACGGCCTGGATCGACGAGCTCGATCCCGCGACGATGTGGGACCTGTACTGCGGCGTCGGCGGGTTCGCGCTGCACGCAGCCCGCCCCGGCCGCGTGGTGACCGGCATCGAGACGAGTGCCGAGGCGATCCGCTCCGCCGAGCAGTCCGCTCGTGAGGCCGGCCTCGAGGGCCTCCGGTTCGCCGCCGACGACGCGACCGAGCACGCACTCCGGGCCCGTCCGGACGCGGTGCCCGAGCTCGTCGTGGTGAACCCGCCGCGTCGCGGGATCGGAGAGCGGCTGTCGACCTGGCTCGAGGAGTCGGACGTGCAGCACGTCGTGTACTCGAGCTGCAACCCGGTGACCCTGGCGAAGGACCTGGCACGCATGCCGTCGTTCCGGCTGCGTCGGGCCAGGGTGCTCGACATGTTCCCGCAGACCGGTCACCTCGAGGCCGTGACCCTGCTCACACGGGGTTGATCCCGAGCACCAGGCGGCATTGCCAGCGAATTGCCAAGGACACGTACCCGGGTACGGCTCGATCACCATGCCCATGGGGATGCGCCCGTTCAGGTTCGGGGTAGGGGTACATAGCATACACGGGTAGAACCGTTTGTCTCGGTTTGATAACGGTCAAGAGTTTCCTATGGTTGCCGACCGAGGTGCCGCCGGCCCGATGACCACTGCCCCCGGTGGCGCACCCCCACAATTGACCGCGATCGGTCGGGGTGGGCAGTGGATTCCGCAGCAGATGCGGCTCGTGACCCCGGTGGAGCAATCACATGAAGAAGCTTTCCCGTACCCGCACCATCGTCGGTGGCCTGGCGTTCGCAGGCATCGCCGCGACCGGTGTCGGCCTCGCGGCAGCCCCCGCGAACGCAGCGGCCGGTTCGACCTGGGACCAGCTCGCGCAGTGCGAGTCCGGCGGCAACTGGGCCATCAACACCGGCAACGGCTACTACGGCGGCCTGCAGTTCAACCTCGGTACCTGGCAGGCGAACGGTGGCGCGGGCAACCCCGCCTCCGCCAGCCGCGAGGCCCAGATCGCCGTCGCCGAGCGTGTCCTCGCCTCGCAGGGTTGGGGTGCATGGCCCGCCTGCTCCGCCCAGCTCGGGCTGAGCGGCACCAGCGGCGCAGCCCCCGCCGCGGCGGCTCCGGCCCCCGCACCGGCTCCGGCCCCCGCCGAGCAGGCCGCCCCGCAGCCGGCCGCTCCGGCTCCGGCTCCTGCCGAGCAGGCCGCCCCGCAGCCGGCCGCGCCGAGCACGACCGAGTCGACGCCCGCCCCGGCGGCGACGACGCCGAGCAAGCCGGCCCCGGTCAAGACGAGCGGCAAGACGTACACGATCGCCTCGGGTGACACGCTCGACACGATCTCGACGAAGCTCGGGATCGACGGCGGATGGAAGCAGCTCTGGGCCGCGAACACGTCGACCATCGACGACGCGAACCTGATCTACGCCGGCCAGGAGCTCCAGCTCCCCGCCTGATCTCTCCGCAGACCGAACACGACGACGCCCCACGACCTCGAGTCGTGGGGCGTCGTCGTGCGCGCGGCGTTGCGTCACTGCGGGTTGTCGGCGAGCCAGCCGGCGACGTCGTCGGAGCGGAGCGCCTGGGACAGGGATCCGACGGCGAGCTGGTTCAGGGTCACGATCGACTGTCCGTCCGGGGACGTCCCGGCGCCCGCGGTGGGCACGGTGAAGGTCACGAGGTCGTCGGCGCGGACCGCTCGGAGCGACCACCCGAATTCCGCCATCCGTGCGAACGAGAACCCCGCGTCGACCGACAGGTGCTCGCTCGTCGCGGCGACGAAGTCCTGGATTCGCCCGGGGTTGGTGACGGTGCCGCGGGACAGCAGCCCGTTCACGACGCCGCGCATGAACGCTTGCTGGTTCCGGACCCGGGTGTGGTCGGCGTCGGCGAATGCGTGGCGCTCCCGCACGAAGGCGAGCGCGTCGGAGCCGTCGAGGTGGTTCTTCCCCGCCGCGAAGTCGTGGTGGCCGGTCGAGAAGGCCTGCGGGGACGACACGGTCACGCCGCCGAGCGCATCGGTCATGTCCTCGAACCCCGTGAAGTCGATCTCGGCGACGTGGTCGACCCGGACGTCCAGGAGATGCTCGACCGTCTGCACGGTGAGGGGTACCCCGCCCCAGGCGTACGCGGCGTTCATCTTGGCGCGCCCGTGCCCGGGGACCTCGACCCAGGAGTCCCGCATGATCGACATCAGGTAGACGTGCTGACGATCGGCAGGGACGTGCGCCAGCATCAGGGTGTCCGAGCGGCCGCCGGCCACCGCAGGTCCACCGTCTGGGCTGCCCTGCGCCCGGGAGTCGGACCCGATGAGCAGGATGTTCTCGCCGACCGTGGGCGTCGGTCGGGCACCGCTCGGGAACGGGTCGGTGATGGTCGATCGTCCGGCGTCGAAACTGCGTGCGAGCCCGCCGACGAACACGCTCGCGACGACGGCGACGACCAGGGCGACGCCGACGAGCGAGGCGAGCGTCGCCACCAGGGCGACCAGGAGCGGTCGCCGTCGTCGCGTGCTGCGGCTGGGAGCGCGGTGGACGTGTGCTGCGGCAGCTCGGGCGGCTCGGCGTTCGGACATGCAGTGCTCCTGTGGTCGGGTCGGCACGCACCGACCACAGGATCTTATCGCATGTGGTATTTCAAGAACAGTGTGTCACTCGGACTGCGGCTTTGCGAGCAGTTCGCCCAGCGCTGCCCGGAGTGCCGGGTCCTCGGGGAGGACCTCGCGCTCCATGTGCCGCGCGGTCTCCCACGCAGAGCGACCGGCGGGTGTCACGCTCACGACGCGGCGCCGACGATCGGCTGGGTGCGGGGAGCGCTCGACCAGGCCGTCCCGCTCCATCCGTTCGAGGGTGCGCGACATCGTCTGCGGCTGGACCCGGGCCGTGCGCGCGATGGTGTCCGCGCCGGTCGGACCGGTCCGGATGAGGATGTCGATCGCGACGACCGCGGCGTGCGAGAGCCCGATGGCACGGAGGCGCTCGTCCCAGTCCCGTTCGACGGACCGTGCGGCCGCGGACAGCAGGCGCCCGAGGGGCCACTGCTCGGTCGTGTCCTGCATGTCGTGATTCTACGGTCGGCAGGGGCGCTCGACCGTCAAGTAATCAGCATGCTGACGATCGGTGTACGCTCGCCGACGTGTCCCGCTTCCTCCGCATCGTCCTCCCCGCGCTCGTCATCGTGGTCTGGCTCGGCATCGCCTCGGTCGGCGGTCCCTTCTTCGGCAAGATCTCCGAGGTCTCCACCAACGACCAGACCTCCTTCTTGCCCGCCTCGGCCGACGCCACCAAGGTGCAGGAACGGTCCTCCGAGTTCCGCGACGAGTCGGGGGCGCCCGCGATCATCGTCCTCGAGCGTGACGGCGGGCTGACGTCGACCGACCTCGGCGACGCGAAGGCGCTCGCCACGACACTGTCCGACCGCGCGGACGTCGAGGCCGTCAGTCCGGTGATCCGGAGCGAGGACGGCGACGCGGTCGAGATCGTCGCCACGCTCACGCAGGACGCCGAGACCGGGGACGCGGTCGAGGCCATCCGGGCCGACGTCGACGGTGCGCTCCCGTCCGGTGTGAGCGGCTACGTCACCGGTCCCGCCGGGTTCACGGCGGACCTGACCGAGGCCTTCGCCGGCATCGACGGACTGCTGCTCGGGGTGGCGCTCGCCGCGGTGTTCGTGATCCTGATCATCGTCTACCGATCACCCCTGCTGCCCGTCCTCGTGCTCGGTACCGCGACCTTCGCCCTGTGCGCCTCGATCCTCGTGGTCTGGTGGCTCGCCAAGGCCGACATCGTGACGGTCAACGGGCAGGTGCAGGGGATCCTGTCGATCCTGGTGATCGGCGCGGCGACGGACTACGCGCTCCTGTACACCTCGCGCTTCCGAGAGGCGCTGCGCGACCACCGGACCGGTTGGGACGCGACGAAGGCCGCCCTGCGTGGGAGTCTCGAGCCGATCCTGGCCTCGGGAGGCACGGTGATCGTCGGGGTGCTCTGCCTGCTGCTCTCCGACCTCAACTCGAACAAGGCGCTCGGCCCCGTCGCGGCCATCGGCATAGCGTTCAGCCTGCTCGCTGCCCTGACACTCCTGCCCGCGCTGCTGCTCGCGTTCCGTCGCGCGGCGTTCTGGCCGCTGCGTCCGGCGTTCGGCAGCGCCCACCCCGAGCTCACCGGTCCGGACGCCCGAGGCATCTGGGCGCGCGTCGGCCGGCTCGTCGCCCGTCGGTCCCGGGTGGTGTGGATCGTCTGCACGGTCGGCCTGCTCGCAATGGGTGCCGGCCTGTTCGGACTCAAGGCGGACGGGGTTCCGCAGAGCGATCTGATCATCGGGTCGTCCGAGGCCCGTGACGGTCAGGACGTGCTGGCCGACCACTTCCCCGGCGGTTCCGGCAGCCCCGCGCAGGTCATCGGCGCGGAGCGCGACCTCGACCAGCTCGTCGACGCGATCACCGCGGTGGACGGGGTCGACGGTGTGGTCGCCGCAGCGAAGGACAGTCCCGCCGGTACCGTCCCGCTGACCGGGGACGCCGCCGGCAGCGGCACGCCGACCGTCTCCCGCGGTGACGTCCTGCTCGAGGCCACGCTGTCCGACGCCGCCGACTCGGACGCCGCCGAGCAGACCGTCCGCGACCTCCGCACCGCCGTCGAACGGGTCGACCCGGGAGCGATCGTCGGTGGCGTCACCGCGACGGCGGTCGACACGAACGACACCGGGATCCGTGACCGCACGCTCATCATCCCCGTGGTGCTCGTCGTGATCCTCCTGATCCTGATGCTCCTGCTCCGCAGCATCGTCGCGCCGCTCGTCCTGATCGGCAGCGTGATCGTGTCCTTCGCGGCGGCCCTCGGTGTCGGTGCGCTCGTCTTCGACCACGTGTTCCACTTCCCGGGAGCCGACCCGAGCGTGCCGCTGTACTCGTTCGTGTTCCTGGTGGCCCTCGGCGTCGACTACAACATCTTCCTCATGACCCGGGTGCGCGAGGAGGCGCTGCGACACGGTCCACGCGAGGGTGTCCTGCGCGGACTCGGGGTGACCGGCGGGGTGATCACGTCGGCTGGCGTCGTGCTCGCTGCCACGTTCGCCGCCCTCGGCGTCATCCCGATCCTGTTCCTCGTGCAGATCGCGTTCGTCGTCGCGTTCGGCGTCCTGCTGGACACGATCGTGGTCCGCTCGCTGCTCGTGCCGGCGCTGGCGTACGACCTCGGGCACCGGGCCTGGTGGCCGTCGCGCCTCTCGCGCACCGACCCTGACATGTGACACGCTGGGCGCATGCCAGTTCCCTCGACGCAGCCCGCTGCGGAGCGCAAGCTCCTCCGTGACACGGTGCAGGACAAGATCCGCGACGCCATCATGGACGGCACGCTCGAGCCCGGCGAACGGCTCAACGACGACGACCTCATCGCGTGGCTGGGCGTGTCCCGCACCCCCATCCGTGAAGCCCTCGCCGAACTCGCCCGGGCCGGGTTGATCGAGATGGCGCCGAACCGCTACACCAGGGTCGCGGCGCCCACGAAGGAAGAGCTCCTCGACGCGTACCGCACCCTCGGCGTGATCTACGGCGGCGTCGTGCGGCTCGCGGTGCCCCGGTTCACGGACGCGCAGCGCAAGAAGATCGTGAAGATGCTCGACGACGTGCACGCACGGGTGAGCGCCGACGAGCAGGACCAGGTCGCGCGGGACGGCGCGAACGTCTACTCGATGTGGGCGGACGCCTGCGGCAACCCGTCCCTCGTGCAGCTCTGCAACGCCACCACCGACGGGCTGTCCTTCAAGCTCCGCGTGCCGGAACTCGCCGAGCTGCTGCCTGCCGACGTGATCCTGCCCGAGCTCACCAAGCTCCGCGAAGCGGTCCTGGCGAAGGACCCCATCGCGGCCGAGCTCGCCATGGAGGCGATCCACCTGCTCCCGTCGCGCGACTAGCGCGACGAGCGCGACCAGGGGACGGACGGGAGGCCCGTGGCGACGCCGCCACGGGCCTCCCGTCCGCCATGGGGTGACGGCGACTACGGGGCGACCTTCCAGGCGCATCCCATGTCCGTTCCCCGCGCGGCGGTTATGGTTTCCCGGTGAGCAACGAACCCGAGCAGACGACCGAGCCCGCGCACCGCGGTGCTGCGACGCCGCGCCACGGGCGCCAGAAGCGACGAGCGGGAGTGGTGTTCCCGGCGATCGCGGGTGTGCTCACCATGGCCGTCGTGCTGAGCGGCGGGTACGCGGCGTACGCGTACAACCAGCTGTCCGACGGCGTCACGATCGTCAACGCGATCACCGGCAACAAGGACAAGAAGGACGACGTCGACGGCAAGGCGCAGAACATCCTGCTCGTCGGTGACGACCACCGGCCGGAGAACGCCACCCCCGAGCAGATGGCTGAACTGAGCACGACGTCGGACGGTGGCGCGACGAACACGGACACGATGATCGTCCTGCACATCAACGCCGACGGCAGCCAGGCGACGATGATCTCGTTCCCCCGCGACTCGTACGTCGACATCCCGGACGTCGGCAAGGGCAAGCTCAACAGCGCCTTCTACTACGGCACGCTCAACGGTGGCGGCGACACCGGTGGTGCGAAGATGCTCATCAAGACGATCGAGAACCTGAGCGGTCTGCAGATCGACCACTACGTCCGCGTCTCGCTGCTCGGCTTCTACCAGGTGGTCAAGGAGCTCGGACCGGTGCAGGTCTGCCTGAACCAGGCCACCAGCGACCCGTACTCGGGCGTGGACCTGCCCGCGGGCAAGTCCTCGCTGAACGCGAAGGAGGCGTTGTCCTTCGTGCGTCAGCGCCACGGCCTGCCGAACGGCGACCTGGACCGCAACGTCCGCCAGCAGTACTTCCTGTCGCAGGAGGCGCGGAAGGTCACGTCCGCGGGAACGTTGCTCAACCCGGTGAAGATGGGCAACATCCTCAAGGCCGTCGGCGGATCGATCCAGACCGACACCAACCTGGTCGACCTCGCCTCACAGATGCGGAACCTTCGACCCGGGAACATCCAGTCGGCCACGATCCCGACCCTCGGCACCCCGACGATCTACGTCAACGGCTCCGCGCTGTCGATCGTCGAGGTCGACACCGTCGGCCTGCCAGCGTTCGTGCAGGGCCTGGTCGGCGAGCCCGAGGCCTACACCAAGGCCGGTCGGGCGCAGCCTGCGAACACGTCGCTCACCGTGCTGAACGGCAGCGGCGTCGAGGGTGCGGCCACCAGCGCCGGACAGGTCCTGACGGCCCGCGGGTTCCAGGTCGCCCCCGCCGGGTCGTCGCCCACCACCAAGGTCACCCAGGTGCAGTACCCCGCCGGCCAGGAGTCGCAGGCGAAGGCCGTCGCGTCCGCAGTGCCCGGCGCCGTCCCGGTCCGGACCAGCGCGGTCGCCGGCGTGACGCTGGTGCTCGGTACCGACGGCAAGACCGCGAAGCCGATCGCGACCGAGCCGACCGCCGGTGCCTCGACCCCGGCCGCCGGCGGTTCGGCCTCGAAGCCGACGAAGCAGCCCGCGAAGGAGCCGACGCCCAAGTCGACCGACGTGCACAACTACGGCACCGAGGGCACCTGCATCAACTGATGGGAACCCGCCGGGCAACCGATCGGTAGGTTCACGGTGTGACCAGCGCCGCACGCCCGATCGTCCTGATGACCTACAACATCAAGAACCCGGACCCCGCGCACGACTGGCCGGCCCGCCTGCCGGTCGTGCTCGACCTCATCCGCCGGCACGACCCCGACCTGCTGTGCGTGCAGGAGGCCTTCGCACACCAGATGGACGACCTGCGTGCGGGCCTGCCGGACCACGCCGACGTCGGGCAGGGGCGCGAGGGCGGCGACGCCGGCGAGCACGCGGCCGTCTTCTACCGTCGCGACCGGTTCCGCCCGTCCGATGAGGGATCGTTCTGGCTGTCGGACACCCCGGACGAACCCGTCTCGAACACGTGGGGCAGCCTGTACCCGCGGATCGCCAACCACGCCCGGTTCCTCGACGCCGAGGGGTCCGCGTTCACCCTGCTCACCACGCACCTGGACCACGAGCCCGGCCCGCACGGTGACGAGGTCCGGGGTCGGAGCGCCGCCCTCATCGCCGAACGCCTGGCGGGCACCACCGGCCCGGTCGTGTTCGCGGGGGACTGCAACGAACCCGCGGGGAGCGGCGCGGCCTCGCGGGTGTTCGCCGAGGCCGGGTTCGCCGACGCCTGGCTGACCGCGGGGGACCCGTCCGACCGCACCGCCACGTTCAACGACTGGCAGCCGCCGGCCGACTCGGGCGAGCGGATCGACTGGGTGCTCACCCGGGGCGTCAGCGCTGTGGACGGGGCCGTGATCGACCACGACGGACCCGAGACGTGGTTCGCCAGCGACCACTTCCCGGTGGTCACGACCCTGCGGGTCTGAGCCGCCCCAGCAACTCCGCGCTCTGCTTGCTGTCAGCAGCTCCGCTGCGCGTGGACGGGCATCGGCGAACCGAGCACCGTGACGGTCGTCTCGTTCGTCAGGGCGGAGACCCCGTTGGTCCCGGGGTCGACCCCGTGCTTGGTCGACTCGTCGTCGTCATCGTCGTCGCGCCGGTCGGCCCAGCCTTCACGGAGCAGGAGCTGCCAGGCACGCGAGTCGTCCGAGCCGTAGGAGACCCGCTCCGAACGGGGAGCGTCAGCGATCTCGTCCGCGATGTCGTCGCCCACCCGGACGCCGCCCGGGCCGGTCAGCTCGATCCGCTTGCCGAGCGTGCTGCGGACCGAGTCGCGCAGCACCCGGATCTCGACGGCGTTGCCGGCCGCGGCGTCGGTGGTCAGTGCTGCGACGCGGATCGCGCCGCCCCAGGTGTAGGTGGTACCCGCGGGGAAGCACGCTCCGCCGTCGCCCTCGGCCGTCTGCGTGCGCGACGGTGTGCCGAGCAGGCGGTTCAGCACGCTCACGGTCAGGCCGGAGTCGCGCATCGAGGACTCGACCACGGTGTCGTCGCCGTTCCGGAGCACCAGGGCTTCGGCGTCGAGCTCGATCGAGTCCACCCGCCGGAGTTCCGCCTTCGTCACGTGCACCGGGGCGGCGTCGTGCGAGGTCTCGGCGGCCACTGCCACGTCGCCGCCGATGCCGGTGCCGCCGTCGAACGCGAGCGCACCGGCCGAGAAGGCCAGCACGGCGGCGCCGAGCGCCAGCAGGGTCCGAGGAGTCACCGTTCGACGGTACGACCTCGACCCGGGCAGAACGACAGGTGTTACCGAATCGGGGCCTGCCCGTCACCGGACCGTGACAAACGAGGATCACGCACCTGCAGCCCTGGACCGGTGCGGTCGGCGGACGCAGGCCGCTCCGCGCGGCGGGGGACAGCCTCCTGGACGGCCCGTAGCGACCCCCTGCGTACCGTCGGCGGCATGACGGACCAGCAGAACGACCAGACCGGGCCTGACCAGTACGTGATGCAGGACCCCACGAAGATGTACGCCGACAAGAAGCCCGACGAGCAGTACCTCGAGGGTGCGGGTACCGACGCGGAGATGGCGCAGAACGTCCCCGCCGACCACGGTGAGGACACCTACCGCGGCTCCGGTCGTCTGACCGGCCGCAAGGCGCTCGTCACCGGTGGTGACTCCGGCATCGGCGCCGCCGTGGCCATCGCTTACGCCCGTGAGGGCGCGGACGTCGCGATCTCGTACCTGCCCGAGGAGCAGGAGGACGCCGACCGTATCGTCGGCCTCATCGAGGCAGCCGGACGCAAGGCGGTGGCGCTGCCGGGCGACATCACCTCGCTCGAGGTCTGCGAGCAGCTCGTGGCCGACGCCGTCGAACAGCTCGGCGGCCTCGACATCCTGGTGAACAACGCCGGCAAGCAGCAGAACGTCGACGACATCACCAAGATCTCCGACGAGGAGTTCGACGAGACCTTCAAGACGAACGCCTACGCGACGTTCCGGATCACGAAGGCAGCGGTGCCGCACCTGCAGCCCGGCTCCACGATCATCAACACGACGTCGATCCAGGCGTACGCCCCGTCGCCGCACCTGGTGCACTACGCGGCCACGAAGGCGACCGTGAACAACCTGGCGAAGGGCCTGGCGGCGCAGCTGGCACCGAAGGGGATCCGTGTCAACGCGGTCGCCCCGGGCCCGATCTGGACGCCGCTGCAGCCGGCCGGCGGTCAGCCGCCGGAGGCGCTGCCGAGCGCGGGCGAGCAGACCTACCTGGGTCGCTGGGGTCAGCCGGCCGAACTCGCACCGGCCTACGTGTTCCTGGCCAGCGGTGAGTCGTCGTACGTCGTGGGCGAGACGCTGCACGTCGACGGCGGGATGCCGACGCCGTAGGGCTCCTGCCCCTGACGGGGTTCTGACGGGAGGCGCGGTGCCGGCGGGTACCGCGCCTCCCGTCGTCCGTGTGGTCGGGTCGACGGCTCCGGTCGCGTCGGCGGGTCCGCTCCGGATCCGGGTCGTGGCGTCAGCAGCTGACGGAGCGCGCCATCCGCTCGAGGAGCTCACGCGCTGACATCGCGGCGACCAGCTCGACCTCGACGGGGTTGATGCCGATCGCCCGCTCGAACGCGCGACGGCGGGCCTGGTCGGCGATCGGCACCTCGGGGCGCTGGGGCAGCACGGCGATGGCCCGGGCCGCCGCCTCGAACGCACCGGCGGGCTGTCCGAGCTGCTCCCACATGGCCCGGACGTCGTGCGCCACCTGCTCGGGGTCGCCGCCGAACTCGAAGCCGGTCGAGGCCATGGTCGCGAGTCCCTGGGCAGTGGGGTCGTTCGGGGTCATGTCGGCATGGTCGCACGGACGGCCGCGAACCGGCTCGACGTCGTGGTCTGTCCCCCCTTGTGCCGACACCCGTACCGGGGATTCTGGTGTCCCCCGTTCTGCGTTTGGATGGACGTGCCCCGGATCCGGGGTGACACGGACAGGACGTCCGGGGACGACGGAGGGCACGATGCTCGAACACACCAGCGCCGACACGCAGGCCGCAGTGGCCGCGGCGGCCACACTGCACCTGCGGATCACGATCGTGGGCGCCACCGTCGACCTGCTCCGGGACGTCCCCTTCCACGAGGCCCGGCCGGTGCAGGTCGCCGAGCGGATGGGCATCAGCGTCGCGGAACTGGAGCAGCACTTCCCGTCGTGGGACGGCCTGGTCCTCGCCGCACTGGACCGCTGGAACGGCGCCCGGATGGACGAGGTCACGCGCGAGGTCGGTGACGGCTCGACGGTGGACCTGCTCCGCGCCATCGTCGCCTCGAACGCCGAGGACCCGGCCCTGATGCGCCTGCTCGTCGCCCTGCTGTCCGTCGCGGGCAACCCGGCGCACCCGATGGCGACCTACCTGCGGTCGCGCTACCAGCTCTTCTTCGCACAGATCAAGCGCGGCCTGGAGCACGACGTCGCGATCGGCCGTGCCCCGCACACGATGGACCCCCGCCGCGGCGCCGAGCAGCTCATCGCCCTGTACGAGGGGCTGCAGCTGCAGGCCCTGCTCCGTGCCGAGCTCGACCTCGTGGCGGCGTTCGACCGCGCGGTCGCCCGGCTCGAGCGCGGCTGGATGGAGCGGTACGAGCCGCAGGCCGCCCGCCGTCTGGCGATGTGGAACGACGACGACTCGGGCAGCTGGGAGATCTGACGGCGGTTCGTCCGCGGAGCGCGTTCCTTGCGTCGTCGTGCAGCGTCTCGCGGGTACTCCGGGGAGTCGCAACCTGACGGAAGGAACCGACATGGCAGCACCGAACCCCATCCAGGTCCAGAAGTACCTGAGCGGCATCGACTACCCGGCGTCGAAGGACGAGGTGGTCTCCACCGCCGAACAGGAGGGCGCCCCGGACGGCGTCCTCGAGGCACTCCGCGCGATCCCGGACGGCGAGTACGACGCCCCGACCGCGGTGTCGAGCGCGGTGTCCGACGCCGGCTGAGCGCGGCACGCCCACCTGGTGAGCAGAAGCGGTCGGGTGCGTGCATCGCACCCGACCGCTTCTGCTCACGAAGCGTCTTCCGGCTCGGCGCCGCTCACGAAGCGCCGCCGCTCCGTGACCCGCGCGGCACCGACCCGTCGCCGGGGTCGTACCCGGTGTCGCGGATGACCCGCAGCGCCCGGGTGTCGTTGTGGACCGAGTGCACGACGACCCGACGCGTCCGTCGGAGTGCTCGCCGGGCACCCGGTGTCGCGAAGAGCCCACCGAGCACCAGGCCCGCGCCGATCCCCAGTGCCACGGACACCGCCGCCACGAAGTCGAGCGCGGCGCTCGACGACCCGGACATGAAGTTCAGCAGGGCGTTCGACACGGCGACACCGGGCAGCAGCGCCCCGCAGAACGCGGGCACCGCGATCGCCGCCACGGCCGTGCGCATCCGGACGGCCGCGTAGGTCGAGAGCACCCCGAGCAGCACCGCCGCCAGGAACGTCGCACCGAGGAGCGGCAGCCCGGCCTGCCGCAGTGCCCAGAGGGATGCAGCGGCGGCGACGGAGAACACCACGGCGACCGGGATCACCCGAGCGCTGGCCTGCTGCACGAAGCAGTTCGCGCCGGCCGACACCACGGTCAGCGACAGTGACGCCCAGAGCGGCAGGGTCTGCGTCACGATCCCGGTCGGGTCGACCTCGATCCGCAGCCAGTGCGTCATCGCGATCCCGGCCGGCACCCCGACCACGATCGCCGCGATGACCAGCCCGATGTAGAACGCCCGGGCCACCGCCATCGCCCGGAACCCGGAGATGGCGTCCTGTGCCCAGGTCACCAGGGACGGGTGCGGCAGCAGGAGCACCACGAGCGCCGCGACCATCGTCGCCGCACCGTTCGCGTTCAACACCCCGGCCCAGATGGCCAGCGTGCCGATCGCCGACGCCGCCGCGCCCTGCGCTCCGGACACGAAGAACTGCGGGTACCCCCGGTCCGTGAGCCAGCGCCCGGAGACGATGATCCCGAGCATCAGCACGAACGCCCCGAGTCCGGCCCGCCACCCGCCACCGGCCTGCACGGCGATCGAGATGCCGAGGATCGACAGGCCGACGTCGGACAGCCACATCGGCCACCGCGGCGGGAGTCGCAGCACGGCGACCAGGGCGCTCACACCCGATGTCATGTCGCGGTCGTCGTGGATCAGGTCGTCGACGATCTGGTTCGCCCGCGCGAGCTTGTCGAGGTCGGAGCCGTCCGACCGCACGGTGCGGAACTTGACGAGTGGCGGGACGTCGGCCGGGGCGTACTGGATGGTGACCGAGCTGCCGGAGAAGTCGAGGTCGAGCGGTGCGAGGTTCCACTTCGTCGAGACCGCGACGACGGCAGTCTCGACGCTGCGGGTGTCGGCACCGGAGGCCAGCATGACCTCGGCCAGGTCGAGGCAGAAGTCGACGATCTGCGTCGCCGTGTACTGGTCGCGCCCCTTCGCGTCGGGCTCGACGTGCTCGTAGATCGTGCCGCGCAAGCGGGCTCGTGCGTCCCGCAGGTCGTGCTGCGCCAGACTGCGGCGGCGTGACCGGGGCGGGCGGCCCGGCTTGTGCGGGCCCGGGAGGTGCTGCTCGGCCATCACGCCATGGTGCCAGTCGACGGCGTGCGAGTCCGGACGTCCGCTGGACGCCCTGGTCTCAGTCCCTGCGGCGGGTGCTCAGGCGGCCGAGCGCGAAGGCGGCGACGACCGCGCCCACCAGCACGAGGACCGGTCCGACGGTCAGCTGCCAGGGCCGGATGCCCCCGACGAACGCGTAGTCGGACAGCGGTGCGTACGCGAACCACCCGAAGGACGACGGCGGAGCCGTCAGCACGAACACGATCCCGACGACGACGGCCAGCAGGCCGAGCCAGAGGGCGACGAGGGTCGGGGTGGCGAGGAATCGGGGCACGGCACCCAGCGTAGGTGGGCGACGGACCGGAGGCCCGTGGCGGGGTCGCCACGGGCCTCCGGTCCGTCGGGTGCTGACGGCTCCTGCGTGCTGCGCTTACTGCTCGAAGGTCGCGTGCAGCGTGATCTCGACGCCGGTCAGCGCCTTGCTGACGGGGCAGGTCGCCTTGGCGTCCTCGGCGGCCTTGAGGAAGGCTGCCTCGTCGATGCCGGAGACCTCGCCGCTGACGGTGAGGACGATGCCGGTGAGGCGGAAGCCGCCGGCCGGGTCCGGGCCGAGCGAGACGTCGGCCTTGACGTCGAGGGCCTCGACCGTGCCGCCGGCCTCGCCGAGCACGGCGGAGAACTGCATGGCGTAGCAGGCCGAGTGGGCGGCGGCGATGAGCTCCTCGGGGCTCGTGGTGCCGCCGGCGTCCTCGGCGGTGCGCTTCGGGAACGAGACGTCGTACGTGCCGACCTTCGAGCTCGAGAGTTCGACCTGACCGGAACCGTCCTCGAGGCCGCCGTTCCAGGCGGTGCGTGCGGTGCGAGTGGGCATGCCCGCTCCTTTCGTGTGGGGGAGTGGCCCCGAACGGGACCACCGCTCCCGAGTCAATCGGAGAACGATCGTTCTCGCAACGGGCTCACGGCGAAGACGCAGGGTCGGGGCCTGCTGGCGACAGGTGTTGCGCAAAGCAACAGGTGTAGGCTAAGTCCCGGATCGTTCGATCCGCCGCGACGCCGCACCCCTCCTGACGCCCGACGGATCTCCGTCGACCCGCCGTCCACAGCAAGGAGACCCACATGCGCGCCGTCGTGTTCGAGCAGTACCAGACCTTCCCGTCCCTGACCGAGGTCCCGAAGCCTGCACCCGGGCCCGGTGAGGTCCTGCTGAAGGTCGCCGGCGCCGGTGCCTGCCACTCGGACGTCGCCGTGTACCGGGAGTTCCAGCAGGGGCAGCCGGGAGCCCAGGCCCCCGCGTTCGTGCTCGGCCACGAGAACTCCGGCTGGGTCGAGGCCGTCGGCGACGGGGTCACCGGCTTCACCGAGGGTGACGCCTTCCTGGTCTACGGGCCGGTCGGCTGCGGGCACTGCTCGTACTGCTCGAAGGGGCAGGACACCTACTGCGAGAACGCCGCGACGAACCCGTACATGGGGATCGGCCTGGGGCGCGACGGTGGCATGGCGGAGTACGTGAGCGTCCCCGCCCGGAACCTCGTGCCGCTCGGTGACGCCGACCCGGTCGCCGCCGCACCGCTCAGCGACGCCGCGCTCACGCCGTACCACGCGATCAAGAACTCCCTGCCGAATCTGGCCGGGGGCGGTCGCTTCGCGCTCGTCGTCGGGCTCGGCGGCCTCGGGCAGATCGCCGTGCAGATCCTCACGGCGCTCACCGGTGCCACGGTCATCGCGACCGACATGAAGCAGGACGCGATGGACCGCGCTGCCGCCCGCGGCGCGATCACCGTCCCCGGCGGCCCGGACCAGGCTGAGCGCATCCGCGAGATCACCGGCGGACGCGGCGTGGACGCGGCCTTCGACTTCGTCGGTGCCACCCCCACGATCAAGGTCGCGCAGGCCTCGATGGCGGTCGGCGGGCGGTTCACCGTCGTCGGGATCGCTGGCGGCACCACCGAGTGGAACTTCTTCTCGACGCCGTACGAGTCGACGATCACCAACACCTACTGGGGCACCATCGAGGACCTGCACGAGGTCGTCGCGATGTACCGCGCCGGCCAGATCGTCCCCGACGTCGAGCGGTACGCGTTGTCCGACGCGCTCGAGGCGTACCGGAAGCTCGAGGCCGGGGAGCTCTCGGGCCGCGCGGTGGTCGTCCCGACGCTCTGAGGCGCGGGCGTACCCGGTCGGATCGGGCGTACCCGGTCGAATCGGGCATACCTGGTCGGAAGTTCTGACCAGGTATGCCCGATTCCCCTTTCCAACGCGGGTGTCCTGGGAAGGAACGAGCGCCGAGGGTCAGCGTCCCGCCGCGTAGCCCTGCGCGCCGCGGGGGTTCGCGGCGGCACCGAGGACCCCGGTCTCCGGGTCGCGGGTGACGCACGACAGTCGGCCCAGGCTCCAGTCACCGCCGCGGGTCACGACGTGTCCGCGGGCCTCGAGTGCCGCGATGACGTCGTCGCCCAGGCGGTCCTCGACGACCAGGCCCGCGGGCTCCCACGTTCGCGGCCAGAACGACCCCGGGAACGACGTGGTGTGCAGCGCCGGGGCGTCGATGGCCTGCTGCGGGGAGTACCCGCCGACGATCCAGCGCAGCAGGAACAGCAGCTGCCACTGGTCCTGCTGGTCACCGCCGGGGGAGCCGAGCGCGGCGACCGGCTGCCCGCCGCGGAGCACCAGGGTCGGCGTCAGCGTGGTCCGGGGGCGCTCGCCGGGGCGCAGGGTCGACGCCGTGCCCGGTTCGAGCCACGTCATCTGCAGGCGGGTGCCGAGGCAGAACCCGAGCTCGGGGATCGTCGGCGACGACTGCAGCCAGCCGCCGGACGGGGTCGCGCTGACGATGTTGCCCCAGCGGTCCACGACGTCGATGTGGCACGTGTCGCCGCGGGTCTCGCCGTCGGGGGTCACGAACGGCTCGCCGCGGTCCTCGAGCGGAGCGGCCGGCGGGACGTCGGCGTCGCGGGCGACCTGCACGGTCGGTTCGCCCACGCCCACCGACCCGGCGGAGTCGTAGGCGGTACGGACGGGAGGCATCGCGTGCTCGACCCCTGCGACCGTGCCGGGTCGGAGCTCGGCAGAGGCCCGCTCCCCGATCAGCGCGCGGCGCTCGTCGGCGTAGGCGTCGGAGAGCAGGACGTCCATCGGGACCTCGCCGTCACCGTAGAACGCCTCGCGGTCGGCGAGCGCGAGCTTCTGCGCCTCGACGATCGTGTGCGCACCGAGCTCGGTCGACGGGTCGAGCAGGGCGTCGTCGAGCGGTTCGAGCAGCCGCAGGGTCTGGAGCAGCGCCGGACCCTGGCCCCACGGCCCGGTCTTGGCGATGGTGCAGCCGCGAAACTCGACGGTCGTCGCGGGTTCGTACGACGCCCGGAACGCTGCCAGGTCCGACGCCCGGATGACGCCGGCGTGGTCGGTGCCCGACGCGTGCCGGTGCGGTTCGCGGACGAACCGGTCGATCGCCTCGGCGACGAAGCCCTCCGCCCACTCGGACCGGGCCGCGTCGATGCGGCCGGTCCGGCTGCCGGCACCGTCGCCGGCTTCGACCAGTCGGTCGAGCACTGCAGCGAGTGCCTCGTTGCGCACCAGGTCGCCGGGGGCCGGCACCGCGCCTCCCGGCAGCCACTGCGTGGCGGAGGTGGGCCAGTGCTGCTCGAACAGGTCGCGCACGGCGGTGATCGTCCGGATCACCGCAGATGCGACCGGGTGGCCGTCGCGGGCGTACCCGACGGCGGGGGCGAGGACGTCGGCGAGCTCCCAGGTACCGTGGTCGCGGAGCAGGAGCAGCCAGGCGTCGACCGCGCCGGGGACGGTCGCGGCGAGCGCACCGGAGCCGGGGACCAGGTCGAGGCCCTCGGCGCGGTAGTGCTCCGGGGTGGCACCCTCCGGGGCCGGACCCTGCCCGACCAGCACCGTCGGTGTGGGGTTCGTGGCCGTCGCGAAGACCGCCGTCAGGTCGCCGCCCGGACCGTTCAGGTGCGGCTCCACGACGTGCAGGACGAAGGCCCCGGCGACGGCGGCGTCGAACGCGTTGCCGCCGCGCTCGAGCACGGACTGGGCGGTCGCCGTCGCGATCCAGTGCGTCGAGGCCGCCATCCCGAACGTGCCCTGCAGGTCCGGACGAGTGGTCTGTGCTGTGGGCGGGACGAAGGCGGGGTTCGGCGTCGACATGGTCCCATCCTGTCCCGCCGTGATCGACCTCGTGCTGTACACCCCCAGTCCAAGGGGTTGTGCACCCCGTGCAGAAAAGCGAACATCGTTCGGCGACTCGTGCAGGGCGAGCGCCGCACGACCGTGCGCTCGCACGGTCGGTTCCAGGGCAGGGGATCCATGACCACCACTCCGTCGACCGTCGCACGTGCGCGCCGACTCCCACGCATCGCCGGCGCCGTGACGGCACTGGCCCTGGCGGCGGGGGCGCTCGTCGCGACAGCCGAACCGGCAGCGGCCTCTGCCGTCTGGGTCGGCTCGGCCCCGGCCGGGACGAAGATCCTGCCCGGCGACCAGGTCACGTCGCCGAACGGCCAGTTCAAGCTCATCATGCAGGGCGACGGCAACCTGGTCGAGTACGGCATCGGCAACCGCGTGCTGTGGGCGTCGAACACCGCCGGGAACTCCGGCGCGATCGCCGTGGTCGGCAAGAACCGCGCCCTCGACATCACCAAGAACGGCAAGCGCGTGGCGCGCTGGGCGTCCGCCGGCACCGTGAACTCGACGGCGTTGAAGGTGCGCGCCGACGGCACGATGGCGCTGCTCGCCGGCAAGACCGTCGTCGTGAGCTGGAACGGCTACCAGGACCGGGTCCCGTCGGGGAACACCATCCTGGGTGGGACCGTCCTGCGTTCCGACACCTCGAACACCCGCATCCTCAACATGCGCACCGACGGCAACCTGGTGCAGAAGGTCAGCGGCCGCGTCGTCTGGCAGTCGCGGACCGGAGGACACCCGGGCGCCTGGGCCGAGCTGCAGGCCAAGGGCAACTTCGTCATCTGGACCCGCGACGCGTCGCGCAAGAAGGTCGCTCTCTGGAGCTCGCGCACCAGCACCGCCGGGTCGGGCAACCTGCTCGTGCAGGTCGACGGCAACGTCGTGCTCTACGGCGCGAAGGACACCCGGGTCTGGTCGAGTCGACCGGTCACCGGCTTGGCCTGGCCCGTCAACGGCACGAAGATCACCGGCCGGTACGGCGACGACCGCGGCGCCGGGCACGTGCCGCGCTACCACCAGGGCACCGACGCTCCGGTGCCGGTCGGGACGCCGGTGTACGGCTCCGGGACCGGGACGGTCACCAAGACCATCGCGAACGACGCGGCCTACGGCAACTACATCGTCGTGACGTACGGCATGACGACGGTGCTGACGGCGCACCTCAGCAAGATCGAGGTGAAGCAGGGGCAGATCGTGAAGCTCGGCACCGAGATCGCGAAGTCCGGCAACACCGGACAGTCGACCGGGCCGCACGTGCACGTCGAGACGCGCCGGAACGGCACCCTCGTCGACCCGCTGAAGAACATGCACTTCCGCTGACGCGGGCGCGTTCGCGCGCGGCGGGCGTCGGCGCCGGCATGCGCTTCGTGAGCAGAAATGGTCGGGTGACCCACGGGGACCCGACCATTTGTGCACTGCAAGCGCGGGCGACCTCGCACGGTGCGAGAGCACGCCCGCGGCGCGGATAGCCTGGGCGGGATGAGGAAGCGCGGCGGAACGGTGCTCGTGTTGGTGGCGATCGGGGCGCTGGCGGGAGTGCTGTCCGGCCTGTTCGGCGTCGGTGGTGGTGTCATCGTGGTGCCGGCGCTGATGGCCTTCGTGCAGATGGACCAACGTCGGGCTTCGGCCACCTCGCTCGTGGCGATCGCCCCCGCGGCCGTCGTCGGTGCGGTCACCTACGCCGTGCAGGGCGAGGTGCACTGGCTCGCGGCCCTGACCCTGGCGGTCGGCAGCGTCATCGGCGCCCCGATCGGTGCCCGGCTGCTCCGTGCCCTGCCGCTCCGCGTGCTGCCGTGGATCTTCGTCGGGTTCATCGCCGTCGTGCTGGTGTCCCTGTTCACCACGGTGCCGACCCGCGGCGGCGAGGTGCACTTCGGGATCGTCGAGGCGATCGTCCTGCTGGTGCTCGGGCTGCTGTCGGGGGTGCTGTCCGGGCTGGTCGGGGTCGGCGGCGGGGTCGTCATCGTGCCGGGGCTCGAGGTCGTGCTCGGCGCCGGCGACCTGCTGGCGAAGGGCACGTCGCTCCTCACGATGGTGCCGACGTCGGTGTCCGGGACGGTCGCGAACCTACGGCGTCGCGCGGTCGACCTCCGGGTCGGGCTGACGGTCGGCATCACCGCCGCCGTCTGTTCGCCGGGTGGTGCCGTGCTCGCGCGCCTGGTCGACCCGCAGGTCGGCACCTGGCTGTTCGCGGCGTTCCTGGTGGTCGTCGCGGTCATCGTGCTCAGCCGCGGGCGTCGGAGTGCACCGAAGGACGACGCGACCGTCGGCGAGGTCGCATGACGGGCCTGCAGGCTGGGAACGGGCGCGACGCGGAAGCCGTGCTGGCGGCGTTCGCGCGCACCAACGGCGACGTCGCCGCGGCCCGCCGGGTCGCGCGGCAGTTCCACGACCTCGACGAGGGGGAGCGCTCGGCGCTGCTCTGGAGCGAGGACGACGGCGCGAAGCTCGTCGCCGTCCTGCTGCTCGTGCAGGCGATGCGGGCGAACCCCGACCCGGAGCTGACGGACGAGTACCTCTCGGCGGCGAAGGCCGAGCGGTTCGAGGACCCCGTCCTCGTCGACCTGGCTGCCGAGGAGCTCGTCGGTGCCCCGCTCGTGGGCGGTTCGACCGGCCCGCTGTTCGCGCTGGCGAAGTCCGACGTGGCGATGGTCCGCCGGATCGCGGTCGTGGCGACCCTGGCGTTCGTGAAGCAGGGCGACGCCGAGGCAGCGCTCGGCATCGCCGGCCGTCTGGTTCGGGAGCGGAGCGAGACGGTGCAGTCGGCGCTCGGGTGGGTGCTGCGCGAGACCGGGAAGCGGGCGTCCGAGCCGGAGCTCGTGGCGTTCCTCGAGAAGAGCGGCCGGTTCCTGACGCCGGCGGCGCGACGGACGGCGTCCGAGCACCTGCCACCGAGCGAGCGCGACCGCCTGCGGGTCTGAACTCCTCGGCGGCCTAGGCTGCGGGCATGCACACCGAAGTGCCCCGGATCGACGCCGGACTCATCGAACGACTCGTCGCGGCGCAGTTCCCCGACTGGACCGACCTGCCCGTGCGGGAGGTCGACCACCAGGGTTGGGACAACCGGACGTACCGGCTCGGGGACGCACTGTCGGTGCGACTGCCGAGCGCGGCCGGCTACGTGCCCGCGGTCGAGAAGGAGCAGGACGTCCTGCCGTACCTGGCCCGTCGGTTGGACGTCGCCGTGCCGGAACCCGTGGCGCTCGGTGAACCGGGTCTGGGGTACCCGTTCCCGTGGTCGGTGCGGCGGTGGCTCGACGGTGTGCCGGCCGTGCAGGTCGACGACCTCGACCACGAGCGCTTCGCGGCCGAGGTCGGTGCCGTGCTCCGGCAGCTCCGGAGCGTCCCGGCGACGGGTGGCCCCACCGCCGGCGCGCACTCGTTCCACCGCGGAGAACACCCGTCCGTGTACGACGCCGAGGTGCGGGCGGCGCTCGACACGCTCGGCGGCGGCGGCGGCGGCGGCAGCGGCAGGGGCGGCACCGGCGGCTCCGTCGCCGACCGCGGCGCGTGCGAAGCGGTCTGGGCCGAGGCCCTCGCCAGCCGGTGGGACGGGCCGGCCGTCTGGTTCCACGGTGACGTCGCCCCGGGCAACCTGCTGGTCGACGACACCGGGCGGCTGTGCGCGGTGATCGACTTCGGCACGAGCGGCGTGGGGGACCCGGCGTGCGACCTCGTGCTCGCGTGGACGATGCTGGACGGCCCGGCGCGACGGGTGTTCCGGCAGTTGGTCGACCTGGACGACGACACGTGGGCGCGCGCACGGGGATGGGCGCTGTGGAAGGCGCTCATCATGCTCGCGGGCAGTGCCGGACCCGGCGACCGCGACGAGCACGAGCGGGTCCTCGCAGCCGTCCTCGGCTGACGTCGAGCGCACCGCCGCCCGCCCGCGCCGACGTGCGCGAGGGGGACGCGGGGCTGGGAGCGTCCACGGGGCGGGCGCGTACCGAGGAGGAGAACGCGAGTCGTGCCTCCAGGCCGGCTCGAAGCGACCACGAGAGGAACGCGACGTGCGCGCACTGACCTGGCAGGGCACCGAGAAGGTGTCCGTCGAGACCGTCCCCGACCCGACCATCCAGGAGCCGACCGACGCGATCGTGCGGATCACCTCCACGGCGATCTGCGGCTCCGACCTGCACCTGTACCGCGTGCTCGGCCCGTACATCGACCGCGGCGACGTCCTCGGCCACGAGCCGATGGGCGTCGTGGAAGAGGTCGGGTCCGGTGTCACGAACCTGAAGGTCGGCGACCGGGTCGTCATCCCCTTCAACATCTCCTGCGGCCACTGCTGGATGTGCCAGCACGGGCTGCAGTCGCAGTGCGAGACCACCCAGGTGACCGAGTACGGCAGCGGCGCGTCACTGTTCGGCTACACGAAGATGTACGGCCAGGTCCCCGGCGGCCAGGCCGAGTACCTGCGCGTGCCGCACGCCGACTACGGCCCCATCGTGGTGCCGGACGACGGCACCCCCGACGACCGCTGGCTGTTCCTGAGCGACATCCTGCCGACGGCGTGGCAGGCCGTGCAGTACGCCCAGGTGCCCGAGGGCGGCACGCTCGCCGTGCTCGGCCTCGGCCCGGTCGGCCAGTTCGCCGCCCGCATCGGCAAGCACCTCGGCTACCGCGTGCTCGCCGTCGATCCCGAGCAGGTCCGCCGCGACCTCGGGGCGAAGCACGGCGCCGAGGTGTTCGACCTGACGAAGGACCTGGTGCCCGAGCTCGTCGACCTGACCGACGGCCGGGGCCCCGACGGGGTCGTCGACGCCGTCGGCATGGAGGCCCACGGCAACCCGATGGCGGGCTTCGCCCAGCGTGCAGCCGGCCTGCTGCCGGACAAGCTCGCGCAGAAGGCGATCGAGACGGCGGGTGTCGACCGCCTGGCGGCCGTCCACGCGGCCATCGACCTGGTCCGCCGTGGTGGCACAGTCTCGCTGAGCGGTGTGTACGGCGGCATGGCTGACCCGATGCCGATGATGACGCTGTTCGACAAGCAGATCACCATCCGCGAGGGCCAGTGCAACGTGAAGCGCTGGATCGACGACATCATGCCGCTCGTCTCCGACCCGTCGGACCCGCTCGGCACGCTCGACCTGACCACCCACCGCGTCTCGCTCGAGGAGGCCCCGCACATGTACGAGGTCTTCCAGAAGAAGCAGGACGGCTGCGTCAAGGTCGTGCTCGACCCCGCGATGGCCGCGGCCTGATGCGCGTCGTCGTCGTCGGCGCGACCGGCAACGTGGGGACGGCGGTGCTCCGTCGGCTCACGGCGGTGCGGGCCGACGGCGACGGCGCTGCTCCTGCGCCCGCAGGTGCGTCGGCTGGTGGCCGCGACGCCGCCGGCGTCCAGATCGTCGGCGTCGCCCGACGGCTGCCGGACCTGCGCGCGGAACCGTACGCCGCCGCCGTCTGGCACGCCGTGGACGTCGGCGCCGCGGACGCCGTCGACCAGCTCGCCGCCGTGTTCCAGGGCGCCGACGCCGTCATCCACCTGGCGTGGGCGCTCCAGCCCACGCACGACATCCCCGCGCAGCACCGCTCGAACGTGACCGGGACCGCGAACGTCCTGGCGGCCGTCGCGCGCGCCGGGGTGCCCCAGGTCGTCGTGGCGTCCTCGGTGGGCGCGTACCGCGGGGTGGACGTCGACGGCAAGCGCACCCCCGTGGACGAGACCTGGCCAGCCGACGGCATCCCGACGGCGACGTACTCGATCCACAAGGCCGCCAACGAGGCCGCGATGGACGCGTTCGAGGCCGACCACCCCTCCGTGACCGTCACCCGGCTGCGCCCGGGGCTGATCTTCCAGCGGGACGCCGCCGCCGAGATCCGCGGGCTGTTCCTCGGACACCTCGTGCCGATGTCGATCGTGCGGTGGATCCGTTGGCTGGTGCTGCCGCTGCCGTACCCGTTCGTGTTCCAGGCCGTGCACGCCGACGACGTCGCCGACGCCTACTGGCGCGCCGTCGACCGACGGGCAGCGGGGGCGTTCAACATCGCCGCGTCGCCCGTGCTCAATCCGCCTCGCCTGGCTCGGGCCTTCGGCATGCTCGGTGCCGTGCGGATCCCGCTGCGCCTGCTGCGCGGGATCGTGACGGTGACGTGGCGGCTGCGGTTGCAGCCGACGGACGCCGGGTGGATCGACATCGCCGCTGGCGTGCCGATCATGCGGACCGACCGTGCCCGGGCGGTGCTCGGATGGGAGGCCCGGCACACCTCCGAAGAAGCGTTGCGTGCACTCGTGGCCGGCTTCGCGGACGGTGCGAACGTGCCGGGGTCGGGGCCGCTGCGCGGCTGAGCGGGCTGGGGCTGGCCGGGGGGTGGTGGGGGTTGTGCTGCCGGGTCGAATCGGGCGTACCGGGTGCTTTCGGGCGTACCGGGTCGGAAGTTTCGACCAGGTACGCCCGTTTCCACGTTCCATCGCGGGCGTTCTGGGAAGGAACACCCGCTCGCATCCTCCGTCTCGCGCTACGCTTCGCTCGTCGTTGTGAGAAGGGGGAGCGCGATGGTGCTCAGTTGGTCCGCGTTCAGTGAGCTCGAGGGTCCGGGGGAGTCGGGGATGCCCGACCTGTTCGACGGCTGGTTCGGCATCGCGTTCGGGGTCGTCGCGGCGCTGACGATCCTCACCACCCTGACGATCGTCATCCTGACGCTCTACCGGGGCAAGCGGATGGCCGATCGCGGTCAGAACCCCCTCACCATGCAGGAGGACATCGCGTACCAGGCGATGCAGAGCCGCACGTTCGCGCCGGACAAGCCGCTCGAACAGCGGCTCGCCGAACTCGACGACCTGCACGCGCGCGGCGTGATCTCCGACGAGGAGCACGGCAGTGCCCGAGCCGAAGCCCTGCGCGGACGATGATCGCCCGGGAAGAAGTGCACAACCCGCTGGTCCCGCCGGTCTACGACCTCGTCTGGACCCTGCTGATGGCGCTCATCGTCGTCGCGGTCATCGCCGCCGTGTGCGTCGCGGTCGTCCGCAGTCGGCGCCCGCACGGTGCGCCCCGGAGCTCGCCGGAGCAGCGGCTCCTCGAACTCGACGAGCTGCACGCCCGCGGGGCCATCACCGACGACGAACGCCGAGCCGCGCGGGCCGAGGCCCTGCGCGGCTAGCCTGGGCGGGTGCTGCTGCCGACGGACCTGCTCGGGGTGTGGGACCTCCACCGGACGGTGCACGACCACCGCGCCGGCGTCGCTGGGATCGTCACCGGGACCACCACCTTGACCCGGGTCGGCGACGACGAGGTGCGCTGGGACGAGACCGGCGTGATGACGTTCGACGGGCGGACGACCCCGGTGTCGCGGACCCTCGTGCTGCGGCGGACGAGCAGCGGTACGGGCACGGCCGCCGCGACCGCGGACCGCGCGGACCACGCCGACGGCGCCTGGACCGTGCACTTCTCCGACGGTCGGGTCTTCCACGACTGGGTCTGGGGCACGAGCGTCGCCCACGCCTGCGCTCCGGACGACTACACGGGTGCCTTCGACGGCGACCAGGACCGCTGGACGGTGCGGTGGGAAGCGCGAGGCCCCGCGAAGGACTACCGGCTGGACAGCGTCCTCACCCGACCCCGGCCGTGACCTGCGAGGTCGGCGGTCACCGCCAGACTGGGAGCATGGCACGCTCCTCCGGCACCGACGCCCCGCGCATCACCCTGACCGAACCGACGAACCTCGAGGACTGGGCGCCAGCACCCGGTGACGTCCTGACGGGTGACCGCATCGAGGGCAAGCGCATCGACGTCCTCGACCTGGCCGGCGAGCGATTGCCCGACCTGGAGATCGAGGAGTGCGTCATCGACACGTTCCGGGGCGACGACGCGGACCTCCGTGGGCTCCGGGTCCGTGACTCGGTCGTCGACTCGCTCGACGCCCCGATCCTGCGGGCGTCGAGCAGCGCGTGGCGCGAGGTCCGGGTCTCCGGCGGTCGGGTCGGCTCGGCGGAGCTGTACGACTCCGGGCTGAACGGCGTCGAGTTCATCGGCATGAAGTTCGGGTTCGTGAACCTGCGCGGCTCGACGATCACCGACGTGGTGTTCCGCGACTGCGTCATCGACGAACTCGACATCGCCGACGCGAAGCTGCTGCGGGTGTCGTTCGACGGCAGCAGCATCCGCGCCGCCGAGGGGTCGAACACCCGCATCGACCACGTGGACCTGCGTGGTGCGGACCTCGATCGGGTCGAGCGGCTCGAGGGGTTCCGCGGGGCCACGATCGGCGCCGACCAGCTGTACACGCTCGCGCCGCTGCTGGCCGCGCAGGCCGGCTACCGCGTCGACTGACCGAGCCCGGGTTTCGCGCTCACCGACACTGCACGCCCGCCCGGCCCCGCGAACTGTCGCTCAGCCCGAAACAGCGCCCGAGCCGACGCCCGCGCCGACCCCGGCCAGCGCCGCCGCCAGGTCGGCCTGCACCAGGTCGCCGTGCACCGCCGCGCCCGTCTGGGTGCCGGCAGCCGCCGACGCGATGACCGTCGCCATCGGGGCCGCCACGTTGCCGGCCGCGTAGACACCGCGCACCGCGGTCTGCCCGGCGGCGTCCACGGTCAGCGCGGTCGCGAAGCGGTGGTCGCCCATGAACTGGTCGGTGGCGGTGAGGCCGAGCCCGGACAGGAAGTCCACCCGCGCCTCGGGTCGACTCGCCGTGGCCAGGGCATCGAGCTCGACGAACGAACCGTCGCCGAGCCGGACCCCGATCAGCCGGTCACCCTCGGAGACCACGGCGGCGACGGGGCCCTCGATGACCTTGATCCCACGGGCGGTCAAACCGGCCAGGGTGGTGTCGTCCATCAGTGCGGGATCGGTCAGGAACGCCGTCACCCGATCGCTCAGCGCCCGGAACATGAGCGCGTGGTGCGAGCCGTTCGGTGTCGTGACGAGGACCCCGATCCGCTGGTCGCGGATCTCCCACCCGTGGCAGAACGGGCAGTGCACGACCCCGCGCCCCCACTGCTCGGCCAGGCCCGGGACCTCGGGCAGGACGTCCACGGCGCCGGAGGCGACGAGCAGCCTGCGTGCCGTGACGACCGCGCCGGACTCCAACGTGACCGAGAAGCCGACCGGGTCGTGCGCGTCCCCGGTCGTGGCGGACGTGGCCACGATCCTCCCGGCCGTGACCTGGACGCCGTAGGCGGCGACCTCGCCGCGACCGATGCGGATCAGCTCGGCTGGCGCGACGCCCTCGTGCCCGAGGTAGTTGTGGGCACCGGCTGCCGGGGCGTTGCGGGGCTCGCCGGAGTCGACGACGAGCACCGAGCGGCGCGAGCGTCCGAGGATGAGGGCGGCGGAGAGGCCGGCGGCCGAGCCGCCGATGACGATGACGTCGAAGTGATCAGGCATGCGGTGATCATGTGCTCGATCCCGAAGAAACGGCAAAGAAGATTGCTGATGTGGCAACATGGCCGGCATGGGACACGGCAAGGACGAACGCATCGCGCCGCGGACGACGTCGGAGGTCGTCGACGGCGTCGGCCCCCGCCTGCGCGCACTGCGCGCCCACCGCGACGTCACGCTCGCCGCGCTGTCCGAGGAGACCGGGGTCTCGGTGAGCACCCTGTCGCGGCTCGAGTCCGGGCAGCGGAAGCCGACGCTGGAACTGCTGCTGCCCCTGGCCCGGGCGTACCAGGTGCCGCTCGACGACCTGGTCGGCGCACCGCAGACGGGCGACCCGCGCGTGCACATGAAGCCCGAGGTGCACGGTGGCCGCGTGGTCGTGCCGCTGACGAAGCGGACCGGCGGCGTGCGCTCGTTCAAGCAGCTGTTCCCGCCGAACACCCCGGGCGGAGAACCGTCACTCAAGACGCACGAGGGCTACGAGTGGCTCTACGTGCTGTCCGGGCGGCTCCGGCTGGTGCTGGGGGAGCACGACCTCGACCTGGGTCCCGGTGAGGTCGCCGAGTTCGACACCCACACCCCGCACTGGATGGGCAACGTGACCGGCTCCGTCACCGAGGTGCTGTGCCTGTACGGGCCGCAGGGCGAGCGGGCGCACGTCCGGTCCCGCCCCGCCCGGTGACCGGCTGCGCTACGGCGTGAACACGTGCGCCACGACGTCGTCGAGCAGATCGGTCGTCTCGATGTTCGACTGCTGGATGCGGATGCCGATGTCGCCCCGGGTGAAGTACGTGTCGCCGTCCGTGACCGGGTACTGCGAGTTCTTCGAGACCTTCTGGCACAGGTACCCGTCGGACTCGTCGCCGCAGTCGTAGCCCTTCGCAGAGAGCTGCTCCAGCGCGTCGCGGGCTGCGGCCGGGTCGACGGCGTCGACCGCGATGGACAGGTACGAGATGTCGGCCTGCGGCTCCCGCCACACGCAGTACAGCCGCTTGCCGTCACCCTGCAGCGCCGGGGTGAACGAGCTCTTCGGGATCGCGATCGGGTCGCCGACGACCGACGGGTCGTTGAGCGGTGCCGATGCGAACTCCTCGTCCCACCTGCCGGGGGTGACCAGGTCGGTGCAGCTGGTCGGGACGGTGGCGGTGTCGTCGTCGACATCCGCGTCCTCCGAGCTGGTGGGGCTGGGGCTTGGTGCGGTCGTCGGGTCAGCGGCGGTGGTCGCGGTGGCGCTCGCCGGTCCCGCCGGGCCGGCCTGTGCGCAGCCGGTCAGGGCGAGGCCCGCAGCCAACAGGGCCGCGAACGTGATCGTGTGGCGCATGGTTCCCCTTCGTGCGGTCGCATCGAGTCGTGACCGTCACTCATGAACGTACCGACCGTCGGCCGCGATGGCTGGGAGCGTCACCGCATCGTCGTCCCCGACCCCGCCGGTCGGCGGCTACGCCACCACCGCCGCGACCGCGACCCCGCGCGCAGCCGTCGCGCCCAACGGCGCACCGGGTTCGCCCGGCGGCCGTTCACCCGGAACGTGTGGAAGGCACGTCGCGTCCGCACCCAGACGGACCGGAGACCCGACAGCGGTCGAGCAGACACCTGCACCGTGAGCACGGGGTCGGCCACCACCCGCCAGGCCGGGTCGAGCTGCATGCTCAGGTCGACGTCGTCGTGCACCTCGGCGTCGTCGCGGTGCACCCGCCCGCCGACCGCGACCCAGGTCGACCGCCGCATCGCCATGGCGGACCCGAACAACGGCGGGTGTCCGAGGGCGCTCCACATCAGCACGAAGTACGGACCCATGTAGACGGCGTCCCACAGTCGTCGCACCACGGGGCCACCGCCCCGGGGCCGGCCCGGACCGGTGACCGCGACCACCTCGGGGTCGGCGAGCAGCCGGACCGCGTCGGCGATCCAGGACGGCGGTGGGACGGAGTCGGCGTCGAGCCGCACGACGACGTCGCCGGACGCCTGGTCGTAGCCGCGCGCCGAGGCTCGGGCGATCCCGGGCACCGGCTCCGTGAGCACGACCGCACCGGCGTCCCGGGCGACCGCCGCGCTGTCGTCGGTGCTGCCGTTGTCGACCACGACGACCTCGTCGGCCGGCCGGGTCTGGGCCGCGAGGGCGGTGAGGCACCGTCGCAGGTGCACGGCGTCGTCCCGCACGGGGATCACGACCGAGACACGGGGCATCCGTCGATACAACCGGTTGCCGCCTGTGCGGATTGCCGGACCGCGTTTCCCGGCATTCCTGGGTCCTGACCCAGAGGGCAGCGCGCACGTTCGGTGGCGAAACGCCCCCGGTGCACGCCGGGGACGACGACAACCGGAAGGCCGACCATGACCACGAACCCACCCGGGAACGACTCCGGGACGCCCATCCACGACCGCACGGCAGCCTCCGAGGGGCACGAGGTCGCTCCCGGCGTGACCGTGCCGTCGTACGCCAGCGGCACCCCTGCTGCGCGACCCGCTGACCCCGGTGCGCCGCAGACGTACGACCCGTACGGCGACAGCGCCGCCGAGGTGCCGTTCGACGCGCCGCTCGACGCCGTCCCGGCCGACGAGCAACTCCCCGCCGTCCCGTCCGCCGCGTCCAGCGGCAGCACCGGCGGTACCGGCAGCACCGGCGGTACCGGCAGCATCGGTGACGCAGGCAGCACCGGCGGCGACTCCGGCTCCGGCAAGGCCGACGCGGCGAAGGGTGCCGCGCAGGACGTCGCCGGCGACGCCAAGGAGAAGGCCGCGAACGTCGCGGGCACCGCCAAGGAGCAGGCGTCGAAGGTGGCCTCCGAGGCGACCGACCACGCCAAGCAGCTCTACGGCCAGGCGTCCGAGAACCTCAAGCAGCAGGCCGGCGAGCAGCAGCAGCGCGCCGCCGGGGGCCTCCGCAGCCTCGGCGAGCAGCTCGGACGCATGGCCGAGAACGACGACGAGCAGGGTGTCGCCTCGAAGGTCGTCCGCGACCTCTCCGGCCGTGCCACGTCGGCCGCCGGGTTCCTCGAGAACCGCGACCCGGGCTCGCTGCTCGACGAGGTGAAGACCTTCGCCGCGAAGCGCCCCGGCACCTTCATCGCGATCGCCGCGGGCGCCGGCCTGCTCGCCGGCCGCCTGACCAAGGCGCTCGCGACCGAGGTCAAGCACGAGAAGGAGGCCGGCGACGGCACCACCGGATCGGGGAGTGGCGTATGAGCCAGTCCGTCCCCGGCGCCACACCCCTGGGCGAACCGACGCCCGAGGAGCGCGCCGCGACCACGCCGCTCGGTGAGCTGCTGTCCGACGTGTCGCGTGACCTCTCCAGCCTGTTCCGGCAGGAGGTCGCCCTCGCGAAGGCCGAGCTGACCGACTCCGCGAAGAAGGCCGGCAAGGCGGGCGGGATGTTCGGCGGCGCCGGGCTCACTGCCGTGTTCGCCCTGCTGTTCCTGTCGATCGCCGCCTGGTGGGGCCTCGGCTACCTGATCGGCAACGCCTGGTCCGCCCTGATCATCGCGGTCGTCTACGCCATCGTCGCCGCCATCCTCGCCGTCCGTGGACGCAAGGAGATCAAGGAGATCAAGGGCGCCCCGCAGACGGTCGAGACCGCCAAGGAAGTCCCCGAGACACTCAAGCCCAACACCGGGAGGAAGCCATGAGCACCCCAGACGAGATCCGCGCCGACATCGAGCGCACCCGCGGCGAACTCGGCTCCGACGTCGACGCACTCGCCGACAAGGTCAGCCCGTCGTCCATCGCCCACCGCCAGAGCGAGAAGGTGAAGGGCCGGTTCCAGGACGTCCGCGAATCCGTGATGGGTGCCGCCCACTCGGCTCGCTCGAGCGCCTCCGGTTCCGCCTCGGGCGCGACCGGTCAGGCGAAGGACGTCGCGCAGAAGGGCGTCGAGAAGGCGAGGGGCAACCCCCTGGCCGTCGGCCTCATCGCGTTCGGTGCCGGTTGGCTCGTGTCGTCGCTCCTGCCGACCACCGACAAGGAAGAAGAACTCGCCGGTGAGCTGAAGGACAAGGCAGCGCCGCTCGTCGACGAGGTCAAGGAGCAGGCGAAGGACGTCGGTTCGCAGCTCGGCGACGTGGCGAAGGGGCACGCGCAGGACCTCGCGGGCACCGCGCAGGAAGCCGCGCAGACGGTCAAGGGCGAGGCGCAGGGGGCCGCGTCCGACGTCAAGGACAACGCGCAGGGTGCCGCGGACGACGTCCGCAGCAGCTGAGCGGAACCCCATGACGGTCTGGAGGCCCGTGGCGACATCGCCACGGGCCTCCGGTCCGTCAGGCGGTAGCGTTCCGGGCATGGACCCGATCGACGAGCTCGCCGCCGAGCTGCGGCAGTCCATCGGACGGGTCGTGCGTGCCGCACGACGCGAGGCGGACGCGCTGCCGGCCACGCACACCACCACCCTCGGGTTCCTGCACCGCGAGGGCCCGATGACGATCGCGGAACTCGCGCGCCGCCGCGGGGTGAAGCACCAGGGGCAGTCCCGCACGGTCGGCGAACTGGCCGAGCTCGGCTACGTCGACCGGACGGCGTCGGACACCGACCGCCGAGCGTCGGTCATCCGGGTCACGGACGCCGGCCGGGCCGCACTGCAGCGGGACATGGACGCCCGCACGGACTGGCTGGCCGACGCGATCCGCGAGGAGACCGACGCCGAGGAGCGTGCGCTGCTGCGCCGCCTGCCCGAGCTGTTCGAGCGGGTCGCCCGCCGGGCCGACTGAACGACCCCTCACCTTCCCGGCGCCCGTAGAAGTACAACACCGCTGTACAGTCGTGTGCATGGAGCTGACGAAGTACAACCACGCCACCGTCGTCCTCGAGCAGGACGGCGTCACCCTCGTCATCGACCCCGGGGTGTTCACGCCCGAGGCCGTCGACCTCGTCCGCGGAGCCGCGGGTGTCCTCGTCACGCACGACCACCCCGACCACTTCGACATCGACGCCCTCCGTGCAGGGCTCGCCGCGAACCCGGACCTCGTCGTCCGCGGCCCGGCGACGGTCGTCGAGCAGCTCGGTGAACACCACGGCCGGGTCGCAGCGGTGCACGCTGGCGACACGATCGCGGTCGGGCCGTTCTCCGTCCGGGTCTTCGGCGAGCAGCACGCGGTCATCCACCCCGACATCCCCTCCACCGCCAACGTCGGGTACCTGGTGGACGACGCCGTGTTCCACCCCGGTGACGCGTACCTGCAGCCCGGCGTCCCCGTGCAGACCCTGCTCCTGCCGACGAGCGGTCCGTGGACGAACACCGCCCACGCCGTCGACTACGTGCGTGCCGTGGCACCGGAGCGGGCCGTGCAGATCCACGAGGCGATGCTGAGCGAACTCGGCCAGCAGTCCGCCGCGCGCTTCCTCGGGCCCGACGGTCTCGGGCCGGTGCCCGTCCTGATCCTGCCGGCGGGGGAGACGATCACCGTCTGACGGACGCGGGCGGCCCCTGGGAGGCGATCCGGGCCTCCCGAGCAGCATGGTGGGATGGCCGACGCACCCACGACAGCAGTCCTCTTCGACATCGACGGCACCCTCGCCGACTCGAACTACGCGCACATCGACGCCTGGTGGCGAGCGTTCCTGGCGGCGGGGGAGTCCGTCGACGCCTGGCGCATCCACCGCGCGATCGGGATGGACTCGGCGAAGCTGCTCGAGACACTGCTGCCGGACGCGTCCCAGGAGACCCGCGACACCGCGAAGCAGTTCCACACCGCCTACTACGCCGAGCAGATGCCGCGGCTCCGGCTGCTTCCGGGTGCACGCGAGCTCCTGCAGGCCGTCGCCGAGGCCGGGCACGCAGTGGTCCTGGCGACCAGCGCGCCCGAGCACGAACTCGCCCGCCTGCGCGAACTGCTCGACGCGGGCGAGTGGGTCACCGCCGAGACCAGCTCCGAGGACGTCGAGCAGGCGAAGCCGGACCCGGGCATCATCCGGGTCGCGCTCGACAAGGTTGGCGTGTCCGCCGACGACGCCGTGATGGTCGGCGACGCCATGTGGGACGTCGAGTCCGCCGGCAAGGTGGGGGTGCGGTGCGTGGGCGTGATGACCGGCGGCATCGGCGGTGACGAGCTCCGGGGCGCCGGGGCGGCCGAGGTGTACGACGACGCGGCAGCGCTCCTCGCGGCCTTCCGCGCCGGCGAGGGCCCGATCGCGGCGCTCGGTCAGCGCGCCTGACGGGCGGCGCCGGTCGCGCCCGACGGGCGCCTCGGGTTTCCGCGTCGTCGGTTGCCCGTGCCAGGATCGACGTTCGTGATCACGATCGAACGCGTGTCCTGGGACGACCCCCGCAGCGTGGTGCTCCGTGCCCGCATGGACGACGAGATGCACGAGCGCTACGGGTCGGCGAACGCCGGCGAGGACCCGGCGGTCACCGCCGAGCGGGGTCGTGCGCTCAGCGTCGATCCGTCGACCGTCGTCACGTCGGTCCTGGCCCTCGACGACTCCGGTGAAGCGGTCGGGCACATCGCCGTCCGGCGTCTGGGTGACGAGGTCGAGCTGAAGCGCCTCATCGTGCTGGCCTCGGCGCGCGGCAAGGGTGCGGCCACCGCGCTGCTCGACGAGTGCGAGCGCGTCGGTCGCGAACTCGGCGCCCCGCGGCTCATCCTGCAGACGGGCGACAAGCAGCCCGATGCCGTCGCGCTCTACCGCAAGACCGGCTGGGACCAGATCACGGTCTACGAGCCCTACGTCTCGACCATGCCGTGGTCGTTCTGCTTCGAGAAGACGCTGTAGACCGGCCGAAATCCACATTGCACTTTCAGCGCGAGAGTGCAATTCTTGGTCGGTGAGCACCACCGAACGCACCCGCGCGCTGCGTCGACGCATGATCGTCGAAGCACGCCGGGCGACGGTCGAGCACGGGCTGCACGGCTTCACGATCGAGCAGCTCTGCGAGACCGTCGGGGTGTCGCGCCGCACGTTCTTCAACCACTTCGGGTCGAAGGACGACGCCGTGCTCGGCATCGAGCTCAACGCCGACGTCGAGGCGATCGACGCCTACGCCGCGGGCGGGATCGTCCCCGGCGAACTCGACCCCCTCGGGTCGATCGTCGCGCTGGCGATCGACCAGTTCCACCGGGTCGGCATCGCCCGCGCCGACGAGGCCCTGGTCCGCCGCGTGTTCGAGCGGGAGCCGGCACTCGTCGCACGGTTCCTGTCGGCGACCGACGTGCAGCTCGCCCGGATCACCGTGGCCCTGCGGCGCCGGTTCGGGTGGGACGACCCCGCCGACCGCCGACCACGCCTGGTCACCGAGGCCGCGGCCGCGTTGATGAAGGCCACCGCGACCGAGTACTTCGACGACGCGTTCGACGAGGCCACGGGGCCGACGTTCGATGCGCTGCTCACCGAGAACCTCCGCCTGCTCAGGGCGGTCACCACGATCGAACGGGAACACACCACATGAGCGCCACCGCGCCGGGCACGACCAAGCGTGCCCGCCCAGGCTCCGACGGGCCGCTGCTCCTGACGCAGCGTCGCATCTGGATCATCTTCTCCGCGCTGATCGCGGGGATGCTGCTCTCCAGCCTCGACCAGACCATCGTCTCCACCGCGATGCCGACCATCGTCGGCGAGCTCGGCGGCGTCGCGCACCAGGCCTGGTTGACGACCGGGTACCTGCTCGCCTCGACCATCGTGATGCCCGTCTACGGCAAGTTCGGCGATGTCCTCGGGCGCCGCAACCTGTTCCTCATCGCCATCGCGCTGTTCACCATCGCGTCGGCCGGGTGCGCGTTCGCCACCGACTTCACGCAACTCGTGGCGTTCCGTGCCATGCAGGGGCTCGGCGGGGGTGGCCTGATGATCCTGTCGCAGGCGATCATCGCGGACATCGTGCCCGCCTCGCAGCGTGGCAAGTACCTCGGCCCGCTCGGTGCGATCTTCGGCCTCTCCGCCATCGGTGGCCCGCTGCTCGGTGGCTTCTTCGTGGACCACCTCACCTGGAACTGGGCGTTCTACATCAACATCCCCGTCGGCATCGCGGCGTTCTTCGTGGCGTGGTTCGCGCTGACCCTGCCGAACAAGAAGGCGACGAAGCGCATCGACGTCCTCGGCGTGCTGTTCATGTCCGCCGCGACCACGTGCCTCGTGTTCTTCTCGGAGTTCGGTGGCAGCAAGGACCACGGCTGGGACGCCCCCGAGACCTGGGCCTGGTTCGCCGGTCTCGTCGTCTCGGCAGCACTCCTGGTGTTCGTCGAGTCGCGTGCCCAGGACCCGGTGCTCCCGCTGTCGTTCTTCCGCAACCGCACCTTCCTGCTGGCGACCGGCATCGGCCTCGTGCTCGGCATCGGCATGTTCGCCGCGATCGGCTTCGTCCCGACCTTCCTGCAGATGGCCTCTGGCACCTCGGCCGCGGTCTCCGGCCTGCTCATGCTGCCGATGATGGCCGGTCTGATCGGGACGTCGATCGCCTCGGGTGTCCTGATCACCAAGACCGGCCGCTACCGGATGTTCCCGATCGTCGGCACGGTCCTGGTGGCCATCGCGATGCTCGCGATGACCCAGCTGGCCGCCGACACCCCGATCTGGCTCATCTGCGCCTACCTGTTCGTCTTCGGTGCGGGGCTCGGCCTCATCATGCAGGTGGTCGTCCTCGTCGCGCAGAACGCCGTGCCCGCCGAGCAGGTCGGTACCGCCACCTCGACGAACAACTACTTCCGCGAGGTCGGTGCCTCCCTCGGCACCGCCGTCTTCGGTGCGCTCTTCACCGCTCGGCTCACCACGTCGCTGACCGACGTGTTCCGCGGGGCGGGCGGCTCCGCGACCGACGCAGCGTCCTCAGCGGGCAGCATCGACCCGGCGACCGTCGCGAAGCTGCCGGCGGCGGTGCAGGACGGCATCGTCAACGCCTACGCCGACTCGCTCGCGCCCGTGTTCTGGTACCTGCTGCCCTTCATCGCGATCGCGTTCCTCCTCGCCCTGTTCCTGCCGCAGATCACGCTGTCCGACACTGCCGGCATGGTCGCCCGTGGCGAGGCCGTCGGCGGTGAGGAGGCCGACGAGCTCGAGCGCGCCCAGCGCGCGGCCCGGGCGGAGCACGCGCAGCCGGTCGAGCCCGCGGACCGCACGCAGCAGTAGCTTGCCTCGCGAAAGCGACAGATCTGCGCGGAACGTCCGCGGACATCTGTCGCTTTCGCGTCGGCGGGTGCGGCGGCACCCTCCTCGCGAAAGCGACAGTCTGCCGCGGAACATCGGCGGCGCACTGTCGCTTCCGCGGAGATGACGTGAGCGCCTCGGGGAGAAGCGTCGCTTCCGCGTGCAGGACCGGGCCGGACTGGACCGGCAGCGCCAGCGCCAGCGCCAGCGCCAGCGCGGGGCGCTACGCGCCGGTGCTCGCGCGCGGCACGAGCCGCGTCGGCAGGGCCGCGGGCTCGGCGGCCGTGCCGTCGAGCGTCGCGAGGAGCCGCAGTGCCGCAGCCCGACCGAGGTCGGCGCCGGGCAGCGCCACGCTCGTCAGGGCCGGCGCGGTGACCGACGACGATGGCAGGTCGTCGAAGCCCGCGACCGCGAGCGCTCCGGGGACGGCGATGCCGAGCGCACCGGCGACCCGCAGCACTCCGTAGGCCAGGGTGTCCGCGGCCGCGACGACGGCGGTGACGTCGTCGTCCTGCCAGGCCTCGATGACGTGCTCGGTGGCCGAGGCCGCGGCCTCCACGGTCAGGTCGGCACGCGCGGTGACCTCGGAGACGGTGATGCCGGCGTCCGCGCAGGCCTGCTCGAACAGTTCGCGGCGCACGCCGAACGTCGTCGCTCGTGACGTGCCGTCGAGGTAGCCCACGTGCCGGTGCCCCTGGGCGTGCAGGTGGGCGACGAGGTCGTGCACGCCGGTGGAGAGGTCGTAGTTGACCGCTTCGGGCCCCCCGGGTGCGTCGAGCAGCACCACGGGGACGCTCGCCGACATCGGCTCCCCGGCGGCAGGTGCGTCGACCAGGATGCCGGCGGGCCGCAACCGTTCGAAGCGCCGGACGTCGGCCGCGACGGGCTGCGCGCCCCGCTCGGTGACGGAGAGCACGAGTTGGAACCGGTCGCCCAGGGTGTCGCGGACACCGCGGATGACCTCGGCGAAGAACGGGTTGGACAGGTCGGGGGCGATGAACACGACGAGGTCACCGCTGCCGCGCGCCAGTGAGCTCGCCGCGTGGTCGACGACGTAGCCGAGGTCGTCCACGGCGTCGCGGACCCGCGCGGCGATCGGCGCGGAGACCCGTCCGCGGTCCTTGCCGTTCACGACGAGGGAGACCGTGGCGATGCTCGTGCCCGCACGCTCGGCCACCATCGCAGCGGTCACACGACGGCTCGGAGCGGCGGGGGAGGGCACCCGTCGATGCTAGCGAGCGTGGTACTCGAACTTGACGTCAAGCGTTTGACGTGTTTCGATGTCAAACGCTTGACGCGCCGCGTCGCCAGCGTTCTGCCGGCTCGTGGACCCCCACCACGTCGAGCACTCACCTCGATTCCCCGAAGAAGTGGAGCGCCCAGCGTGCCCGATGCGACCCAGACCGCCGCGAAGATCATCCTCGACTGCGACCCCGGCCACGACGACGCCGTGGCGCTCCTGCTCGCCCACGGCAGCCCGGCCATCGAGCTGCTCGCCGTGACCACCGTCGTCGGCAACCAGACCCTGCCGAAGGTCACCCGCAACGCCCTCGCCGTCGCCCGCATCGCCGGAGTCACCGGGGTGCCGTTCGCCGCCGGCGCGGCCCGCCCGCTGCTGCGCCATATCGAGGTCGCTCCGGACATCCACGGCGAGAGCGGGCTCGACGGGCCGATGCTCCCCGAGCCGTCGTTCGACCTCGACGAGCGCCACGCCGTCGACCTGATCATCGACACCGTGATGGAGCACGAGCCCGGCACCGTCACCCTCGTGCCGACCGGCGGCCTGACGAACATCGCCCTCGCCGCCCGCAAGGAGCCCCGCATCGTCGAGCGCGTCAAGCAGGTCGTGCTCATGGGCGGCGGCGTGCACGTCGGCAACTGGAGCCCGGTCGCCGAGTTCAACATCGTCATCGACCCCGAGGCCGCGGCCATCGTGTTCGAGGCCGGCTGGGACGTCGTGATGGTCGGCCTCGACCTGACGCACCAGGCCCTCGCCACCCCCGAGGTCGCCGCGCGCATCGCCGGCGTCGGCACCGCCCCCGCCGCGTTCGTCGGCGAGCTGCTCGACTTCTTCGGCCAGACCTACAAGGACGCCCAGGGCTTCGACGCCCCGCCGGTCCACGACCCCTGTGCCGTTGCGTACGTCATCGACCCCACGATCGTCCGTGCCGTGAAGGTCCCGATCCGCATCGAGACCCAGGGCGCCCTGACCCTCGGCATGACCGTCGCCGACTTCCGCGCCCCCGCGCCCGCGGACTGCCGGACGAGCGCCGCGATGGAGCTCGACCACGGCCGGTTCTGGGACCTCGTCGTCGACGCCCTCGAGCGCATCGGTGAGACGGCCGACACCGGCTGGACCCCGCGAGCCGCTGCCGACGCCGTCGAAGCCGGCATCGCCACGGTGCCGAGCACCACCACGACCACCACGACCACCTCCAAGTCCACGTCCACGGAGATCTGAACACCATGACCACCACATCGACGAAGAAGTCGATCGGCGCCCTCACCGCCGCGCTCCTCGCCGCGTGCATCGCGTTCCAGCTGAACGCGAGCATGCTCAGCCCGGCCCTCGTCACGATGGCGCGCGAGCTCAACACCGACGACGCCACCATCGGCCTGTCGCAGACCCTGTACTTCACGCTCGCGGCGCTGTTCTCGCTGTTCCTGCCGCGGCTGTCCGACATCGTCGGCCGCAAGCGCGTGCTGATCGGCATGCTCGCCGTGATGCTCGTCGGCAGCATCGTCGCGGCACTCGCGGTGAACGTGCCGATGCTGTTCGCCGGCCGCATCATCCAGGGCGTCACCGGTCCGGTCGTCCCGATCTGCCTGCTCGTCCTGCGCAACGAGATCAGCGACCCGAAGCGCTACGGCGCCGCCCTCGGCCTGCTCACCGCGGTGAACGGCGGCATCGCGGGCGTCGACGCCCTGGCCGGCGGCTGGATCGCGACGAACTTCGGGTTCCGCGGGATCTTCTGGGTCATCGCCGTCGTCACCGTGGTCGCCCTGTTGCTGGTCGCCGTCTGGGGTGTCGAATCGAAGCCCTCCGCCGGCACCCGGATGGACTGGATCGGTGTCGTCCCGCTCGTGGTCAGCGTCGGCGCCCTGCTCACGGCGTTCAACGAGGCCGGCAAGCTCGGCGCCGCGAACCCGGTGCTCGTGGTCGGCGGCGTCGTCGTGGCGCTCGTCGCCTTCGCGGTGTTCTGGGCCGTCGAGTCGCGCGTGCGGGAGCCCCTGGTGGAGACGCGGTTCCTGAAGCGTCGTGCGACCTGGGCGCTGCTGGCGACGACGTTCCTCACCATGACGGGCGTCTTCGCGGTCGTGAACGGCCTGGTCACCTCGCTCGCGCAGAACGGTGACGCCGGCTTCGGGATGGAGCCCGACCTGGCATCGCTCGTGTTCCTGACCCCGTACGCACTGGTCGGCTGGATCGTCGGACCCTTCGCCGGGCGCCTCGCCCCGACCATCGGGTACCGCGCCGTCCTGCGGTTCGGGCTGATCGGCAGCATCGTCTCGACCGTCCTGATGGCGCTCGTCGGCGTGCACTCGCTGCCCGTCCTGGTGACCGCGACCGTGCTGATCGGCGTCACCTACGCCGGCATCGCGAACATCATCCTGAACGGCCTCGGCATCGTGCTGTCGCCCGAGTCGAACCCCGGGTTCCTGCCCGGCCTGAACGCCGGTGCGTTCAACCTCGGTGCCGGGGTCAGCTTCGCTGTCCTGCCCGCGCTGCAGATCGCGCTCGGCGTCGGCGGTTCCGCGGGCACCGCCGGGTACTCCGGTGGCATGCTGCTCGGGGCCGCGATCACGACCGTCGCGCTCGCGATCTCGTTCCTCATCCCCCGTCCGGAGAGCGCCGAGACCACGTCCGTCGCCCCGCAGAAGGAGACCGTCCGTTGACCGAGAGCATCGTCGTCGTCGGGTCGCTCAACGCGGACCTGGTGGTCCGCACCGAGCGCTTCCCCCAGCCGGGTGAGACCCTGCAGGGCTCCGACCTCGCGATCCTGCCCGGGGGCAAGTCCGCCAACCAGGCGGTGGCTGCCGGGAGGCTCGGGGGCACGGTGCGCATGATCGGTGCGGTCGGCGACGACGGGAACGGTGCGCTGCTCCGCGACTCCGTCGCGGCTGCGGGTGTCGACACGACGCACGTCGCCGTCCGGGAGGGCGTGGCCACCGGCACCGCCGTCATCACGGTCGACGCCGCAGGCGAGAACACCATCGTGATCTCCGCCGGGGCGAACGGCACGCTGACGCCCGACGACGTGCCGACCGATGCCCTCGACGACGCCGCGGTGCTCGGGCTCTGCCTCGAGGTCTCGATCGACGTCGTCCTCGCCGCCGCCCGGGCCGCTCACGCCGCCGGGGTCACGGTGCTCACGAACCTGTCGCCGTTCGGCGCCGTGCCGGCCGAGCTGCTCGAGCTGACCGACGTCCTGCTGGTGAACGAGCACGAGGCCGCAGCGCTCGGTGACCACGGCGTCGCGCGGTCGATCGTGACCCGGGGCGGTGCGGGCTGCGTCGTGCACGACGGGGGAGCCGCGCCGGTGTCGATCGACGCCGTGCGGGTCGAGCCGGTGGACACCACGGGCTGCGGCGACGCCTTCATGGGTGCGGTGGCGCTGCGCCTGGCCGCGGGGGACACCCTCGTCGAGGCCGCTCGGTTCGCGGTGGGGGTCGGGGCGTACGCCGCGACCAAGCCGGGCGCTCAGGCCTCGTACCCGACCACCGCCGCGCTGGAGGCGTTCCTGCGGGCGTAGGGCGGCCTCCCGTCGGCCCATGCCGGTGCAGACCGGTATCTTGCACGCATGCGCGTGGGAGTCCTCGACATCGGGTCCAACACCGGCCACTTGCTCGTGGTGGACGCGCACGGCGGAGCCGCGCCACTGCCGGCGTCGTCGTTCAAGCAGCCGCTGCGGCTGGCCGAGCACCTGGACGCCTCGGGCGCGGTGACGCAGCAGGGCATCGACGCGCTGACATCGTTCGTCGCCGACGCCGTCCGCGTCGCCGAGGAGCGCGGCTGCGAGGACATGCTCGCGTTCGCCACCTCGGCGGTGCGCGACGCCGGCAACTCCGAGGCCGTGCTCGCCCACGTCGAGTCGTCCACCGGGGTCGAGCTGGCTGTCCTGTCCGGCTCCGACGAGGCGCGGCTGACGTTCCTGGCCGTGCGCCGTTGGTTCGGGTGGTCGGCCGGCCGACTGGCGGTCTTCGACATCGGCGGTGGCTCGCTCGAGATCGCAGGCGGCGCCGACGAGGCACCGGACGTCGCGTGGTCGATGCCGATCGGCGCCGCACGTCTGGCGCGCTCGTACTTCGCCGCCGGTACCCCGTCCGACGACGACGTCCGTCGGATCCGGCACGAGATCCGCGTCGAGATCGCCCGGGACGCCGGGCTGCTGCTCCGCGCGGGGCGACCGGACCGCGCCGTGGCGACGTCGAAGACGTTCCGGTCGATCGCCCGCATCTGCGGCGCCGCGCCGTCCGCCGCCGGGCCGCTGGTGCCACGTGCCCTCGACGGCGACGTGCTGCGGCAGCGACTGCCCGGGCTGCTCACGATGTCGGTCGACGAGCTCACGGCGCTGCCGGGGGTCTCGGCGAGCCGGGCGCACCAGGTCGTGCCCGGGGCGCTCGTGGCCGAGGCGTGCCTGGACATCTTCGACCTGCCGGCCCTCGAGATCTGCCCGTGGGCGCTGCGCGAGGGCGTCATCCTCGAGCGGCTCGACCAGCTGTCGGTGCTCGGGACTCCGTGACAGCCGGTCGGTCTAACCGCGCGGCTGCCGGTCCGGCTGCCGGTCCGGCTGCCGTCGCTGCCTCGGCGGTGCGAGCAGCCACGGACGGATCAGCTTCGTCACGAACGGCAGCACCCAGAACGTCATGATCGGCGTGAGCACGACCGTCGTGATGAGCACGCGGGGCAGGATCGCGACGTGCGCGAACGCGGGGACGAGCCAGGCCATCAGGTACGTGAACGCGAGGTTCACCGGGAAGAAGCCGAGCCAGATGCTCACGGACTGCTTCCACCGCGGGGGAGCGCTCGAGGCCGGGGCGTCCTGCGGGACGTCGAACCACCCCTCGATGCCGGTGCGCTTCTCGACGCGGGACTCCACCACCAGGTCACGGCCCAGGTCGAGCCAGCGCAGCCGGTCGTCGGAGTTCTCCCACGTGGCCAGGGAGTCGTGGTCGGCGAACCGGTAGAGCATGTGCCACTCGCGGGACTGCGCCCGGGAACGCACCCACCCGGAGCCGAGGAAGCCGGGGTAGCGGTTCGCCAGGTTCACCCCGGACTGGACCCAGCGGGTCACCTCGGGGATCCGGTCCGGTTCGACCAGACGGGTGATGGAGACGGTGACGGGTGGGCCTGCGGTCTCGGATGACGACTGCAGGCTCCCAGGCTCTTGTGGAGTCATCCGACCAGTGTCCCCGATCGGTGTTACCGGCTCGTGTCGCAGCTCGTCAGTCGTCGGCGCGCCAGTGGGTAGGTTCGCGGTATGAGCGAGACCGAGCGGGGTCGGCACGAGACGCCGACGGAACGGTGGGACCGGAACTGGGCCGACATCCAGCAGGAGCTCCGGATCGTGCAGACCGGGACGCAGATCCTCGCCGGGTTCCTGCTGACGCTGCCGTTCCAGCAGCGGTTCACGGACCTGTCCGACCGGCAGGAGACGGTCTACCTCGTCCTGGTCGTCCTGGCGGTCGTCGTCACCGTGGTGGCGCTGTCCGCCGTGGCGACGCACCGGCTGGTGTTCCGCCAGCGTCAGAAGCACGACCTGGTCCGCGCCGGCAACGTCATCCTGCTCGCCGCACTCATCGCGAGTGCGCTGCTCTTCTCGGGAACGGTCTACTTCGTGTTCGACGTGGTGCTCGGCGGTGCGGGCGGTGTGATCGGCGGGGTCGCGGTGTTCGTGGCGACGGCGGCACTCTGGACCGCCCTGCCGTTCGGGTTGCGCCGGACCGAGCGGAACGCCGACCACGAGCACGAGCGTTCGTCGTCCGGCTGAACGGGTCCTCCGACGCGAGGAACGGGACGACCCCCGGAGCGGTCAGCTCGCCTGCTTCTTCGCGGCGGGCTTCTTGGCTGGTGCCTTCTTCGCCGGTGCCTTCTTCGGTGCCGTCTTCGCGGGGGCCTTCTCGGTCGTGCTCTCGGCAGCCTTCTTGGCTGGCGCCTTCTTCGACGGCGCCTTCCTGCCGGAGCCGGACGTGCCCGAGCCAGAACCCGACGACGACCGTGCGGTCGACGACGAACGCGACCCCGCGCCTCCTGTCCGCTTCTTGTCGACGGACGCACGCAGGGCGGCCATCAGGTCGAGTACGTCACCGCCCTCGTCGTCGTCCTCGTCGGCCTGTTCGCCGAACGTCTTCTCGGTGTCGATGTCGTCGCCGGCCTCGAGCTTGGCGTCGATCAGTTGCTGCAGCTCCTCCTGGTAGGAGTCGGTGTAGCGGTCGGGGTCGAAGTCGGTGGACATGCTCTCGACCAGCGATGACGACATCTTCAGCTCGTTGGCGCTGACCTTCACCGACGTGTCGAGCGTCTTGAAGTCGGCCGCGCGGACCTCGTCGCCCCAGAGCAGTCCCTGCAGCAGGATGACCTCGTCGTGCACTCGGAGTACCCCGAGCCGGGTCTTCTGGCGCAGGGTGAACTGCACGATCGCGAGCCGGTCGGTCTTCGCCAGGGTCTCGCGCAGCAGCACGTACGCCTTCGGGGAGCGCGAGTCGGGCTCCAGGTAGTAGGTCTTCTCGAACATCATCGGGTCGACCTGCTCGACGGGCACGAACTCGAGCACCTCGACCTCGTGCGACTGCTCCTCGGGGAGCTGCTTGAAGTCGTCCGCCGTGAGCACCACGGTCTTGTCGCCGTCGTCGTAGGCGCGCTGGATGTCGGCGTACTCGACCTCGTGGCCGAACTCGCACACCCGCTTGTAGCGGATGCGCCCCTTGTCCTCGTCGTGGACCTGGTGCAGGGACACGTCGTGCGTCTCGGTGGCCGCGTAGACCTTGATGGGCACGTTGACGAGCCCGAACGCGATGGAGCCCTTCCAGATCGACCTCATGGGCACATGATGCCCGCCCGTACGCGTCCGTGCCCGGAGCAGACGGCTCCTCCACAGGTCGGGCGCCCGGAGGATCGTTCCACGGATGCCTGGTTCGCTGGACCGCCGCGCGGCCGGCACGAGCACGATGGGCCCATGAGCCAGCTCGACAAGCAGGACCCGCGCGACCAGTTCCCCCGTCCGCCGTTCCCCGCGCAGACCCAGCAGGGGTCCGGGTTGGCGAGTGCGATGGACCCCGCCCCGGACCACGGGGAGACGAGCTACCTCGGCACCGGGCGGATGCGTGGGTACCGCCTGCTCGTCACGGGGGCCGATTCGGGCATCGGTCGCGCTGCGGCGATCGCGATGGCGAAGGAGGGCGCCGACGTCGCCCTGAACGCCCTGCCCGAGGAACGCGAGGACCTCGAACAGGTCCGCGACGTCATCGGTGACCTCGGGCGCAAGGCGGTGCTGCTGCCCGGTGACCTGACGGACGAAGCCTTCTGTGACGTCCTGGTGCAGGACGCCGTCAGCGAACTCGGTGGCCTGGACGCGCTCGTGCTGGTCGCGGGGCACCAGCAGGTGCACGAGGACGTCACGGAGCAGACCACCGAGGACTTCGACCGCACGATGAAGGTCAACCTGTACTCGCTGTTCTGGCTCGTCCGCGCGGCCGTCCCGCACATGGCACCGGGGAGCTCGATCGTCACGACCAGCTCGGTGTCCGCGTACCAGCCGCAGGACCGCATGATCGACTACGCCGCGACGAAGGCGGCGATCATCACGTACACGAACGGGCTCGCGCGGCAGCTCGCGAGCAAGGGCATCCGGGCCAACACGGTGGTGCCCGGGCCGGTGTGGACGCCCCTGCAGCCGATCAGCTACCCGGGCGACGAGATCGCCGCCTACGGCCAGGACACCCCGTTCGGCCGTCCTGCTCAGCCGGTCGAGCTCGGCAGCGCCTACGTCTACCTGGCCGGGCCCGAGTCGTCGTACACGTCCGGCACGACCCTGACGGTGGCGGGAGCGACCGGGGTGGCGCTGTGAGTCCCGCCTCGCGCAAGACCGTCGTCCTCGTCGGGGACCGGCGGCTCGCGCTCACGAACACCGACAAGGTGCTCTACCCCGAGACCGGCACCACGAAGGGTCGGGTGATCGAGTACTACGAGCGGGTCGCGCCGTGGATGATCCCGCACATCAAGGACCGTCCCGTGACCCGCAAGCGCTGGGCAAACGGTGTCGAGGGCAAGGTCTTCTTCGAGAAGAACCTGCCCGACTCGGCCCCCGACTGGGTGCGGCACCACACCATCCACCACTCGGAGCACGACAACGAGTACCCGATCGTCGATGACCTGCCGACCCTGGTGTGGATGGCGCAGCAGGCCGCGCTCGAACTGCACGTCCCGCAGTGGCGGTTCGGTCCCCGGGGCGCGCAGCAGAACCCGGACCGGCTCGTCCTCGACCTCGACCCGGGCGACGGCGTCGGGCTGCCCGAGTGCGTCGAGGTCGCCGTGGCCGCGCGCGAGATCCTGCACGGCATGGGGCTCGACCCGTACCCGGTGACGTCCGGCTCCAAGGGCATCCACCTGTACGCGGCCCTCGACGGCAAAGCCACGACCGCGCAGGTCTCCGACGTCGCCCACGAGCTGGCCAAGGCCCTCGAGACGGACCTGCCGGACCTGGTGCTGTCGTCGATGAGCCGTGCCGAGCGGAAGGGCAAGGTCTTCGTCGACTGGTCGCAGAACAACGGCAACAAGACGACCATCGCCCCGTACTCGCTGCGCGGCCGCGAGCGGCCGACGGTCGCAGCGCCCCGCACCTGGAAGGAGCTCGAGGAACGTGGGCTCGCGCAGCTCACGTTGGACGAGGTCCTCGAACGGCTGGAGGCCCGTGGGGACTTCCTGCACCCGGTCGCCTCCGCCTCACTGGCGGTCGGGCGTGACGACCACGGTCACTGGGACAGCGACCGGACCGAGCGCGCGAACGACGCCGAGCAGCCCGCACGTGACCGGCTCGCCGCCTACCGGGCGAAGCGGGACGCCTCGAAGACGCCGGAGCCCGTGCCCGAAGGCGCACCCACCGTGCGGAAGGACGGCACACCGACCTTCGTCATCCAGGAGCACCACGCCACCCGCGACCACTACGACTTCCGGCTCGAACACGACGGGGTGCTGGTGAGCTGGGCCCTGCCGAAGGGTGAACCCACCGACCCCGGCAAGAACCACCTGGCCGTGCAGACCGAGGACCACCCGCTCGAGTACGGCTCGTTCGAGGGCACGATCCCGAAGGACGAGTACGGCGGCGGCACCGTCACGATCTGGGACGACGGCACCTACGAGCTCGAGAAGTGGCGCGAGGGGCAGGAGGTCATCGTCACCCTGCACGGTCGGGCCGGTGGCGCTCGCCGCCTCGCGCTGTTGCACACCCGAGGCCGGGGCGGTGGTGACGAGAAGAACTGGCTCATCCACCGCACGAAGGAGCAACCCGAACGGCTGGCGGACGGCGGCGGCTCTGCCGGGCCGGCGGTCGCGCGACGGGCGGACCGGCCGTCGGACGGGCACGGCGATGCACACCGCGCCGGGCAGCGACGGATCAGCGGGGCCGCGGACGCCGAGACCCGGCCATCGGAGCGCCGGACGATGCAGGCGACCCTGGCCAAGGGCGAGCCTCGGCTGGACCCCGCCGACTGGGCCTTCGAGATGAAGTGGGACGGGGTGCGCGCGCTGGCGACGGTCCGCGACGGGTCGGTGACCCTGCGCAGCCGCAACGACAACGACCTGACGGCCCAGTACCCCGAGCTGCAGGAACTGGGCGAGCGGGCCGGCGTGGACGGCGTGTTCGACGGTGAGATCGTGGCCGTCGACGATCGTGGCCGACCCTCGTTCCAGCTGCTCCAGAACCGCATGGGCCTGACGAAGGCGCGCGAGGTCCGGAGCGCGCAGGAGACGACGCCCGTGCGGTTCCTGCTGTTCGACGTGCTCGAGGCGGACGGGCACGAGCTCACGCGGCTCGGCTACGACGCCCGGCGGCAGGCACTCGAGACGGTCGTGGAACCCGGCGGTGCGATCGACGTGCCGCAGGCGGCGCAGGGCGACCTCGACGCGGTGCTGGCTGCATCGCGCGAGCAGGGCCTCGAGGGCGTGGTCGCGAAGAAGCGGTCGTCGAAGTACGCCGAGGGCCGGCGGTCCGAGGCCTGGCTGAAGCTCAAGCACCACGCCACGCAGGAAGTCGTCGTCGGTGGCTGGAAGCCGGGCAGCGGGCGGCGTGCCGACGGGATCGGGTCGCTGTTGCTCGGGGTGCCCGGCCCTGACGGGCTGGAGTACGTGGGCAAGGTCGGCACCGGGTTCCGTGACCGCGACCTCGACGAGATCGCCGCTGTCCTCGCACCGCTGGAACGGAAGACCCCGCCGTTCGTCGACGTCCCTCGACCTGACGCGCGGGATGCGCACTGGGTCACGCCGAAGCGCGTCGGCGAGGTCGAGTTCGCCGAGTGGACCGGCGACGGACGGCTCCGGCAGCCGTCCTGGCGCGGGTGGCGGGTGGACAAGGACCCGGACGACGTCGTGCGGGAGACCTGACCCGCGCTTCGGGCTCGGCCCCGCATGCGTGCGCATGGGGTCCGCCACTGGCGAACATCCGTCCCCCGTACCGAGTCTGCGCGGGGGACAGTATCGGCACCGCTGGCCACGATCGGCCATCGGCTGTTACGTTCGCCGGGACGAAGGGGGCTTCGAGGATGAACTCGAGCAAGTACCTGCCGCCCTACACGGCCGCAGAACGCGTCGCGATCACGGGGGACGACCTGTCGCAACGGACCGTCGAACCGGGTAGCGGCACCACGGAGACCGAGGTCCGGTACGCGGACTTCCTCGCCGACGAGGACGACGACTGACCGGGACGGCCTGGATGCCTGACCGGGACGGCCTGTACACCTGACCGCTCGACGGGCCCGACGGCCCGCACGCTGGATCAGGGAGCGCACGGACCGTCGCCGAGGCACGTGACCAGCCGGTTCAGGGAGACCGACCACGAAGCCCCGCACCGGGCTCGCCGCAGCGCAACCGGTGGGTCCACTGGTGAGACGTGCCGAGTGGCCGGATCGTCACACGAGCGGCAAGAAGAATCGCCGGGCGACCTCGATAGTCGCCCGGCGATGTCGTCGATCCGGGGGGATCCCGTCGGATCAGGACGGGGTCAGGCCGCTGGTGCGGGGCCGTCGGCGGGCACCGCGTGGTCGGCCACGGGCGCGTCTTCCTCGATGAGCTCGTCCTCTTCCGGCTCGACCACCTCGGCCGCGGCGGCCTTGGCTTCGTCGATGGACTCCTGGGAACGGCGGAGCAGGTCGTCGTCGTGTGCTGCCTGATCGGTCATGCCCAGGAATCTACGCGGGCGTCCCTGTGCCGGCGTCCCGACGGCGGACACCGTGCGTCGGGTCGTGCCGGCCGATGTGCGGTGGCTCGAAGTCCACCGCGGACGTCGGTGCTGGTGTTGAGGGCATCGCCGGGGCGGCCGGCGCGCCGAACGCGTCGGCGGCGTCGAGCACCGCACGGGTGGCGGCGACAGCGGTCCGGAGCGCATCGCGGACGGGCATCGCCCGGTGCGCCGGGGTCCGGACCTCGACGCCCCACGGCTCGTCGAACCCGAGCTCGCGCACGGTCCGCACGAAGCCGGGCAGGTCCCACGCTCCGGCGCCGGGCAGGTACCGGGCCGTCCGGGACTCCTCGGCGAGGGTCATCCCGCTCGGTGTGTGCAGCAGTCCGTCGCTCAGTTCCACGGCTGCGAGGACCCCCGGTGCGACGCCCTGCCGGATGGACGCCAGGGTGGAACCGCCGCGGAGCGCGTGCATGGCGTCGATGAGCAGGCCGCCGTTGGGGTGTCCGGCAGCGGCGACGAAGCGGGAGGCCCGTTCGATCGTGGGCAGTTTCGACCATGGTTCCTGTTCGAGCACGAGCTGCGCTCCGACGGCCTCGGCCTGGTCGGCGAGCACGACCCAGTCGTCGGCCATCGTCGCGGGGGAGGCTCCGGCCAACGAGGTGTCGGCGCGCGCCACCACCTGCCAGGCGCTCAGCGTCGCCGCGGCCTCGAGCACGACCCCGCGGTCGGCGTCCTCGTCCTGCGTGCGGCTCGTGCACGTCCACCACCGGTCGAGCGGTCCGAGCTGGACCCAGACGATGCCGGCGGCGTCGAGCATGCGGCGCAGTTCGGCGAAGCCCGTCGTCGCACGGACCTCGTGCAGGTCGTCGAGGGACAGCGACAGGCCCGCGAACCCCGCGGCACCGACGGCGTGCACGCGGTCGCGGACGCTCTCGTCGCCCGCCCACGTCCAGGACGTGGCGAGCAGATCGTGTTCCAGCACGGTGGTACCTCCGGCAGTCCCGAGGTGTCCGCGTCGCCCCGTCGCGATGCGCCGCCTCGTGTCCGTCGCAGGCCCCACCCGCGACGATGCCCAAGACTTACCCGTGCTGCCTGCGAACGCTCCCAGCCCGTCGACACATCGCCGACACGTGCTTCAGACGATCCGGGTCCGGACCTCGCCGACGCCGGCGATCGTGCCGACGAGCACGGCGCCGCGTTCCAGCACGCCGACACCCTCAGGAGTACCGGTCATCACGAGGTCGCCGGGCGCGAGCGCCACGGACCGTGACAGGGCCGCGATCGTCTCCGCGACCGACCAGATCTGGTCGGCCAGGTCGCCCGACTGCCGGAGTCCCCCGTCCACCGCCAGCTCGATCGCGCCGCTGGTCGGGTCGACCTCGGCCGCCGGGGTGAGCGCCCCGATCGGTGCCGAGGCGTCGAAGCCCTTGGCCGTGTCCCACGGTCGCCCGAGTCGCTTCGCCTCGGCCTGCAGGTCGCGGCGGGTGAGGTCGATCCCGACGGCGTACCCCCAGACGTGTGCGAGGGCGTCGCCGACGGCGATGTCCGTGCCGCCGGTGCCGATCGCGACGACGAGCTCGACCTCGTGCTCCAGTTGCTGCGTCAGCGGCGGGTACGGGGTGTCGGCGCCGTCGACCACGACCGCATAGGCCGGCTTGGTGAAGAAGAACGGCGGCTCGCGGTCCGGGTCGTGGCCCATCTCGCGCGCGTGAGCGGCGTAGTTCCGGCCGACGCAGAACACGCGGCGGACGGGGAAACGCGCGCCCGTCGTCGTGGGCACGGTCGGGAGGCTCGGGGCCGGGATGACGAGTTCGGTCACGGTCCCAGCGTGGCAGGCTCGCAGGGCATCGGTTCAGCTCTCGCCGAAGGACGCCTCGTCCTTGAGCTTCCGCGCCCGGGCGCGCTCCTGCCGTTCGCGCCATTCGATCCGCGCCTGGCGGAGTTCTTCCTCGGCGCCCTTCGCCCGCATCATGGGACCGTAGTGCGGGTCTGCCAGCAGTGCGGGCGTCGTCAGTTCGCGTCCGTCGAGCCAGCGCTTGAAGTCCTTGTCACTCAGCTTCGAGATCATCGTTCGCTCCTTCGTTCGTCGCTGCGGTCAGGTCGTCGAGTGCCTGGCCGACCCAGCGGTCGTCAGCGGTCGTCCAACTGCGGGTCACCAGCGCAGCGGACATCACACCGGCAGCCGCGCGCTCTCCTTCGTCGTCCGAGGTCGCCCGGTCGGCGACCTATGACCAACGCTGCCACCACAGGTCGCGGTGCACCGAGAACTCTGCATTTCGCCGTGCTGCGCGCCCCTCGAGCACCGAGGCGACGAGCGCGCCCAGCGCGACGGACGCGCTCGTGACCGACACGAGCGCGCTGATCCAGCCGATGTCCATGCCGGAACCCTGACAGCACGGAACCGGCCACGCGGCGGGCGTGACCGGTCCTGTGGAAGGTGCTCCGGGCCTCCGGGCCTGTGGAGGAACGCGTCAGTTGCCGGGCGCAGCCGCCTCGGTCTCGCCCGCACCCGGGTCGCCGCCGGTGCCGCCGCTGGCCGGCTCGTCCTGCGGCCAGCCCGCGAACTCCCAGCCGGCGAGCGACGGGTGGTCCTCGCCCCTCGTGTACGCGAACGTCCGTGCAGCGTCACGCGCCTCGGACAGCTTCGTGAGCAGGTCGGCGTGCACCTCGGCGTCCACCCGCGTCAGGGCGTCGTGGGCCAGGGCGAAGCGGTCCATCTCGTTGCGCATGAGCATGTCGAACGGCGAGGTCGTCGTGCCCTGCTCGAGGAACCCGTGCACGTGCAGGTCGTCGTGTCCGTTCCGGCGGTACGTCAGCTGGTGCACGAGGGTCGGGTACCCGTGGAACGCGAAGACCGTGGGCGTGCCGGGCAGGAAGAGCGCGTCGTACTGCTCGTCCGGGATCGGGTGCTCGTGCTTGCGCGGGTCGCCGAGCGCCAGCAGGTCGACGACGTTGAGCACGCGGACCCCGACGCCGGGAGCGTGCTTCCGGATGATGTCGGTGGCGGCGATCGCCTCGACCGTGGGGACGTCACCGGCGCAGGCGAGCACGACGTCGACCTTCCCGACGGCCTGCTCGGTGCCGGCGAAGTCCCAGACGCCGAGTCCGGCCTCCACGTGCGCGACCGCGTCGTCGAGGGACAGGAAGACCGGTTCCGGGTGCTTGCCCGCGACGATCACCTCGATGCGGTCCGTGGTCTCCATCGCGTGCGCGGCGACGGCGAGCAGCGTGTTGGCGTCGGCCGGCAGCTTGATCCGGACGAGGTCCTGCTGTTTCGACGCGACGACGTCGAGGAACCCGGGGTCCTGATGGGAGAACCCGTTGTGGTCCTGTCGCCAGACGTGCGACGACAGCAGCAGCGACAGGTTGGAGACCGGGACGCGCCAGTCGATGTCGGTCGAGGACTCCAGCCACTTGGCGTACTGCCCGACCATCGAGTCGATGATGTGGGCGAACGCCTCGTAGGTGTTGAGCATCCCGTGCCGACCGGACAGCACGTAGCCCTCGAGCATTCCCTCGAGCAGGTGCTCGGACAGGACCTCGGTGACCCGCCCGCGTGCGGCGAGGTGCTCGTCGCCGGCAGCGCGCTGGGCCCGCCACACGCGCGAGGTCACGTCGAACACGGCGTCGAGCTTGTTCGAGATCGTCTCGTCCGGACCGAACAGCCGGAAGTTCGAGGGGTTCTTCTCGATGAGCGCGGCGAGCCAGGGGCCGAGCGTGCCCGTCGCCGAAGCCGTCGAACCGGCCTCGGCCGCGTACGGCTCGAGCGGCGGCCGGTCGAGCGCGGTCCGGATCCGACCGCCGTTGCCGTGCGGCGTGGCGCTCATCCGCCCGTCACCGGTCGGGCGGATCGTGGTCATGATGCCGACCGGGTGGCCGTCCTCGTCGAAGAGCTCCTCCGGACGGTACGAGCGCATCCACTCCTCGAGCTGGGCACGGTGACCGTCGTCCTCGCGTACCGCGGGCAGCGGCACCTGGTGGGCGCGGAAGGTCCCCTCGACCTGCTCGCCGTCGACCTCCTTCGGGCCGGTCCAGCCCTTCGGGGTGCGCAGCACGATCATCGGCCAGCGCGGACGCAGGTCCGTGGCGCCGGCGGGCTGCCCCGCGGCGGCACGGGCGGCCTGGGCGCGTGCGGCGGCCTGGATGTCGTCGATGCCGGCGAGGGCGCGTCGCAGGGCACCGTCGAACAGGGCGTGGACCGCGTACGGGTCGTCGTCGACGCGTCGGGAGTCGACCACGATCGGGTCGTAGCCGAGCCCGCGGAAGTACGCGGTGAGGTCCTCGTCGGGGATGCGGGCCAGAACGGTCGGGTTCGCGATCTTCCAACCGTTGAGGTTGAGGATCGGCAGGACGGCTCCGTCGGAGACCGGGTCGAGGAACGTGTGCGCCTGCCACGACCCGGCGAGCGGACCGGTCTCGGCTTCACCGTCACCGACCACGCACGCGACGACGAGGTCCGGGTTGTCGAGCGCCGCACCGTAGGCGTGCGACAGCGAGTAGCCGAGCTCACCGCCCTCGTTGATGGAGCCGGGGGTCTCCGGGGCGGCGTGTGAGGGGATGCCGCCGGGGAACGAGAACTGGCGGAAGAACCGCTGCAGGTCGGTGTCCTGGTACAGCTCGTTCCACGTGCCGTCCAGCCAGGCGTTCGCGTTCATCGCCGGGCCGCCGTGCCCCGGGCCGCAGATGTACAGGAACTCGCGACCGGTCTCCGTGATCAGCGCGTTGCAGTGCGCGTACACGAGGTTCAGTGCCGGCGATGTGCCCCAGTGGCCGAGCAGACGCGGCTTGACGTCGTCCGGTTCGATCGGCCTGGTGAGCAGCGGGTTGTCCAGCAGGTAGATCTGCCCGACCGTCAGGTAGTTGGCGGCGCGCCACCAGGCGTCGACCGCCCGGAGCCGGTCGGTGGTGGAGATGTGTGCTGGAGCCATGGGTACACGGTACGAAACAGCGGGTTGCAGCACCTCAGGAAACTCGTCCCAAACCGTTCGGGCGGGGGTGCCGAATCACTTGCACAGGGCAAAAGCCCAGGGCGCTCTCCGGTCACAGTTGGCCGGGCTGCAGCTTGCTCACAGCAAGCGTGCACACAGCGTGCACGTTCGGCCACCGGCCGGAGCGCCCCAGAGCAAAGGACTGATCACGATGCGTACGAGCCTCAAGACCTCCATCACCCTCGCCACGACCGGCGCCCTCGTCCTCGG
>NZ_QKLE01000015.1:0-78204 GCF_003224275.1 Curtobacterium sp. MCSS17_011 | reverse complement strand
AGCCCGCGCTCGTGCATCCGATGCCTCCCGCATCGTCCACCGCGCGAACCCCCGCACCTGCGTTCCGCGGCGGTAGTGTCACGGCATGGTCAGCGCCGTCTCACACACCACCATCGACTCCCGCGACGCCTACGCCCAGTCCGAGTGGTGGAAGCAGGTGCTCGGGTACGTCGACCTGCCCGACGACCCGAACGCCCCCGGGCACGAGGAGTGCGAGATCACGGCGCCCGACCGATCGCACACGGTGCTCTTCATCCAGGTGCCGGAGGCGAAGACCGTGAAGAACCGGATCCACTTCGACCTCCGTCCCACCGACCGCACCCGCGACGAAGAGGTCGAGCGGCTCCGCGGCATCGGTGCCGTGGAGCTCGCCGATCTGCGCCACCCGGACGGCGGATGGGTGGTCTTCGCCGACCCGGAGGGCAACGAGTTCTGCGTCCTGCGGTCCCGGGCCGAACTCGACGAGGAAGCCGACCAGCCGAGCTGACCAGCCCGCCGCCCAGCAGAGCTGATCAGCCCGCTGGCCGGCCTGCTGATCAGCCCGCCGGCCGGCCGGCTGACCGGACCGCCAGCCGAGCCGTTACGCCGAACGCCAGTCGTTCGACGTGATGTGCGAGCCGCCGTGGGGGCCCATCTGCAGCATCCCGCCGTCCACCGGCAGGGACACCCCCGTGATGTAGGACGACGCCCGCGACGCCAGGAACGCCACGGCGGCCGCGATCTCCCACGCGTTGCCCGGACGGCCGAGCGGCACCCCGGGGCGGTCGATGGTGTGCGGGTCCTCGTCCTCGGCGCCCGTCATCCGGGTGGCGATCTCGCCGGGGGCGACGGCGTTCACGGTGATGCCGTGCTCGGCGAGCTCGATCGCCATGGTCTTCAGCAGGCCGCCGAGACCGTGCTTCGCGGCGTCGTAGGCGCTCGAGCCGTAGCGGGGCTGGTGCTCGTGCACGCTCGTGATGCCGATGATCCGGCCGCCGGTGCCCGCCTGCACCATGTGCTTCGCCGCGGCCTGCATCGTGACGAAGGCCCCGTCGAGGTCGGTCGAGACGGTGTGGCGCCACTGGTCGAGGGTCATCTCGAGGAACGGCGCGTTGTCGCCCGTGCCGGCGTCGGCCACGAAGACGTCGACGCCGCCCAGCTGGGAGACCAGGCGGTCGATGACGGCGGCCGCGCCGGCGAGGTCGGAGACGTCGATCTGCTCGACGAAGGCCTGGCGGCCGGTCTTCCGGACCTCTTCCGCGGTCTCCTCGGCCCGGTCGGGCTCAGACAGGTAGGTGATGCCGACGTCCATGCCGGCTTCGGCGAGTGCGACGGCGGTCGCACGGCCGATCCCGGATTCGGAGCCGGTGACGATGGCTTTGGTGGGCTGGAAGTCACTCATGCGGCGGAACGTACGCCGGCCTCCCGGACGCTGTGCCGGACCATCCGCCTGGCGCAGGTCGGGTCGCCACCCCGGCACCGTCACGAACGGGCCTATCCCTGTCCCCGCGCACAGGAACGTCACGGCTCGGTAACGAAACACCTTTGCGTACCGCCCCGTCACACGGGCGAAACACATGGACCCTACGTTTCTCGACATCCAGTGGAGGCGTCGCATTCACCCGAAGCGGCACAGCCTCCGCGCAGAGAAAGGGCTCCACGGATGATCAGAACCACCCGTGCCACCGCGGCACTGGCGTTGGCGGGCGCAGCAGCCGTCCTCCTCGCCGCGTGTTCCACCACCGGCAGTGCTTCCCCCTCGAGCTCGGCGTCGAGCGATGCGAAGAAGGATCCCGCCGCCAGCTGCAAGGCCCCGGACACCCCCGGCACGGACGCGCTGAAGATCGGCACGATCCTGCCCCTGACCGGTTCGCTGGCCTACCTCAACCCGCCGGCCGAGTCCGGCGTCGGCCTGGCCGTCAAGGACATCAACGCCGCGGGCGGCGTCCTCGACAAGGACGTCACGATCGACCCGGCGACCGACTCCGGTGACAGCAACGACATGACCGTGTCGAGCTCCGCCGCGACGAAGCTCGTCAACGCGAAGGTCCCGGTCGCGATCGGCGCCGAGTCCTCGTCCGTCACGTTGAACGTCATCGACCAGCTGACGAGCAACTGCATCGTCGAGATCTCGCCCGCGAACACCGCGTCCGACCTCTCCGGCTACTCGTCGTACTACTACCGGACCGCACCGCCGGACTCGGTGCAGGGTTCCGCGCTCGGCCAGCTCGTGACCGGTGACGGCAACGCGAAGGTCGCCTTCCTGGTCTTCAACGACACGTACGGCACCGGCCTCCGCAACTCGGTGCAGGCTGCGGTCGAGGCCTCGGGCGGTCAGGTCGTCTACGGCGCCAAGGGTGAGGGCCAGGAGTTCCCGCCCGGCCAGACCACCTTCTCGTCCGAGGTGACCGCTGCCCTGGCCGCGAAGCCCGACGCGATCGTCGTCCTCGCCTTCGACGAGACGAAGTCGATCATCCCGGAGCTCGTCTCCCAGGGGAACGAAGCGAAGATCTACATGTCCGACGGCAACACGGCGGACTACTCGAAGGACTTCGACAAGGGCACCCTCAGTGGCGCGCAGGGCACCATCCCCGGTGCCTCGCCGAAGGACGACTTCAAGAAGCAGCTCGCCGCCTTCTACAAGGACTCGTCGGGCAAGACGCTCGCCGACTACTCGTACGCGGCGGAGTCCTATGACGCCACCGTCCTCGCCGCCCTCGCCGCGGTGAAGGGCAAGGGCACCGACTCCGGCACGATCCAGGCCAACATGGCTGCGGTGTCGGGTGCTGACGGCGGCACCGAGTGCGCGACGTTCAAGGAGTGCAAGACGCTCCTGGACGACGGCAAGGACATCCACTACACCGGCCCGTCCGGCATCGGTCCGTTCGACGACAACAACGACCCGTCGAGCGCCTACATCGGCATCTACAAGTTCGACGGCGACAACAAGCCTGTCTACCAGAGCGCCATCCAGGGTGCGGTGAAGAAGTAGGGCACAGCCCAGCACCGCTCGCGAAAGCGACGGTCCCCCCCGGAACTTCCGCGGGGGACTGTCGCTTTCGCTTTGGTGTCGGGGACGACCGGCAAGATGTGTCGCCTTCGCAGGACGGACCGACGAGCGGCCCTGGAGGCCCGTGGGGCGTGGTTCAGACCGGCTCGGCCGCGGCGGGTGCGAGCGCCCGGCGACGGGACGCCCGTGCGGCGGCGAACGAGTCCGCCGTCAGCACCACGAGCGCGAGCCACACGATGCCGAAGCCGAACCAGCGGCCCGCTGACATCTCCTCGTGCTGCACCAGCACTCCGACGAGCAGCTGCATCACCGGCGCCAGGTACTGGGTCAGGCCGAGGGTCGACAGGCTCACCCGACGGGCCGACGACGCGAAGAGCAGCAGCGGCACCGCGGTCGCCGGCCCGGTCAGCACGGTGATGACCACGTGTCCCCAGCCCTCGCTCGTGAACGTCACCCCGCCGCCGAGCCCGGTCACACCGAGCACCACCAGCGCCACGACTGCGATCGGCAGCAGCCACACGGTCTCGATCGTCAGGCCGCTCAGGGCGTCCACGGTGCCGCCGACCCGCTTCTTCACCAGGCCGTACAGCCCGAACGAGAACGCCAGGGCCAGCGAGATCCACGGCATCTGCCCGTAGCCGATCGCGATGACGACGACCGCCACGACGCTCAGCCCGACGGCTGCCCACTGCGCCGGACGCAGGCGTTCGCGCAGGACCACGACGCCGAGCGCGATCGTGACGAGCGGGTTGATGAAGTAGCCGAGCGCCGCCTCGACGGTGTGGCCGGTGGTCGTCGCGAGGACGTAGACGGTCCAGTTGACCAGGATCAGGACGGCGGCGAGCCCCATCACGAGCATCACGCGGCGCTGGGCCATCAGGGTGCGGGTCCGGAGCCACGACCGGGTGACGGCGATCGCGACCGCGCAGAACACCAGGCCGAACACGATCCGCCACGACACGATCTCGAACGCCGCCGCGGGGGCCATGGCCGCGAACAGCAGGGGCATCAGTCCCCAGAGCCCGTAGGCCACGATGGCCTGCACCACGCCGACGGATGCCTCGCTGCGGACGGGTCGCGCCGGACTCGGTTCACTCACGGAACCATCCTAGGAACGATCGCCGACGTGCCGGACGGACCACGGGCCTCCCGGTCGGCACGAACCGTCGTACGACTGCTCGAAGGGTAGGCGCACAACGCACGGACGCCCCGCCGGCCGACAGGCCGGACGGGGCGTCCGAGAGGAGAACTGGTGTCAGTTGACGACGACCGCGAGGACGTCGCGGGCCGACAGGACCAGCAGGTCCTCGCCCGAGTACTTGACCTCGGTTCCGCCGTACTTGGAGTAGATGACCTTGTCACCCACGGCGACGTCGAGCGGAACGCGGTTGCCGTTGTCGTCGATGCGACCCGGACCCACGGCGACGACCTCGCCCTCCTGGGGCTTCTCCTTCGCGGTGTCGGGGATGACCAGACCGGAAGCGGTGGTCTGCTCCGCCTCGACCTGGCGGATGACGATGCGATCCTCGAGCGGCTTGATGCTGACGGCCACGGTGACCTCTTCTTTCTCGGTACGGACTCGGTACAGATGAAAACCGGGTTGGCACTTCGCACAGGAGAGTGCCAACGCCAACTCTAGGGGGCCTCTGGCACTCGGTCAATCCGAGTGCCAGCAGATCCGGAGAACACGCAGCACCTGCGAGGATCGACGCATGGACGCCGCCGAACTCACCGCACTGCTGACCTCCGACGGGATGGCCCTGCTCGACCGTACCCCCGGTGTCTCCGACGGCGGCGAGATCGTCCGCGTGGTGTCCCGGCTGCGCGCCGAGGGCCACGATCCCCGGCTCGTCGCGGCCGTCCTCACCCAGGCGAAGCTGCGGCTGAAGGCCCGCGGCAAGTTCGGCGACTTCGCGTCCCGCATGCTCTTCACCGAGGCCGGGCTCGAGCAGGCCACCCGGCTGCAGGTCGCGGCCCAGCACGCCGGCCGTTTCGCCGCCGCGGGGATCACCCGGGTCGCCGACCTCGGCTGCGGCATCGGCGGGGACGCGATGGCGATGGCGGCGCTCGACCTCGACGTCACCGCCGTCGACCGAGACGAGGTGACCGCGGCCGTCGCGACCCACAACCTGGCGGTCTGGCCGAACGCGCGGGTGGAAGTCGGTGATGCCGCGTCCTTCGACCTGTCCTCGATGGACGGCGTGTGGATGGACCCCGCCCGACGCACCTCCGGCCACTCGGACACCCGCCGGCTCGCCGACCCGGACGACTGGTCGCCCTCGCTCGACACCGTGTTCGCCGCGGCGACGACGACGCCGACCGGCGTGAAGCTCGGACCGGGCATCGACCGCGACCTGATCCCGGACACCGCCGAGGCACAGTGGACCTCGGTCGACCGCGAGGTCGTGGAGCTCGCCCTGTGGTTCGGCCCCCTCGCCCGCCCCGGGATCCGCCGCGCCGCCACCGTCATCGGCGCGCACGGCATCGCCGAGATGACCGGAGCGGCCGACGCCGACGACGCCGAGGTCGGACCGCTCGGCGCCTACCTGTACGAGCCCGACGGCGCCGTGATCCGCGCACGGCTGATCGGCGACCTGGCACGCAGCCTCGACGGGCACATGCTCTCCGACGGCATCGCCTACGTCACGTCCGACCGCGCCGTCACGACGCCCTTCGCGCAGGGCTTCCGGGTGCTCGACACGATGCCGCTCGACGTCAAGCGACTGGCCGCACGGCTCGCCGCCGACGGCATCGGCACCGTCGAGATCAAGAAGCGCGGCGTCGACGTCGACCCGGCGCAGTTCCGCAAACGGCTGCGGTTGCGCGGATCGGGTCGCGTCACGCTCGTGCTCACCCGCCTGGAGGGACGCCACACGGCGATCCTGTGCGAGCGGCTCACCGACACGGTCGGCTGACGGCCGGGGGCCGCCTGCGGTGCTGCGTGCGCGTCAGCGTCAGCTGACGAAGGCGCCGGAGTTCGAGCTGTAGTCGGAGTAGTCCGAGTAGTCCGACGCGTTCGCGATCGAGATCCACACCAGGGCGACGATCAGGATGAACAGGCCCGTCAGGACCCAGCCACCGATGATCCCGGCGAGCGCGAGGCCACGGCCGCCCTCACCGCTCTGCTTGATCTTGCCGAGGGCGATGTGTCCCATGATGGCGCCGGCCGGGCTCGTCAGGATGATGATCGGCCAGATGATGATGCCGCCGAACGCGAAGACGATCGACAGGATCGACAGGACGTTCGTCTTCGGGCGCTGCGCGTAGGGCTGGTAGGTGTACGGGTTCGACGCGTAGGGCTGCTGCTGCGGCTGCGCGTACGGGTTCTGCTGCTGGCCGTACGGGTTCTGCGGGGCGCCGTACGCGTTCGACTGCTGCGGCTGACCGTACGGGTTCGACTGCTGCTGCGGTGCCGCGTACGGGTTCTGCTGCTGCGGTGCCGCGTACGGGTTCTGCTGCTGCGGTGCCGCGTACGGGTTCTGCTGCTGCGGAGCCGCGTACGGGTTCTGCTGCTGCGGTGCCGCGTACGGGTTCTGCTGCTGCGGAGCCGCGTACGGGTCCTGCTGCTGGCCGTAGGGGTTCTGTGGCGCTTCCGGGGCCGACGGCGCCTGTGGTGCGTCCGGAGCCTGCGGGGCGTCCGGGGCGGGCGTGGCGTCGGGCTGTCCGTTCGCTGGTCCGTTCGGCGTCTCGCCCGGCTTCGGCCACTCGTTCTGATCGGACACCGTCCACCCCTCTCGGCGTCCGGTCTCTCCGACGCCAGGTTGAATCCTCCCACAGGCTCCCGAAGAAGGACCGGGTCAGAACTGGTCAGACCTGGACGGTCGTCACCGGCAGGGTCGAGTCCGCGGCGATGCCGAGGTCGCTCGGCGCGTGCCCCTCGGCGACCAGACGGGCCCCCACGGCGGCGATCATCGCGCCGTTGTCGGTGCACAGGTCGAACGGCGGGATCCGCAGCCGCACGCCCGCGGCCGCGCAACGCTCCTCGGCGACCTGGCGCAGGCGGGCGTTCGCGACCACACCGCCACCGAGCAGCAGCCGGTCCACGCCGGTGTCGCGGCAGGCGTTCAGGGCCTTGGTCAGCAGGACGTCGACGACGGCCTCGCGGAAGCTCGCGGCGACGTCGGCCACGGGTACCTCACGACCCTCGTCACGGCGGCGCTCGACCCACCGCGCGACGGCGGTCTTGAGCCCCGAGAACGAGAAGTCGTACCGGTGCGCGGCCATGTCCTTCGGCAGCGTCAGCCCACGCGGGAACCGGATCGCCTTCGGGTCGCCCTCCGCCGCAGCGCGGTCGATCTGCGGCCCGCCGGGGTAGGGCAGGCCGAGCAACCGGGCGACCTTGTCGAAGGCCTCGCCCGCCGCGTCGTCGATGGTCTCGCCGAGCAGTTCGACGTCGCCGACCAGGTCCTTCACCAGCAGCAGCGACGTGTGCCCGCCGGACACGAGCAGCGCGATCGTCGGCAGCTCGATCTCACTGCCGTCCTCGCGCAGCACGTCCGCGCCGACGTGCCCGACCAGGTGGTTCACGCCGTACAGGGGCTTGCCGGTGGCCACGGCGAGCGCCTTCGCGGCCCCCACCCCGACCATGAGCGCCCCCGCCAGGCCCGGCCCGGCGGTCACCGCGACGGCGTCGAGTTCGTCGAGGGTGACGCCGGCACGGTCGAGCGCCTCGTGCAGGGTCGGGGTCATCGCCTCCAGGTGGGCCCGTGCGGCGACCTCGGGCACGACGCCGCCGTAGCGGGCGTGCTCGTCCATGCTCGAGGCGATCACGTTCGCCAGCAGGGTGCTCCCCCGCACGATCCCGACGCCCGTCTCGTCGCAGCTCGTCTCGATGCCGAGCACCAGTGGTTCAGTCGCGCTCACCGAGGGCCTCCTGTCCGATGGGTCCGACGCCCGACGACCGCTCGCCGTCCGGGCCGGGCAGTTCCGCCCGCATCACCCACGCGTCGACGCCGTCCGGTTGGTAGTAGCGCGGCCGGGTCGCGATGTGCTCGAACCCGAACGCCGTGTACATCGCCTGCGCCACGGGGTTGTCCGCGCGCACCTCGAGGAACACCTCGCGCACACCGCGGCGCCGGGCCTCGTCGAGCAGCTCCGTGAACAGGACCCGCCCGAGCCCCTTGCCGCGCTGGTCCGCGGCGACGGCGATGGTCTGCACGTCGGCCACCGGGTTGCCCGCGAGCGACGAGAGCCCGGCGTACCCGACGACCTGCGGCGCGGAGGCGTCGTCGACCGTCTCGATCACGACGTAGTACCCGTGCGGTGAGTACAGCTCGCCCGACATCTGGGACGCCGACCAGGCGTCCGTCGGGAACGAGACGTGCTCGAGCCACATGATGTCGTCGAGGTCCTGCGGGTGTGCTCGCCGCAGGCGGAGCCCGTCTGGCAGGGTCACTGCTTCACCCGCTTCGGCGCGCCCGGCACCGTGACGTCGGGGTCGCGCAGGTACAGGGGCGTGTCCTGGTCGAACGCCGCACCGGACGCGAGCCGATCTGCGGCGAGCGAGCCGAGCCTCCAGGCCGGGATGGACGCGACCGTCAGGCGGTCCCAGCCCACCGCTTCGGGCCGGGAGGCGCGGATCGCGTCGTCGAGATCGGTGGGCTTGGCGAGTCCGGGGCCGGCCACGCGGACGCCGTCGGCGTCGTAGGCGCTCCAGTAGACCTCGCGGCGGCGGGCGTCCGTGAGGACGACGAACGGGCCGGCGAGGCCCCCGGCGCGCTGGTCGGCGGCGACGGCGTCGTGGCTGACGAGCGGCAGGACGGGGACGCCGACGGCGGCGGCGAAGGTGCGGGCGGCGGCGATGCCGACGCGCAGGCCGGTGAACGGGCCGGGACCCATGCCGGCGACGACGCCGGTGACGTCGGCACCGGTGATGCCGGCCTCGGCGAGGGTCTCGGCGAGGAACGGGCCGATCACCTCGGCGTGCCGGCGGCTGTCCTCGGTGTCGCGTGTTGCGAGGGCCCGGGCGGTGGCCGGGTCGACGACGGCGACGGAGGTCCCGGCGGAGGTGTCGATCGCGAGCAGCACCCGTCCATCGTAGGCGGGGCGGGATCAGGTCTCGTCGAGGCTCCCAGCGACCGCGTTCCAGATCTCGTCGGCACGCCACCGCTCGCGTCCGCCTCGGCCCGAACGCCCCAGCGACCGGAGCCAGCCGTACTCCTCTGCGCGGCGGAGGAGGGACGAGGCCGTCGGCTGCGAGACGTCGAGCGCACGCCGGACGGACGTGACCGTCACGACGGGGTTCTTGAAGACCACGTCGACGAGCCCAGGGAGGGCCGAACGCTCCGTTCGCGAGGCCAGGCGGTACCGCTCGCGGATCTCGACGAGCTTCCGGATCCGTTCGCTGTCGTTCGCCCGGACGGTCACCGCCTCCGCGAAGAACTGGATCCACTCGTCCACCTCCCCGCGCTCCCGGACGGCCTGCAACCGCTCGTAGTACTCCGTGCGGTGCTGTTCGAAGTAGCCCGAGATGTGCAGGATCGGCGCCGGCAGGATGCCCTCCGCGATGAGCGAGAAGCCGATCAGGAGCCGTCCGATCCGGCCGTTACCGTCGAGGAACGGGTGGATCGTCTCGAACTGGTAGTGCAGCAGCGCACACTTCACGGTCACCGACATGGTGTCCAACCGTCCGTTCACGAACCGCTCCCAGTCGTCGAGAGTGTCCGGCAGGTGGTCCTGGTGCGGTGGGATGAAGCGTGCGGTTCCGGCTCCCCTCATGATAAGCAAGAGGGGCTTTTCCTTGTAACTTCCGTCGGAACTTCCAAACACTGGAGGGCACGCCCTGGCGTCAGAAGCGTCGCGAGACGGTCCCGATGGGCTGAGCCGTCCCGGGGCCCCGGGGCACAGGAGCGGGACGCGGCGGCTAGTCGAAACGGACCGTGCTGGTGGGCGACGTCGCGCCCCGTCCCGTCTCGGCCCCGTCCGCTGCTTCTCGAAGGTGCCGCAGCCGGGAGCGGACAGCGCCGTCCTGGCGGCGGAGGACGATCGCGACGTCCGCCACGGACATCCCTGCGGCCGTCATCGCCTCGAGCCCGGTGTCCTCCTGCGGCGTCCACGGCGCGTAGGCGGCGGGCCGGTCGAACCGAGCAGCGTCGACCTGCGGATTGCCGGTCGGTGCAGCCCGGACCACCAGCGGGGACAGTGCTCCGTCCGTGCCCGACCTCGCCGGGACGACCGGTGCCGGCGTCGACTGCAGACCGGTCGCCAGGACGTCCAGGCAGGCGATGGCAGTCACCGGATGGCGTGCCACGACCGCTCCTGCGGGCGACCGGAACACCAAATCGGTGTCGTCACGGTCCACCGTGCCGACTTCCACGTCGCTGAAGCCGCCGGCGTCGAGGACGATGCGCATGGTTCCCCCGTTCGCGCTGACCAAATCTGCTGCGAGGCTACCGGTCGCCGGCGGGGGCGCGGTCGACGACCACTCGACGGACATCCTCCACCGCCGCGGCGACCGCGCGCTCGCGGGCCTCGCCGTCCTCGGTCTCGGAGTCGTGCACGAACAAGGTGGCGCCCAGCCGGGCATCGCAGAACTCGACGATGCCGTGCTCGATCTGCGTCCGGAGCGCTTCGGCGTAGCCGTGGCGCTCGTAGACGCCGGCGTCGTCGCCGGCGATCGGGACGAGGTGCACGGTGAGCCGGCCGAGGTTCCGACGCATCCCGCCCTCGGGTTCGACATCGAAGGCCCACCCGTTGACGAACACGCGGTCGACCCAGCCCTTGAGCAGCGCGGGCATCGACCACCACCAGACCGGGAACACGAGCACGAGGTCCGTGGCGCGGTCGATCCGCTGCTGCTCGGCGACGACCTCGGGTGGAGCGTCCGTGCCGGTGCGGTACGTGTGCCGGTCGGCCAGGGTGAAGCGCGGGTCGAAGCCCTCGGCGGCGAGGTCGGCGGTCTCGACCGTGCCCTCCGGCAGCGCAGCCCGCAGCCGGTCGGCGACGTGGTGGGTCAGCGAGTCGGGGTCGGGGTGGGCGGTCACGATGAGCGTCGGCACACCTCATCTTCGCGAGGGCAGCTGGGTGGCGCCGGGATGCTCAGACGGCCGTCAGGTCCGGGGACCGCGCGACCTCGTGCTCCAGCTGACCGGTGCTGCGGAACAAGCGGACCTGGTGCGTCTCCGGCAGAGCCGCCGCCGTCGCGGTCGCGGTCGACCCAGAGTCGCACGGTCGGGTCGTCGAGCCCGGCGACGGTCAGGTCGGCCTCGACGAGGAACGAGCGGAGCGCCTCGACGTCGTCCACAGCGACGGGCCGCAGGGTCAGAGGGCCACGCCTTCCCAGCGCGGACCGGTCGCGGTGACGACGACGCGGCGCGGCTCGTCGGGCACGTCGTCGGGGTCGAGGTCATCGTCGCCGTCACCGTGCTCGACCGCGTCCGCGCCGGTGGCACGAGTGATCTCGACGTCGAGCACGCTGTCGCTGATGCCGTCGACCATGCCGCGACCCCACTCGACGACGACGATCGCGGCGTCCCAGTCGAGGTCGAGGTCGTCGAGCTCGACCGGGTCGGACAGGCGGTAGGCGTCGACGTGCACCAGGTCCGGGCCGGCGGTCGTCGGGTGCGTCCGGGCGAGGACGAAGGTCGGGCTGGACACCTGGCCGCGCGCGCCGAGTGCGGCGCCGAGCCCGCGGGTCAGTGTGGTCTTGCCTGCACCGAGGGGCCCGGTCAGCACGACGAGGTCCCCCGCGCGCAGCACCGCGGCCAACCGGGCGCCGAGCTCCCCCATCGCCTCGGTGCCGTCGACGGTGGTGTCGAGCAGGACGTGCGCGGACTCGGTCACGGCCGCTCGCCCCGCAGGTACTCCCCGACCCGTCCCTCGATGTCGTGGCCCTCGTAGGACCGGGGCACACGGCTGCCGATCCGGCAGACGATCTCCTCACCGATGGTCTCGAGCGCCGCGCCCCATTCAAGCACGGTCATCTCGTCGTGCTCGCCGGTGCCGAACAGCACGACGGTGTCGCCGGTCCGCACGTCGTCCTCGCCGACGTCCACCAGGAACTGGTCCATCGCGACGCGGCCGGCGATCGGGTACCGCTTGCCGCCGATCGCGACCTGGATGCGGCCCTGCGCCAGACGCGGGACCCCGTCGGCGTACCCGACGGGCACAAGGGCCAGGGTCGTCTCGGTCGCGGTGCGGTACGTGTAGTCGTACGAGACGCCGGTGTCGACGGGCACGCGCTTCGTCTTCGCGACCGACGCGGTCAGGGTCATCACCGGCTCGAGTCCGAGGTCGGCCGCCGAGACGCCGTCGGCCCCGGGGATGCCGAACAGGTTCGCGCCCATCCGGACCATGTCCTTGCGGAACTCCTTGCGCTCCAGCCCCGCGAGCGACGCGGCGACGTGCTCCATCGGGACGTCGAGCCCCAGGTCCTCGGCGATCTCGATCGCGGCGTCGAACACGGCGACCGCGGCGCTGTCCTCGTGGTCGGACGCCTCGGCCAGGTGCGTGTACGCGGCGACGACCTCGATGCGGCCGTTCCGTTGGGCGTCCCGGGCGAGCTCGACGAGTGCCGGCCAGTCCGCCGGGGTCGCGCCGTCCCGGTGCAGTCCGGAGTCGACGCCGAGGTGCACGCGTGCCGGTCGCTGGTCGACGGCGTCGACGATCCGCTGGAGCTCGGGGACGTTCGAGACGCCGAGGTCGACGGCCGAGTCGATGGCGTCCCGGAAGTCCAGGTCGGGGGCGTGCTGCCAGGTGAACAGGTGGACGTCCTCGCCCACGCCGATCGAGCGCAGGCGCAGGGCCGCGGGCACCGTCAGCACACCGATCCAGCGGATGCCGGCGTCGACGGCGGCGAGCGCGATCGGCTCGAGGCCGTGCCCGTACGCGTCGGCCTTCATGATCGCCATCACGGCGACCGGGTCCATCCACTCGCGGACACGGTCGAGGTTGGCACGGTAGGCGTCGAGGTCGATGCGGGCCTGACGCAGCGGTGCGGAGCTCACGTCGTCCTCCGTTCCACGCTGCCGCCGATCCGGGCAACCACCTCGTAGTTGATCGTGCCGATGGCCTCGGCCCAGTCCTCGACGGCGGGGTCGCCGTTCGCGGGGTCGCCCCACAGCACCGCCTCGTCGCCGACCTGCACGTCGGCGTCGCCGATGTCGACGTGCATGGCGTTCATCGCGACGCGTCCGACCACCGGGAACGTCCGGTCGCCGATCCGCACCGAGACCCGGTTGCCGAAGTCGCGGTCGAAGCCGTCCGCGTAGCCCAGGCCGATCACGGCGAGACGGGTGTCCGTCCCGGCGCGCCAGGTGTAGCCGTACGAGACGCCTTCGCCGGCGCCGACCGGCACGGTGCGGAGCACGGCGGCGGTGACCCGCATCGCCGGGCGCAGCCCCAGGTCGGCCGAGGTGCGGCCGTCGAAGGGGCTCAGCCCGTACAGGGCGAGTCCGACGCGGGACAGGTCGTGGCGGGTCTCCGGCACGGCGATGCTCGCGGCACTCGCGGCGAGGTGCACCACGTCCGGCACGATGCCGTTCGCGGCCAGGCCGTCCAGCGCCCGCTGCAGTGCGGCGTCCTGGTCGAGGTCGTCGGTGCGCGACGCGTTCGACAGGTGGGACATGAGCCCCTCGACCCGGGTGCGGTTGCCGCCGCGGGCAAGGGCGCCGGCGGTCGCGAAGAGCTCGGCCCACTCGGACTCGACCGCACCGTTGCGGCTGAGGCCGGTGTCGACGCACAGGTGCACGGCGCGGACGTCGGAGTCGGCTGCTGCGGAGAGCTGCTCGACGCTCGACACCGCTGGCGTGACGTCGAACTGCGCCGCGCGGCGGAAGTCCTCGTCGGGGGCGTGCAGCCACGCGAGGATCCGGACCCCCTCGTCGATGCCGCCCTGACGGAGCGCGACGGCCTCGTCGATGTCGGCGACCCCGAGCCACTCCGCACCGGCGTCCACGAAGGCCTGCGCGGCGTCGAGGGCCCCGTGGCCGTAGGCGTTCGCCTTGACCACCGCGATGACCCCGGCCGGGGCGACCCGGTCGGCGATGGTCGCGTAGTTCTCGATCAGGGCTCCGCGATCGACCGTGATGCCGGTGAACGCGCTCAAGGGACCGTTCCTTCCAGGACCACGTCTGTTCCTTCCAGGACCACGAACGCGGTCGCGATCCCTCCATCATGCGAGAGCGACAGGTGCACGCTCGTCACGCCACGCGCGTCCGCCACCTGCCGGGCGCCCTGGTGCAGGGTGAGCGACGGGTTCCGCTGGTCGTCGGACACGACCTCGAGGTCCTGCCAGCTCAGCCCGGCACTCGACCCGAAGGCCTTGATCAGGGCTTCCTTCGCCGCGAACCGTGCGGCGAGGGACGCGATCGGCCGGGGTTCGCCGTCCCTGACCTGCTCGGACGGCGTGAACAGCCGCGTCCGCATCGCCGGTGTGCGCTCCAGCACCCGTTCGAACCGCTCCAGGTCGACCACGTCGACCCCGATCCCGATGATCACCGTCGCGACTACTCGACGGTGACCGACTTCGCGAGGTTGCGTGGCTGGTCGACGTCGAGGCCCTTGGCCGCGGCGAGCTCCATGCCGAACATGTGCAGCGGTGCCACGGCGAGCAGCGGCTCGAACAGCGGGGTCGCGAGCGGGATCCGCAGGACCTCGTCGGCGAAGGGCAGCACGGCGGCGTCGCCTTCTTCGGCGATCGCGATCACCCGGGCACCGCGGGCGCGGATCTCCTGGATGTTCGAGACGACCTTCGGGTGCAGCGATCGGGGGTCGCGCGGCGACGGCACGATGACGAAGACGATCTGGCCCGGCTCGATCAGGGCGATCGGTCCGTGCTTGAGTTCACCGGCGGCGAAGCCCTCGGCGTGGATGTAGGCGAGCTCCTTGAGCTTGAGCGCACCCTCGAGCGCGATCGGGTAGCCGACGTGGCGACCGAGGAACAGCACGCTCCGGGTGTCCGCCATCCAGCGCGCCAGGTCCTTGATGCCGGCGGCGTCGTCGATGGTCTGCTGCAGCTTCGGCGCGAGCCCTTCGAGCTCGGCCACCTGCTCGGCGATCTGCTCGGTGGTGAGGGTGCCGCGCAGCGTCGCCAGGTGCAGCCCGAGCAGGTAGAGCGCGACGCCCTGGGCGATGAAGGCCTTGGTCGACGCGACGGCGACCTCGGGCCCGGCGTGCGTGTAGATCACGGCGTCGGACTCACGCGGGATCGTGGCGCCCTGGGTGTTGCAGATCGACAGGACCTGCGCGCCCTGCTCGCGGGCGTACTTGACGGCCATGAGCGTGTCCATGGTCTCACCGGACTGGCTGATCGAGACGACCAGGGTGCGCTCGTTCAGCACCGGGTCGCGGTAGCGGAACTCGTGGGCGAGCTCGACCTCGACCGGCACACGGGCCCACTGCTCGATGGCGTACTTGCCCAGGATGCCGGCGTAGGCGGCGGTGCCGCAGGCGATCACGATGACGCGGTCGACGGTCGCCAGGCGGTCGGCGATCGGGTCGAGGTCGGTCAGCGTGACGGCGCCGTCGTGGACGCGGCCGAGGATCGTCTTCGCGACGGCCTCGGGCTCCTCGCTGATCTCCTTCGCCATGAACGAGCTCCAGCCGCCCTTGTCGGCGGCGGAGGCGTCCCAGTTGACCTCGAACTCGCTCGGCGTGGCCGGGGTGCCGTCGAAGTGGATGACGTCGACGCCGTCGGGGCGGATCGTGGCGATCTCGTCCTGCCCGATCGACAGCGCGCGCTGCGTGTAGGCGACGAACGCGGCGACGTCCGAGCCCATGAAGTTCTCACCGTCGCCGAGCCCGACCACCAGGGGCGAGTTGCGACGGGCACCGACGACGACGCCGGGCTGGTCGGCGTGCACGACGAGGAGTGTGAAGGCCCCCTCGAGCCGCTGCACGGCCTGCTGCATGGCTGCGGTGAGGTCACCGGTCTCGCGGAAGGCCCGTCCGACCAGGTGCGCGGCGACCTCGGAGTCGGTCTCGCTGCGGAAGTCGATGCCCTCGGCCTGCAGTTCGGCGCGGAGCTCGGAGAAGTTCTCGATGATGCCGTTGTGGATGAGGGCGAGCTTGTCGCCGTCGGCCAGGTGCGGGTGGGCGTTGCCGTCGGTCGGGCCACCGTGGGTCGCCCAGCGGGTGTGCCCGATGCCGGTCGTGCCGTCCGGGATCGGCGACGACTCGAGCTCGTCGACCAGGGCCTGGAGCTTGCCGGCCTTCTTGGCCGACACGAGGTCCCCTGCTGGGTCGACGACGGCGATGCCCGCTGAGTCGTAGCCGCGGTACTCGAGGCGACGGAGGCCACCGAGGAGGACGTCCTGGCTGCTGTTGCTGCCGACGTAGCCGACGATTCCACACATGGAACCGATCCTACGGTCTGCCTGGACGCCGACCCTGCGAAGTCCCAGGGGTGGGGATAACGTTTCGGCCATGGGACGCTTCGACGACATCGCCATCACCACACTGCACGGCGAGGACACCACGTTCGGCGCCTACGCCGACAAGGCCGTCCTGGTCGTGAACGTCGCCTCCCGGTGCGGCCTCGCCCCGCAGTACGAGCAGCTCGAGGCCCTGCAGAAGCAGTACGGCCCCCGCGGCTTCACGGTGCTGGGCTTCCCGAGCAACCAGTTCCTGCAGGAGCTCGGCTCGTCCGAGGCGATCGACGAGTACTGCTCCACCACGTGGGGTGTGACGTTCCCGATGTCCGAGAAGGTCAAGGTCAACGGCAAGAGCGCCCACCCGCTCTACCAGGCCCTCAAGGAGACCCCGGACGCCGACGGCAAGGCCGGCCGGGTTGCCTGGAACTTCGAGAAGTTCCTCGTCGCGCCCGACGGCACCGTCACGCGCTTCCGTCCCACCACCAAGCCGGACGCCCCCGAGGTCGTCGCCGCCATCGAGGCGGCCCTGCCCGCCTGACGCATCGCGTCCTGCGGGCGCGCACCGAGCACTGGACGCCAGGCCCGGGGCACGTGGGCCGACCGGCTCACGTGCCCGGGCCTGGCGTCTGTACGCTCGATCCCATGCCGTTCTCGGAGACCGCCGTCGCGCACCCGACCCCGTTCGTGGAGATCCCGCGTGCCGAGTGGTCGCAGCTCGCCCCGAAGGAGCACCTGTCGCTCACCGAGACCGAGATCGTGCAGCTGCGCGGTCTCGGCGACCGGTTGGACATGCAGGAGGTGCAGGAGGTCTACCTGCCCCTGTCCCGCCTGCTCACGCTCTACGCCGCCGGTGCGCGGAACCTGCACGCCGAGACGAGCCGGTTCCTCGGGGAGCGCGCCGGACGCACGCCGTTCGTCATCGGCGTCGCCGGTTCCGTCGCAGTCGGCAAGTCCACCGTCGCCCGTCTGCTGCGCGAGCTGACGAAGCGCTGGCCGGACACCCCCCGGGTCGAGCTCGTGACGACCGACGGCTTCCTGTACCCGAACGCCGAGCTGGAGCGCCGCGGGATCATGGACCGCAAGGGCTTCCCGGAGTCGTACGACCGCCGCTCCCTGCTGCGCTTCGTGAGCCAGGTGAAGAGCGGGGCGACCGAGGTCCGCGCGCCGTACTACTCGCACCTGGTCTACGACATCGTCCCCGACGCCGAGATCGTCGTCCGGCAGCCGGACGTGCTCATCGTCGAGGGGCTGAACGTACTGGCGCCCCCGGTGCACGGGCGGCTCGCGCTGTCCGACCTGTTCGACTTCACGATCTACGTCGACGCGAAGACGAAGGACATCGAGTCCTGGTACGTCGACCGGTTCCTCGCCCTGCAGGAAGAGGCGTTCTCGAGCCCCGACTCGTTCTTCCACCGGTTCGCCTCGCTCTCGCGTGAGGACGCGGTGCGAACGGCGACCGAGGTCTGGCGGGCGATCAACGAGCCGAACCTGCTGGAGAACGTCCTGCCCACGCGCTCCCGCGCCACCCTGGTGCTGAAGAAGGGCGCGAACCACAAGGTCAACTCGGTCCTGCTCCGCAAGATCTGAGTTGGGGCAGCAAAACACCGGTGTTCGCGAGCTGAACCGCGGTCTGCGCGTGTTCAACCCGCGAACACCGGTGTCTTGCGGAGGGGACCCCTACGCGGCGTCCAGGGCCAGGCGGTCCTGCACCACGGCGGCGAGCTCCTCGGCGATGCGCTGGGCGTCGTCCTGCGAGGCGGCCTCGACCATGACGCGCACGACCGGCTCGGTGCCCGACGGACGGAGCAGCACACGGCCGCTGTCCCCGAGCGCCTCGCTGGCGGCGGCGATGGCGTCCTGCACGCCCTGGTCGGCGAGCCCGTGACGGTCGACGCCCCGGACGTTGAGCAGCACCTGCGGGAAGACCGTCATGCACGAGGCGAGTTCCTGCAGCGACTTCCCCGTGCGCGCCATCTCGGCGACCAGGTGCAGCCCGGTGAGGATGCCGTCGCCCGTGGTGGCGAACTCGTTGAAGATGATGTGGCCGGACTGCTCGCCACCGATGGAGTAGTCACCCTCGGTCATCTTCTCGAGCACGTAGCGGTCACCCACGCCGGCCTCGATCACGGTGATGCCCGCGTCGGCCATGGCGCGCTTCAGCCCGAGGTTCGACATGACCGTCGCGACCAGGGTGTCGTCCTTGAGCCGACCGCGCTCCTGCAGGGACAGCGCGAGGATGGCCATGATCTGGTCACCGTCGATCGCGTTGCCCGCGGCGTCGACCGCCAGGCAGCGGTCCGCATCGCCGTCGTGCGCGATGCCGACGTCGGCACCGTGCTCGAGCACCGCGCGGGCGAGGTTGTCGATGTGCGTCGAACCGACGCCGTCGTTGATGTTCCAGCCGTCGGGGTCGGCACCGATGAGGGTCACCCGGGCACCCGCGTTGACGAAGACCTCGGGCGAGACACCAGCAGCAGCACCGTTGGCGCAGTCGAGCACCACGTGGATGCCGTCGAGCCGGTGCGGCAGCGTGCCGAGCAGGTGCACCACGTAGCGGTCCTCGGCGTCGGCGAACCGCGAGATGCGCCCGACGTCGATGCCGGTGGGGGTGGGTGCGGAGTGGTCGTGCATGGCCGCTTCGATGCGGTCCTCGACCTCGTCCGGCAGCTTGCGGCCACCCGTGGCGAAGAACTTGATCCCGTTGTCGGGAGCGGGGTTGTGCGATGCGGAGATCATCACGCCGAAGTCGGCGTCGATGTCCGCGACGAGGAACGCCGCGGCGGGGGTGGGGATGACCCCGGCGTCGAGCACGTCGACGCCGGCCGAGGCCAGCCCGGCCGCGACGGCGGACCCGAGGAACTCGCCGGAGACGCGCGGGTCGCGCGCGAGGACCGCGCGCGGGCGCGGTCGACCCGACGCCCGGCGGGCGTCGGCATGGTGTCCGTGTGTGAGGACGGCCGCGCTCGCCTGGGCAAGACCCAGTGCGAGCGCGGCCGTCAGCTCGCCGTTGGCGAGACCACGAACCCCGTCGGTACCGAACAGACGCGGCATGGCGATCTTCAGCCGGTGACGACTAGCGCTTCGAGAACTGCGAAGCCTTGCGGGCCTTCTTGAGACCGGCCTTCTTGCGCTCGATGACGCGGGCGTCACGGGTGAGGAAGCCGGCCTTCTTGAGGGTCGCGCGGTTGTTCTCGCGGTCGATCTCGTTCAGGGTGCGGGCGATGGCGAGGCGGAGCGCGCCGGCCTGACCCGAGGGGCCACCACCGGTGATGCGGGCGACGACGTCGTACGAGCCGAGGAGCTCGAGCACCTTGAAGGGGTCGTTGATGAGCTGCTGGTGCAGCTTGTTCGGGAAGTAGTCCTCGAGCGTGCGGCCGTTCACGACGAACGTGCCGGAGCCCGGGACGAGCCGGACGCGCGCGATGGCCTCCTTGCGGCGCCCGACGGCACCGCCGGAGACGTTGAGGATCTGACGGGGAGCGGCCTCGGCAGCGGCGGGTGCGCTCTCCGTGGTGAAGCTCTCCGGGGTCTGGTCGAGGGAATCAGCGATCTGAGCCATGAGTTTCTCTATGTCCTTGAAGTCGTCGTGGCCGGAACTACTGTGCGACCTGGTCGAAGATGTACGGCTTGGGCTGCTGCGCGGCGTGCGGGTGCTCCGCGCCGGCGTAGACCTTCAGCTTCTTGAGCTGCTCGCGGCCGAGGGTGTTCTTCGGCAGCATGCCGCGGATCGCCTTCTCGACGGCGCGGGTGGGGTGCTTCTCGAGCATCTCCGGGTAGGAGGTCGCCGTCAGGCCGCCCGGGTAACCCGAGTGACGGTAGTAGACCTTCTTCGCGAGCTTCGAACCGGTCAGGGCGACCTTGTCGGCGTTCACGATGATGACGAAGTCACCCATGTCCATGTGCTGGGCGAAGGTGGCCTTGTGCTTGCCGCGCAGGAGCGCCGCGGCGTGGGTGGCGAGACGGCCGAGGACGACGTCGGTGGCGTCGATGACGATCCAGTCGTGCTGGACGTCTGCCGGCTTCGGTGAGAACGTGCGAGTCACAGGAGTGCTGCTTTCGTGTCGAGGTGAGGAGTCCGTGAATCCCACTCCGGTCGGGAGTTCCACGGGCAGAAGCACGGAGAACACCTCGGTTGGAGGGCTCATCTGACTGTCCGCGCGCGGGGCGCACAGACCAAGGTGAGAGCCTAGCCGACGCGGGGTACGTCGGTCAAACGCGCCCAGCAGCCGGCCTGGAGGCGCGGGGCGGCCCCGCACCGCGCCTCCCGTCCGCCCCGGGGGCGTGGGGACTACTCCGCAGCCGCCGTCCGGCGTCGGCGACGCACGACCAGCACACCCGCACCCGCCGCGAGCAACAGGAACGCCACCAACGCACCGGCACCGAGCCCCGCAGCGCCCGTGAACGCGAGCTGCCCATCAGCGGTGATCGTGATCGGGGTCCACCCGATCAGACTCCCGTCCGCAGCCGTCACCGCGAGACGGTGCACCCCAGCCACCGTGTCCACCGGGATCGTCACCCGGACCGTGCCGGCGGACGCGACCACCGCGGTGCCGATCAGCGTCGGCTCCGAGAACAACCAGACGTTCACGACGTCACCGGCCGACGCAGTGCCGACCGTCACCGTGATCGTCTCCCCCGCACGAGCCGACGCCGGAGCCGACACCCCACCACGGTTCGCCTCCGTCAACAGCGACTCCGGCGGCGCCACCGGAACAACCGGGGCAACCGGCGGGGTGATCCCGTCGACCGGCGGCACCGGGGTCGGCGTCGGCGTCGGGGTCGGGTTCGGCGTCGGGGTCGGCGTCGGCGTCGGGTCCGTGCCCGGGTCGGTACCCGCCGCGTCCAGGTCGAAGCCGACCAGGATCGGGTCGTGGTCGCTCGCCCGGTACACGTCGTCGGTGTACAGGTTCGTCGCGTTGTAGTTGTAGCGGCTGTACTCCAGGCCCACCGACTCGACCGAGTTGATGTTCCAGATGTCCACGCCCGTGACCGTCTCGAGCGCGGCCTCCGACGCGAACACGTGGTCGAGCGAGCCGCTCAGGCCGGAGAACACGTACGAGTACTCGGTGTTGTCGAGCGCCGGGCCGAGGTCGGTGTAGCCGGCCTCGTCGAGGACCACCACAGGGTCCTCCTTGCTGTAGGCGTTGAAGTCGCCGAGCATGAACACCTTGTCGGTGCCGTACTGCTCCTGCATGTCGGTGGAGAAGGTCACGAGGGCCTTCGCCTGCTCGACGCGGTCGGCGTTCGACGCACCCTGCCCGTCGCCCTGGTCGGCGTTCTCGCCGGTGCCGGAGCCCTTCGACTTGAAGTGGTTCGCGATCACCAGGAAGTCGTCGTCCGCGGTCCCGCCGACCGGGCGGAACGCGTCGGCGACGGGCTGGCGGGCGTTCGTGAACGCGTCGTCGAGCAGGATCGTCGACTCGCCGACGGGCTCGACGCGGTCCTGCTTGTAGATGAGGGCGAGTCGGATGACGTCCTCGCTCGCGGGCACGACGGCCGGAGACTTCGCGTAGGCCCAGGTGTCCTGACCGGTGGCGGCGTTGAGCGCGTCGACCAGGGTGGCCACGGCGGCGTCACGGTCCTGACCGAAGCGGACGGAGTTCTCGATCTCCTCGAGCGAGACGACGTCGGCGTCCAAACCGTTGATCGCCTTGACGATCTTGACCTGCTGGCGCAGGAAGTCCTCCTGCTCGGCGGCACCGCGGGCGTCGCAGCCCGAGTTCACCGTGACGGGGTCACCGGCGCGGTCCGTGTAGTACTTGCAGCCGGTGAGCTCGTCGCCCGTGGTCGGGAAGTAGTTGAGCACGTTGAAGCCGGCGAGCTTCAGGTCACCACCGACGTCCTGCGGCGCCGGCTGCCGCACCTCCGAGAACGACGCCGGCAGTTCGGCGGCCGGGGTCGCACCCGTGATCGGCGCGGTCGGCTGGAACTTCCACCCGTTGTTGCGGTAGTCGAGGACGACCGGCTCGGTGAAGGTGGCGGCGGCCCCGACGGTGACCGGACCCTGGGTGAGCCACGACACCGGGATGCCCTGGTTCGCCTGGGTCAGGAAGTTGGTGCTCGCACCGTCGTCGAGCGTGACCTTGCGCGCGGCGTTGTCGGCCTCGACGGCCTTCGCCTCGGCGCTGCCAGGGCGGCCGACCTCGGTCGGTTGGACCAGGCGCTTCGTGCCGCTGGCGAGCACGACCTCGCCGTACTGGTTCGTCGTGTAGTTGTCGGCGACGGTGTACGCCCCCTGCGGAGCGACGAGCATGCTCTCGAGCGACTCACGCTGGGTGTCGGACGACGGGAACGCGACCGCGGCGGGCTGCGGTGCCGCGACGGTGTCGTCCAGCTGCTGCAGCGACGAGGCCCCGGACACCGTGAGCTCGGTCAGGCCGGAGTACTCGGACACGGCGCCGGTGACTCGGACGTGGTCGCCCTCGTGCACCAGTCCGGCGGTGGCCGACGAGAAGACGAACACCGCGTCGGACGCGGTGTGGGCGCCGAGGTCGATGGCGCCGCCGGTGCCGGGGGTCTGGATCGTGTAGCCGTTGAGACCACCGGTGCCGTACACCGCGGTGACGACGCCGTCGGTCGTGACGTTCTTGCCGGCGTACGGCGAGGTGTCCGTGGTGCCCTGCAGCTGGGCGATGGTCACGGTCTCGGCAGGGGTGCCGGGCGTGGGGGTCCCGCCGTCACCCGGGTCGGTCGGTTCCGTGGGATCGGTCGGTGCCGTCGTCTCGCCCGCGGCGTTCCGCGGGGTGAGCGTCGTCGTCACGGAGAAGTCCGCACCGTTGACGTCGGTGTCCGTGGTGCCCTGACGGACCAGGCCGTTCGGGACGGAGTTGTCCCCGGTCACGGTGCGCACGGCCGACTCGAACGTGTTCGAGGCGCCGTAGCCGAGCAGGTCGACCACGCCGTCGGTGCCGGTGGTGACGGGTCCGGCGGCGAGCGCCAGGGGTGCCGTGGCGTCGGACAGCACGAGCGTGCCCGTGGTGCCCGAGGGGTTGAGCGTCGCGGTGTCGTCGGCGGCGGGCAGGTCCTCGCCGGCCGGGGTGGCCCCGCCGTTGCCCGCCATCGACACCAGGAAGGTGCCCTTCGCCGGCACGGTGCCCTGCAGCGCACTGGCCGAGAACGTGCCGGTACCCGTGGCGGAGCGGTACTGGAGCGACCACCCGTCGAGCGACACGGCGTCGTCGGTCGGGTTGCCGATCTCGACGAACTTCTCGTTGTAGAACGCGCCCTTGCTCCCCGCCTTCAGGTAGGCCTCCTCGATGACGAGGTCGGTCCCCTCGGGGTTCGCGGTCGCTGCGGTGACGGTGACGAGTGGTGCCGCGAGGAGCGTCGCGGCCGCCGTGGCGCACAGCAGAGTGCGCCCGAGGGTGTTGGCCATGCTCGCACGCTACCGACCTGCGGGGACATTCAGGTTGCGTCGAGGTGAATGATCGCGTTCGGCAACATCAGCCGATCGTGCGCCACCAGCCGATCGCGTTCGGCGGCACGGCCGATCGCGCGGCATCAGCCGATCGCGTTCGGCGGCGTCAGCCGATCGGCAGCCACGTCCCGCCCACACGTCGGACGGCCGGTCCGTGTCCCGGCAGCACGAGGGCCGGGAACGGCAGCGCCCGTGCGGACTCGAGCGCGCGGTCCTGGTCGGTGGTGAAGAACGGTGTGATCATCCGCGGGCGCGGGGCCCACGACCCCGGCTGGGTGTCGTGCCGGCTGACGACCGCGTCGCCGGTGGCGATCGCGTCCGCCGCGGGCAGCAGGTAGGCGGTCGAGCCGTCGGTGTGGCCGACGGCCGGGAACGGCGAGATCGCCCGACCCGCGAAGTCCGTACCGGTGAACGCGCGAGCGGACGGGACGGCCGTGGGTCGGAGGGCGTCGGAGCGGATCGCCCGTGCCAGCCAGGCGAGCACGCGGGGGCTGGCGAGCCGGCCGCCGATCTCCGCCGGGGTGACCTGCTGCCGCTCCGGTCCGCGCACGTTGGCGAGCTCGTCGGCGTGGGCGAGCACCTCGACGTCGGGGTACCGCTCGAGGATCCCGGGGATGCCGCCGACGTGGTCGACGTGTCCGTGCGTCACGTAGACGCGTCGGAGGTCGGCGGGATCGTGTCCGGCGGCGCGCACGGTGTCGAGCACGAGGTCGGTGTCGGCCGGGTACCCGGCATCGATCAGCGCGACGCCGTCCTCCTCCGCCAGCACCACCCAGTTGGACACCGGACCCTCGACGAAGACGACTCCGGGGGCGACGGACACGACGGAACGGGGTTCGCGCGGGCTCATCCCTCGACGCTACCGTCCACCGACCGTCGGGCCCGGGTCTGCTCCGCCCGCTCCGCGAGCTCCGCGTCCGCCGGGTACCCCACCTCGGTCAGGGTCAGTCCCTTCGCCGGCGCCGTCTTGAAGGCGCTCGTGCGTTCCTCGGCGACGCGGAGCTCCTCGAGGCGGTCCGGGCCGAAGCGGCCCTCGCCGACGGCGATGGTCGCGCCGACCATCGCCCGCACCATGGAGTGGCAGAAGGCGTCGGCCTGGAGGCGCGCCACCAGCACGCCGTCCGGCTCGCGGTCCCAGCGGAACTGCTGCAACGTCCTGATGGTCGTCGCCCCCTCGCGCGGCTTGCAGAACGTCGCGAAGTCGTGCAGCCCGAGCAACGTCAGCGCACCGCGCTCCATCGCTGCCGGGTCGAGCCGCGCCGCGTGCCAGACCGTGTGCCCGCGCCGACGTGGATCGCGCGGGGCGTCGGCGTCCGCGATCCGGTACTCGTACCGGCGCCAGAGCGGGGAGAACCGGGCGTCGAACCCGGCGGGCGCCACCGAGGCACCGGTGACGACGACGTCTCCCTCGGGTGCTGCGATGCCGTTGACCCGCTTGAGCAGCCCGTCGAGCGGTGAGCGACCCGTCCCGCGCTTGGCGGTGAGCGCTGCCCACTGCTCCGCCGACAGGTCCAGGTGTGCGACCTGCCCCGTGGCGTGCACCCCGGCGTCGGTGCGTCCGGCGACGGTGAGCAACGGCGGTTCACCCCAGCGGGTGAAGACGGTGGCGAGTGCGGCCTCGAGCGCGCCCTGTACCGTCCGAAGCCCGGGCTGCCGAGCCCACCCGGAGAACGCCGCCCCGTCGTAGGCGATGTCCAGTCGCAGCCGCACGTCACCCGTGCTGTCGCGGTGCTGGAAGCCGACCGTCTCGTCCACGTGACCACCGTAGCGGGGGTGATCCGTGCCTCCCGGCCCGCGCTCGGTCTGCCGGACGGCGACCGCCCGCACCCCTTCAGCCGCGCGGACGGCCGAACGCCGACGGACCGGTCCGGGTGTCGAGGTCGTCGGTGGCGCGCCGCTCGGACTCGACGATCCCGCGCAGGGCCACGAGCGCGGCCGAGGTGACCGCGACGTGGGAGGGGTTCTCACGCGATTCGTCGAGCGCGGTCTCGAGTCGTGCGATGGCCGCTTCGGCCTGGTCCTCCGGGGAGTCACCGCGGATCGTGCTGGCGATCTTCCGCAGCGCTTCGGCGATGGGGGTGGCGAACGCGGGGTCCGGACGCCCGACACCCTCGGAGACCGGACCGGAGCGCGCCACGAGCTCGGTGAGGTCGGTCGTGTACCAGGCGACGCGCTCCAGTGCCCGGAAGCGTCCGCCGTCCTTCTGGAGCCGCGCTCGCGACCCGCGCAGTGCCCCGCGGGGGTTGAGCCGGCGGCTCTCGTGCGCGATCGCCACCCGCGACCGGACGTCCGCGATCGCGCGGTCCAGGCGGTCCTGCTGGTGGTCCCACGCCTTCTCGTCGCGCTTGCCCTCCTCGAGCACGGCTGCCAGCCCGTCGAGGTGGTCCGCCAGCACGCCGTTCACCGCGTCGATGCGGTGTTCGGCGTCCCAGAAGTGCAGCGGCGGGAACACCAGGAAGTTGACCAGCAGCCCGACGACGACACCCACCGCCATCTGCACGAGGTACCCGAGCGAGTAGCCCTCGGCGTGCGCGCCGCCGACGAGCAGCACGAAGAGCGCCGCGGTCGACACCCACGAGCTCCCCTCCCCCAGCACGCGGAACCCGCCGACCAGCACCCCGACGCCGACCGCGAGCGCGATCGCGAGGAAGCCGGGATCGCCGACCCACATCGTGAACGCGGCGATGAGGATGCCGAGGGCGATCCCGACCAGGGTCTGCACACCGCTCCGGATGCCCGCGAACACCGTGGTCTGCATCGCGACGACGGCGCCGAGTGGCGCGTAGTACGGGTACTCGGCCGCGACGCCCGGGATGTGCTGCGCCACGAGCCAGGCGATCACCGCGGCGGCGGCGGCCTTGCCGGCGTGCAGCAGGCGCGGCTGCGTGCCCGAGGTCCGGCTCCACCGCCACACCCGTGTCCCCAGACCCGCAACGTGCTGGAACGCCATGGCTTCCTTCCCTGTCGTACCGGTCGGCCGCCTGACGCGGCACGTCGACCCTGCCGCGCGATCAGCGAACGCGGGGCCCTGGACACGAGGAAACCCCCGCGACCTGGATCGCGGGGGCTTCCTCGTGGTGGTGCGGCGCCCCTGAGGGCACCGGACTACTTGGTGTCGGCGTCGTCCGACTTCTCGGCGGCATCGGCCTCGACCTCGGCAGCAGCCTCGGTCTCGGACTCGGTCTCGACCGGGGCGGACTCCTCGGTGGTCTCGGTCTCCTCGACCGGGGCCTCCTCGGCGGTCTCGTCAGCGGCGGGCTCGTCGACTGGGGCGGCAGCAGCGGCCGGAGCCGAGTTGCGCTTGACCGGAGCGGGCGTGCTCGAGACGGGCTCGAGGACGAGCTCGATCGACGCCAGCGGAGCGTTGTCGCCCTTGCGGAAGCCGAGCTTCGTGATGCGGGTGTAACCGCCCTGGCGGTCCTCGACCTGGGGGGCGATCTCGGTGAACAGCGTGTGCACGACGGACTTGTCGCGCAGGATGCTGATCACACGACGACGCGCGTGCAGGTCGCCGCGCTTCGCGAACGTGATGAGACGCTCGGCGACCGGACGGAGGCGCTTGGCCTTCGTCTCGGTGGTCGTGATGCGACCGTGCGTGAAGAGGGCGTTGGCGAGGTTGCTCAGGAGCAGGCGCTCGTGGGCGGGACCGCCACCGAGGCGGGGGCCCTTGGTGGGCTTCGGCATGTCAGTTCTCCAGTGGTGAAAGTGGTGCGCGCGGTGTCAGCGCGCTTGCGCGTGAGCGCGAGGTCAGTTGTTGGACTCGTCCTCGTCGTACCCGCTGTAGAAGTGGGCGCCGTCGAATCCGGGGACGGTGTCCTTGAGGGACAGGCCGAGCTCGGTGAGCTTGTCCTTGACCTCGTCCACCGACTTCTGACCGAAGTTGCGGATGTTCATGAGCTGCGTCTCCGACAGGGCGACGAGCTCGGACACCGTGTTGATGCCCTCCCGCTTCAGGCAGTTGTAGCTGCGGACCGACAGGTCGAGGTCCTCGATCGGGGTCTGCAGTTCGTTCGAGAGCACTGCGTCGACCGGCGCTGGGCCGATCTCGATGCCCTCAGCCGCCGTGTTGAGCTCGCGGGCGAGCCCGAACAGCTCGACCAGCGTGCGGCCGGCCGACGCGATGGCGTCGCGCGGCGTGATGGCCGGCTTCGCCTCGACGTCGACGACCAGGCGGTCGAAGTCCGTGCGCTCACCGGCACGCGTCGCCTCGACGCGGTAGGTGACCTTGAGGACCGGCGAGTAGATCGAGTCGATCGGGATCTGACCCGCTTCGCTGAACTCGGAACGGTTCTGCGTTGCCGAGACGTAGCCACGGCCACGCTCGATCGTGAGCTCGAGCTCGAAGCGCGCGGTGTCGTTCAGGGTCGCGATGACGAGTTCCGGGTTGTGGATCTCGACGCCGGCCGGAGCGGAGATGTCCGCTGCGGTGACCTGACCGGCACCCTGCTTGCGCAGGTACGCCGTGATGGGCTCGTCGTGCTCGCTCGAGACGACCAGGCTCTTGATGTTGAGGATGATCTCGGTGACGTCTTCCTTGACACCGGGGACGGTGCTGAACTCGTGGAGGACGCCGTCGATGCGGATGCTGGTGACAGCCGCGCCGGGGATCGAGGAGAGGAGCGTGCGGCGCAGCGAGTTGCCGAGGGTGTAACCGAAGCCCGGCTCGAGCGGCTCGATGACGAAGCGCGAGCGGTGCTCGGAGATCGGCTCCTCGGTCAGGGTGGGGCGCTGTGCAATGAGCACTGTGGGATTCCTTTCGGCGAAGTGTCCGCTATATGACACTTGGCGGTACGACGGGGCCGCGTGGGCCCCGACGGGTCTGTTGAGTTGTGATCACGCGCACACACGTGCGCGATCGAACGACCAGGAATGGCCGCGGGCCCTGCCCGCCCTCGCCGAAACGGATCCGGTCAGGGGACGAGCAGGGCGCGGCCGGTTGCTCCTCGCGTCAGACGCGACGGCGCTTGGGCGGGCGGCACCCGTTGTGCGCCTGCGGCGTGACGTCGTTGATCGAGCCGACCTCGAGGCCAGCGGCCTGGAGGGAGCGGATCGCGGTCTCGCGACCCGAGCCCGGGCCCTTCACGAAGACGTCGACCTTCTTGACGCCGTGCTCCTGCGCCTGACGCGCAGCGGACTCGGCAGCGAGCTGCGCCGCGAACGGCGTCGACTTGCGCGAACCCTTGAAGCCCACGGCACCCGAGGACGCCCAGCTGAGGACGGCACCCGACGGGTCGGTGATGCTGACGATCGTGTTGTTGAACGTGCTCTTGATGTGGGCCTGGCCCACGGCGACGTTCTTCTTCTCCTTGCGGCGCGGCTTGCGCGCGGCAGTCTTGGGGGTAGCCATCGGGGTCTCCTATCGAGCCTTCTTCTTGCCTGCCACGGTGCGCTTCGGTCCCTTGCGGGTACGAGCGTTGGTCTTGGTGCGCTGACCGCGCACCGGGAGACCACGACGGTGGCGGAGACCCTCGTAGCTGCCGATCTCGACCTTGCGTCGAATGTCGGCGGCGACCTCACGGCGGAGGTCACCCTCGACCTTGAAGTTGCCCTCGATGAAGTCACGGAGGGCGACGAGCTGGTCGTCGGTCAGGTCCTTGACGCGGATGTCACCGGAGATACCGGTCTCCGTCAGTGCCTGGACGGCGCGGGTACGGCCGACGCCGTAGATGTACGTGAGTGCGATCTCCACGCGCTTTTCGCGCGGGATGTCGACGCCTGCTAGACGTGCCATGTGCTGGCTGCTCCTGTTGTCGATGGAGGTGTGGCGCAGTACCGGTGCCCGGGCCTCCGCCCCGAGGTGTCCCCCGGCCGTCGTGCGACCGGGTTCTGGTACTGCGTTGTCGATCTTCAGTTGTGGTTCGTGCTCGAGCAGCCTGGTGTCCGATGGACACCCTCGGCGCCGGTCACACGCCCGGGACTAGCCCTGGCGCTGCTTGTGACGCGGGTTGCTCTTGCAGATCACCATGACGCGGCCCTTGCGGCGAATCACACGGCAGTGTTCGCAGATGGGCTTGACGCTGGGGTTGACCTTCATGGTTCTTTCCTCGTGCTCGCTGGCTTCGTGCTCGGCAGGGTTGCCGTGCCGTTCCTTTCCAGCTCGCGGATCACTTGTAGCGGTAGACGATCCGGCCGCGGGTCAGGTCGTACGGGCTCAGCTCCACGATCACGCGGTCCTCGGGGAGGATGCGGATGTAGTGCTGGCGCATCTTCCCGGAGATGTGCGCGAGGACCTTGTGTCCGTTCGTCAGCTCAACGCGGAACATCGCGTTGGGCAGAGCTTCGAGCACCGAGCCTTCGATCTCGATGACGCCGTCTTTCTTGGCCATAGCCTCACTGTCGCTTGGTTGTGGAACAGGTGTGATCCCCGAACCGGTCTGCGGGTCGGTCGCCACACCCGAGAGGGCATGACACACCAAAGATCGATCTTATGTGGTAAACCCGCAATTGCCAAGTGGGGACGCGGAACACCCCACGTCTGGGGCTTCCGGAGCCGCGCCTGAGCGTTCCACAGTGGTTTGACGGCGCGCTCCGGGCGCGCACTTGCGCGCGAACCGTAGTTTTGCTCCGCAGCCACGTCCGCCGCACCAGCAGCCCGCGCCGGACCACCGAACGGAGAACACGTGCCCGACGCCACCCGACGCCCCTTCGCCAGCCACGGCAAGCAGGCCCGTCGCCGGGGTTGGGGCACGCTCGTCACCGTCGTCGCGTCCGCCGTCGCCGTCCTGCTCGTCAGCGGCACGAGTGTCGCCGCCATCGCCGGAGCACAGCTCGCCACGGCGCCGCAGACCGTTGCGCTCAGCACCGACGACCAGAGCACCGCGAAGACCGCGGACATCTCGGCGATCAAGGGCGGGGCGAACATCCTGCTCATCGGCAGCGACACCCGCGTCGGCCAGTTCGATTCGGACGAGGACGTCGAGGGCGCTCGCAACGACGTCACGATGCTCATCCACATCTCGGCGGACCACCAGCAGCTCACCGCGGTCAGCTTCCCCCGTGACCTGATGGTCCCCATCCCGGCCTGCACGAACCCCGCGACCGGCACGACCTACCCGGCGTCCACCTCGGCGATGTTCAACACCGCGCTCGGCAACGGCGGAGTCTCCTGCGTCGTGGACACCGTCGAGAACCTGACCGGCCTGAGCATCCCCTACGCCGGACTCATCACCTTCGACGGCGTCATCGAGATGTCGAACGCCCTCGGCGGGGTGGACGTCTGCGTCGCCCAGCCGATCGACGACACGTTCACCGGCCTGCACCTCACGAAGGGCTCGCACTCCCTCGAGGGCTCGGACGCCCTCGCCTTCCTGCGCACCCGCCACGGTGTCGGTGACGGGAGCGACCTCGCCCGCATCAGCTCGCAGCAGGTGTTCCTGTCGGCGCTCCTCCGCAAGGTCACCTCGGACGGCACGCTCTCGAACCCGATCACGCTCTACAAGCTGGCCGGAGCCGCCCTGTCCAACATGACGCTGTCCGACGGCCTGGCCCAGACCGGGACCCTGGTCAAGCTCGCGGCCGCGCTGCGCGGGATGAGCACGGCCAACATGCTCTTCGTGCAGTACCCGGTCGCCGACGACCCCGCCGACAGCGCTCGTGTCATCGTCGACCAGGAGACGGCCCACACCCTCAACGTGGCACTGCAGAACGACGTCCGCTCCTCGTTGAGCGACTCGAGCACCGGTCGCGCGTCCGAGGAGTCCCAGTCGAGCGGTGGGGCGTCCTCGAGCGGCAACGGGTCGTCCGGGTCCTCCGGCACGTCGTCGGGTTCGTCCGACACGTCGTCGTCCGCCGGCACCTCGGCAGCGACTCCGAGCGCCACCGCCACCCCGACCGCGTCGGCCACGCCCCTGCCCTCGTCGATCACGGGGCAGAGCGCCTCAGAGGAAACCTGCTCCGTCGGCAACTGACGGCGCACGCCGTCAGCTCGTCGCCGCGGGGTGTGGCCGACAGGAAGGCCACGTCTGGCTCTGGACGTGTCTCGCACGCACGCTGGCCGACACGGCGGGTCCGCACCGCGCCTCCCGGTCGTGACGACCGGATCGGAGGCCCGTCCTACGCGATCGGGGCGGGCGTCACACCCAGCGGGACCAGGCCCCGAGCGCCGCCGTCGGCGGCGGTGAGCACCCAGATGCCGGCCGCGTGCACCGCGACGCTGTGCTCCCAGTGCGCGGCGTCGGAGCCGTCGAGCGTGCGCACCGTCCACTCGTCGTCGTCCGTCGAGCTGTCGATCGTGCCGGCTGTGACCATGGGCTCGATGGCGACCACCAACCCCGGCTTGACGGCCGGCCCCGCGCCGCGGACGCGGTAGTTGAAGACCGGCGGATCCTCGTGCATCGACCGGCCGATACCGTGGCCGGTGTAGTCCTCGACGATGCCCCACGCACCGGTCTCGTCGATCGCGTCCTCGACGGCGGAACCCACCTCGTGCAGGTTCTTCGCGTGGGCGAGCGCGGCGATGCCGTGCCAGAGTGACCGCTCCGTCGTGTCGCAGAGCGTCTGCCGGGCTGCGGCGACCGCCGCGTCGCCACCGGGCACGACGGTCGTGAACGCGCTGTCGCCGTTCCAGCCGTCGACCTCGGCACCGGCGTCCACCGACACGATGTCGCCAGGTGCGAGCACGCGATCACCGGGGATGCCGTGCACGATCTCGTCGTTCACCGACACGCACAGCGTGTGGCGGTACCCGGGCACGAGCTGGAAGTTCGGGATCCCCCCGCCGTCACGGATCGTGCGCTCGGCGATCGCGTCGAGTTCTCCGGTAGTGATGCCGGGTCGGATCGCCGCACGGACGGCGTCGAGCGCCTCGGCTGTCAGCAGTCCCGGCCGGACCATCGCCCGGAGCTCGTCCGGGGTCTTGTAGATCGAGGGCTTCTTGAACCGCACCACGCTGGTCAGACGGTCGCGGAGAGTCCGCGACCCGACAGTGCCGTCTGGATGCGGTCGCCGACCTCGTCGATGCCGCCCAGGCCGTCGACGTCGACCACCAGGCCACGCTCGCCGTAGGCCGCCACGATGGGCGCCGTCTGCTCGGCGTAGACCTGCTGGCGACGGCGGATCGTCTCCTCGTTGTCGTCGCTGCGACCCTGCTCCTCGGCGCGCTTCAACAGGCGGCCGACGAGCTCGTCCTGGTCCGCGACGAGCTGCACGACGGCGTCGATCCCGGTGCCCTGCTCAGCGAGCAGTGCGTCGAGGTACTCGACCTGCCCGACCGTGCGCGGGTAGCCGTCCAGCAGGAAGCCGTGCTCGGCGTCCGGCTCCTGCAGGCGGGACTTCACGAGCTCGTTCGTCAGGGAGTCCGGCACGTAGTCGCCGGCGTCCATGATCGCCTTCGCCTGCACGCCGAGGGGCGTGCCCTCTGCCACGTTCTTGCGGAAGATGTCCCCGGTCGAGATCGCGGGGATCCCGAAGGAGTCGGCGATGCGGCGGGCCTGGGTGCCCTTCCCGGCTCCGGGAGGTCCGACGATGATGAGACGTGCGCTCAACGGAGAAGCCCTTCGTAGTGACGCTGCTGCAGCTGCGAGTCGATCTGCTTCACGGTCTCGAGACCGACACCCACGATGATGAGGATGCTCGCGCCACCGAACGGGAAGTTCTGGTTCGCGCCGAACAGCGCCAGTGCTGCCAGCGGGATGAGCGCGATGAGACCGAGGTAGAGCGAACCGGGCAGCGTCACCCGGGTGAGGACGTAGTCGAGGTACTCGGCGGTGGGACGCCCGGCACGGATACCGGGGATGAACCCGCCGTACTTCTTCATGTTGTCGGCGACCTCTTCGGGGTTGAAGGTGATCGCCACGTAGAAGTACGTGAACCCGACGATGAGCAGGAAGTACAGGACCATGTAGAACCAGTTGTCACCCGAGGTCAGGTTGTTCTGGATCCAGGTCACCCACGCCGCCGGCTCGGAGCCGTCCGAGGGCTGGTTGAACTGCGCGACCAGGGCCGGCAGGTACAGCAGTGACGAGGCGAAGATGACGGGCACGACGCCGGCCATGTTCACCTTGATCGGGATGTAGGTGTTGTTGCCGCCGTACGTCCGCCGCCCGACCATGCGCTTGGCGTACTGCACGGGGATCCGCCGTTGTGACTGCTCGACGAACACGACGGCCATCATGATCACGAGTCCGACCAGGATCACGAACAGGAAAAGCTCGAATGACTGCGACTGCTCGATCGCCCAGAGCGCCGACGGGAACTGCGCCGCGATCGACGTGAAGATCAGAAGGGACATCCCGTTGCCGATGCCGCGCTCGGTGACGAGCTCGCCCATCCACATGATGAGGCCGGTGCCGGCGGTCAGCGTGACGACCATCAGCATGATGGCGTACCAGCTGTCATTCGAGATGATCGAGGTGCACGAAGCGGAGGCGTTGGTACCGAACAGGGCGCCGGAACGGGCGACCGTGATCAGGGTCGTGGACTGCAGGACGCCCAGCGCGATCGTGAGGTAGCGCGTGTACTGCGTCAGCTTCGCCTGGCCCGACTGGCCCTCCTTGTAGAGGGTGTCGAAGTGGGGGATGACCACGCGCAGGAGCTGCACGATGATCGACGACGTGATGTACGGCATGATGCCGAGCGCGAAGACCGAGAGCTTCAGCAGCGCGCCACCGGAGAAGAGGTTGATGAGGTCGTAGAGACCGCCGGAGGACGACGCGCTGGCGAGACAGCTCTGCACGGCGGCGTAGTCGACGAACGGTGCCGGGATGTACGACCCGAGACGGAACAGCGCGATGATCGCGAGGGTGAAGCCGATCTTCTTGCGAAGATCAGGGGTGCGCATGATGCGCGCGACCGCTCTGAACACGATGACTCCGAACTTGTGGGACCGGGGCCGTCGATCGCGGCCGGACCGGTTTCGGTCGGCAGGGCCGACCCGGCTGGCGGATGCCGGCCACTGTCAAGGAAACCGTAACGGCGGCCCGTGCGCAAACGCACGGGCCGCCGACGGGGGTTACTGGGAGACGGTGCCGCCAGCAGCCACGATCTTCTCGGCAGCGGACGCCGAGACCTTGTCGACCGTGACCGTGATCTTCACGTTGATGTCACCCTGACCGAGAACCTTGACCTTCTCGTTCTTGCGGACGGCGCCCTTGGCGACCAGGCCCGCAACGGTGACGTCGCCACCGTCGGGGTAGAGCTCCGAGATCTTGTCCAGGTTCACGACCTGGTACTCGACCCGGAACGGGTTCTTGAACCCGCGGAGCTTCGGGGTGCGCATGTGCAGCGGCATCTGCCCACCCTCGAAGCCGACCCGGACCTGGTAGCGGGCCTTCGTGCCCTTGGTACCACGTCCAGCGGTCTTGCCCTTCGAGCCCTCACCGCGACCCACACGGGTGCGGTCCTTCTTGGCGCCCTCGGCGGGGCGGAGGTGGTGCAGCTTCAGCACCTGCACGCGCTCGTTCTTCTCGTCGCTCATGCGTCGACCTCCTCGACCTTCACGAGGTGCGCGACCGTCGCGATGTACCCGCGGTTCTGGGCGTTGTCCTCACGCTCGACCGTACGGCCGATGCGCTTGAGGCCCAGGCTGCGCAGGGTGTCGCGCTGGTACTGCTTCTCGCTGATAACGGACTTGATCTGCGTGATCTTCAGGGTCGCCATCACGCACCTGCCTTCTCGGTCGCGGCACGCAGGGCTGCGGCCTCGGCCTGGAGCAGACGAGCCGGGACGACCCGGTCGACGTCGAGGCCACGACGGCTCGCGACGGCGCGGGGCTCCTCGAGCTGCTTCAGGGCCTCGACGGTCGCGTGCACGATGTTGATGGTGTTCGACGAGCCGAGCGACTTGCTCAGGACGTCGTGGATGCCGGCGCACTCGAGCACGGCACGGACCGGACCACCGGCGATGACACCGGTACCGGCAGCGGCCGGACGCAGGAGCACGACACCGGCAGCGGCTTCGCCCTGCACCGGGTGCGGGATCGTGTTGCCGACGCGCGGGACGCGGAAGAAGTTCTTCTTCGCCTCCTCGACGCCCTTGGAGATCGCCGTGGGGACCTCCTTGGCCTTGCCGTAGCCGACGCCCACGAGGCCGTTGCCGTCACCGACGACGACGAGCGCCGTGAAGCTGAAGCGACGACCGCCCTTGACGACCTTCGAGACGCGGTTGATGGTCACCACGCGCTCGAGGAACTGGCTGTCGCCACCGCGGTTGTTGCGGTCGCGGCCCTGCTGACGGTCACGACCGCCACCACGACGGCCACGGTTGTCGGCCGAGTCGCGGTTGTTGGACGCGGAACCCGCGGCGGTCTCGACCGGACGCTCGGCGACGGCAGGTGCCTCCGCCTCCTTGCCGGTCTTGGCGCCCTCGGTGGTCGCCTCGGCGGTTGCCTCGGTGGCCGTGGCCTCCGTGCTCGCCTCGGTGGTCTCCGTGGCCTCGACGGCCTCGGTCTTGGCGTCTTCGTTGGTGTTCGCGTTGTCGCTCACAGGTTCAGCCCTCCTTCACGGGCACCATCGGCGATCGCGGCGACGCGACCGGCGTACTTGCTGCCACCGCGGTCGAAGACCACGGCCTCGACGCCAGCCGACTTCGCGCGCTCGGCGAGGAGCTCACCGACGCGACGGGCCTTGGCGGTCTTGTCGCCGTCGAACGAGCGGAGGTCGGCCTCCATCGTCGAGGCGCTGGCGAGGGTGTGACCCTTCGAGTCGTCGATGACCTGCACGAACACGTGACGTGACGAGCGGGTGACGGCGAGACGGGGACGAGCCTCGGTGCCGGTGATCTTCTTGCGGAGACGGTTGTGACGACGCGCCTTGGCGGCCGCCTTGCTCTTGCCTCGTGTCTTGAGGAGTCCCATGATCACTTACCTGACTTTCCGGCCTTGCGGCGCACGTTCTCGCCGGCGTAACGGACACCCTTGCCCTTGTAGGGCTCGGGCTTCCGGAGCTTCCGGATGTTCGCGGCGACCTCGCCGACAGCCTGCTTGTCGATACCGGCGACGGTGACCTTGTTGTTGCCCTCCACCGCGAAGCTGATGCCCGCCGGCGGCTCGACCGTGATCGAGTGGGAGTACCCGAGCGCGAACTCGAGGTTCGAGCCCTTGGCCGCGACACGGTAACCGGTGCCGACGACCTCGAGGCCCTTGGTGTAGCCCTGGGTCACGCCGATGATGTTGTTGGCGATGAGGGTCCGGGTCAGTCCGTGGAGCGAACGCGACTCGCGCTCGTCGTCCGGACGGGTGACGAGGACCTGGTTCTCCTCGACCTTGGCCTGGATGGGCTCCGCGATGACGAGCGCGAGCTCGCCCTTCGGGCCCTTGACCGCCACGTTCTGACCGTCAACGGAGACGGTGACGCCGGCGGGGATGTCGATGGGGAGACGTCCGATTCGTGACATTGTCGATCACCACACGTAGGCGAGGACTTCCCCACCCACGCCCTTCTGCTCGGCTTCGCGGTCGGTCAGGAGGCCGGAGGAGGTCGAGAGGATCGCCACGCCGAGGCCACCGAGGACCTGGGGGATCTCCGTCGACTTCGCGTAGACCCGCAGGCCCGGCTTCGAGACGCGCTTGATGCCGGCGATCGAACGCTCGCGCTCGGGGCCGTACTTCAGGTCGATGGTGAGGGTCTGCCCGACTCGGGCGTCCTCCACCTTCCACTCGCTGATGTAGCCCTCACGCTTGAGGATGTCGGCGATGTTCTTCTTGAGCTTGGAGCTCGGGAGCGCGACTGCGTCGTGGTGCGCGGAGTTCGCGTTCCGCAATCTGGTCAGCATGTCTGCGACCGGATCGGTCATCGTCATGATGTTCGTCCATTTCTCGCCTGGTTTCGACACCCGTTCCACGAATGCCGACCTGAGCGATCGAGTGATCCCGGGGCGGTTCCCCGAGATCGGTGTGTTCGTGCGTGCGGGCCGGAGGACGTGAATCCTCCGGCCCGCACCGCTCGAAGTAGCTTAGACCGTCTGCTCGTTGGAGCGGAACGGGAAGCCGAGCTGCCGGAGCAGCGCGCGTCCCTCGTCGTCCGTCTTCGCGGTGGTCACGACAGTGATGTCGAAGCCGCGGACACGGTCGATGCGGTCCTGGTCGATCTCGTGGAACACGGACTGCTCCGTGAGACCGAACGTGTAGTTGCCGTTGCCGTCGAACTGCTTGTCGCTGAGACCGCGGAAGTCGCGGATGCGGGGCAGTGCGAGCGTGACCAGGCGGTCCAGGAACTCCCACGCGCGGTCGCCACGGAGGGTGACGTGCGCGCCGATGGCCTGGCCCTCGCGCAGCTTGAACTGCGCGATCGACTTGCGGGCGATGTTGACCTGGGGCTTCTGACCCGTGATCGCCGTGAGGTCCTTGATGGCACCCTCGATGATCTTCGAGTCGCGAGCGGCCTCGCCGACACCGGTGTTCACGACGACCTTGACCAGGCCGGGGACCTGGTTGACGTTCGCGTAACCGAACTGCTCGGTGAGGGCCGACTTGATCTCGGCCAGGTACTTCTGCTTGAGGCGCGGCTGGATCTTGCCAGCGGGCGCAGCAGTCGTGTCAGTCATCAGAGCTTCTCACCAGACTTCTTCGCGTAGCGGACACGGACGGTCTTCTTGACGCCGTCCTTCTCCACCTCTTCGGTGCGGAAACCAACACGCGTCGGCTTCTTCGTCTTCGGGTCGACGAGCGCGACGTTCGAGACGTGGATCGAGGCTTCGTGCTGCTCGATGCCACCGGTCTTCGAACCACGCTGCGTCTGGCCGACGCGGACGTGCTTCGTGACGAAGTTCACGCCCTCGACGACGACGCGGTTCTTGTCCTTGAGGACCTCGATGACCTTGCCCTGCTTGCCACGGTCGCCGCCACGCTCCTGCGTCGCGCCCGTGATGACCTGGACGAGGTCACCCTTCTTGATGTTCGCCATGGCTTACAGCACCTCCGGCGCGAGCGAGATGATCTTCATGAACTTCTTGTCACGGAGCTCGCGACCGACCGGACCGAAGATGCGCGTACCGCGCGGGTCGCCGTCGGCCTTGAGGATCACTGCCGCGTTCTCGTCGAACTTGATGTAGGAGCCGTCCTGACGACGGGTCTCCTTCTTGGTGCGAACGATGACGGCCTTGACGACGTCACCCTTCTTCACGTTGCCGCCGGGGATGGCGTCCTTCACCGTGGCGACGATGACGTCACCGAGGCCGGCGTAGCGACGACCCGAGCCACCGAGCACGCGGATGGTCAAGATCTCCTTGGCACCCGTGTTGTCGGCGACCTTCAGGCGGGATTCCTGCTGAATCACTGCTGTCTCCTATTCCGAAGCAGGCCGAGGCCTACTTGGCCTTCTCGAGGATCTCGACCAGGCGCCAGCGCTTGGACGCGCTGAGGGGACGGGTCTCGCTGATCACGACGAGGTCGCCGACACCAGCGGTGCCGAGCTCGTCGTGGGCCTTCACCTTGGACGTGCGACGGATGATCTTGCCGTAGAGCGCGTGCTTCACGCGGTCCTCGACCTCGACCACGATGGTCTTGTCCATCTTGTCGCTCGTCACGTAGCCGCGACGCGTCTTGCGGTAGCCGCGAGTGAGGGCGGCGGAGTTCTTCTCTTCGTTCGCCATTACTTCTCCTCGGCGGTCTCGGCCTCGGTCGACTCGGCCGGCTTGTCAGCCTTCTTCGTCGTCTTCTTGGCCTTGGGGGCGGTCTCGACGGGCGCGGGAGTGGCACGGATGCCGAGCTCGCGCTCGCGGAGGACGGTGTAGATGCGGGCGATGTCGCGCTTGACGGCACGGAGACGACCGTGGCTCTCCAGCTGGCCGGTGGCCGACTGGAAGCGGAGGTTGAAGAGTTCCTCCTTGGCCTTCTTCAGCTCGTCAGCGAGACGCTCGTTCTCGAACGTGTCGAGCTCCGTCGGACGGAGCTCCTTGGAACCGATCGCCATTATGCGTCGCCCTCCTCGCGCTTGATGATGCGTGCCTTGAGGGGCAGCTTGTGGATTGCACGAGTCAACGCCTCGCGGGCGATCTCCTCGCTGACGCCGGAGAGCTCGAAGAGCACCCGGCCCGGCTTCACGTTCGCGACCCACCACTCGGGCGAACCCTTACCGGAACCCATGCGGGTCTCGGCGGGCTTCTTGGTCAGCGGACGGTCCGGGTAGATGTTGATCCAGACCTTGCCACCACGCTTGATGTGACGCGTCATGGCGATACGAGCGGACTCGATCTGACGGTTGGTCACGTACGCCGGGGTGAGGGCCTGGATGCCGTAGTCGCCGAAGCTGACCTTGGTACCACCGGTGGCCTGACCCGAGCGCTTCGGGTGGTGCTGCTTGCGGTGCTTGACTCGACGGGGAATAAGCATGGTTACGCCTCAACTCCTGCGCCGGCCGGCGCGTCCTGCGGGGCCTGCTGCGGGCGACGGTCACCGCGGTCGCCGCCACGACGGTCGCCGCCACGGTCTCCACGCTCACCGCGCGGGCCGCCACGACGCTCGGGGCGCGACGAACGCTGGTTCGCCTGCTCGCGAGCGAGCTCCTTGTTCGTGATGTCGCCCTTGTAGATCCAGACCTTCACGCCGATGCGGCCGAACGTGGTCCGGGCCTCGTAGAAGCCGTAGTCGATGTTCGCGCGGAGCGTGTGCAGCGGCACACGGCCTTCGCGGTAGAACTCCGAACGCGACATCTCGGCACCGCCGAGACGACCCGACACCTGGATGCGGACACCCTTGGCACCGGCGCGCTGCGCACCCTGCAGGCCCTTGCGCATGGCGCGACGGAACGCGACACGAGCGGAGAGCTGCTCGGCGATGCCCTGCGCGACGAGCTGGGCCTCGGTCTCGGGGTTCTTGACCTCGAGGATGTTCAGCTGGATCTGCTTCTTGGTGAGCTTCTCGAGCTCACCACGAACGCGCTCGGCCTCGGCGCCGCGGCGACCGATGACGATGCCCGGACGAGCCGTGTGGATGTCCACGCGGACGCGGTCACGGGTGCGCTCGAGCTCGATGCGTGCGACACCTGCGCGGTCGAGGGTCTTCTTCAGGTACTCGCGCACCTTGATGTCCTCGGCCACGTAGTCGGCGTAGCGCTGACCGGCCTTCTTGCTGTCGGTGAACCAGTGCGAGACGTGGTCCGTCGTGATCCCGAGACGGAAGCCGTACGGGTTGACCTTCTGGCCCATTACTTGCTCGCCTTCTTGCTCGTCGCGGCAACCTCGGCCTCGTCGGGCGTCGCGAGGACGACCGTGATGTGGCTGGTGCGCTTGTTGATGCGGAAGGCGCGGCCCTGGGCGCGCGGCTGGAACCGCTTCAGGGTCGTGCCCTCGTCGACGAAGACGCGGCTCACGTAGAGGTCGCGCTCGTCGAGGAAGCTGTTCGTCGAGTCCGCCTTGACCCGTGCGTTCGCGATCGCCGAGGCGACCAGCTTGTACACGGGCTCCGAAGCGCCCTGGGGGGCGAACTTCAGGATGGCGAGGGCCTCGTGGGCCTGCTTGCCGCGGATCAGCTCGATGACGCGACGGGCCTTCTGAGGCGTGACGCGGATGTGTCGCACGCGTGCGATCGACTCCACCATTTCGTTCCTCCTCTGCGTCGCCGCCTCAGCGGCGACGGCCCTTCTTGTCGTCCTTCACGTGACCACGGAAGGTGCGGGTCGGCGCGAACTCGCCGAGCTTGTGACCGACCATCGACTCGGTGACGAACACCGGGATGTGCTTGCGGCCGTCGTGGACGGCGATGGTGTGCCCGAGCATGTTCGGGACGATCATCGACCGACGCGACCACGTGCGGATCACGTTCTTGGTGTTGGCCTCGTTCTGCGTGACGACCTTGCGGAGCAGGTGCTCGTCGACGAAGGGGCCCTTCTTCAGACTGCGTGGCATCTTCTGAACTCCTACTTGCGCTTCTTGCCGGCGTTACGGCGACGGACGATGAGCTTGTCGCTCGGCTTGTTCGGCTTGCGCGTACGGCCCTCGGACTGACCCCAGGGGCTGACCGGGTGACGACCACCGGAGGTCTTGCCCTCACCACCACCGTGCGGGTGGTCGACCGGGTTCATGGCGACACCACGGACGGTCGGGCGGACGCCCTTCCAGCGCATGCGGCCGGCCTTGCCCCAGTTGATGTTCGACTGCTCGGCGTTGCCGACCTCGCCGATGGTGGCGCGGCAGCGTGCGTCGACGTTGCGGACTTCGCCCGACGGCAGACGGAGCTGCGCGTAGGGGCCGTCCTTGGCGACGAGACGGACCGAGGCGCCGGCGGAGCGAGCCATCTTGGCGCCGCCACCGGGGCGGAGCTCGATGGCGTGCACGACGGTACCCACGGGGATGTTGCGCAGCGGCAGGTTGTTGCCGGGCTTGATGTCGGCGCCGGGGCCCTGCTCGATGACGTCGCCCTGCTTCAGCTTGTTCGGCGCGATGATGTAGCGCTTCGTGCCGTCCACGTAGTGCAGGAGCGCGATGCGCGCAGTGCGGTTGGGGTCGTACTCGATGTGAGCGACCTTGGCGTCGACGCCGTCCTTGTCGGAGCGACGGAAGTCGATCACGCGGTACTGGCGCTTGTGGCCACCACCGATGTGACGCGTGGTGATGCGGCCGGAGCTGTTGCGACCACCGGTCTTCGGCAGCGGACGAAGCAGGGACTTCTCCGGAGTCGAACGCGTGATCTCAGCGAAGTCGGCGACCGACGAGCCGCGACGACCGGGGGTCGTCGGCTTGTAGTTACGAATAGCCATGATTTATCCCTCTGGTCCTCAGCCGACAGCCGTGAAGATGTCGATCGAACCGGACTTGAGCGTCACGATGGCGCGCTTGGTGTCCTTGCGCTTGCCGAGACCGAACTTGGTGCGACGGGTCTTGCCCGGGCGGTTCAGCGTGTTGATGCTCGCGACCTTGACGTCGAAGATCTTCTCGATGGCGAGCTTGATCTCGGTCTTGTTCGAGCGGGGGTCCACGATGAACGTGTACTTGCCCTGGTCGATGAGCGCGTAGCTCTTCTCCGAGACGACCGGCGAGATGATGACGTCGCGCGGGTCCTTGTTGAAGCCGCTCATGCGGTGATCTCCTTCGCGGTCTTCGACGCGATGAAGGCGTCGAGGGCGCTCTTGCTGAAGACGACGGCGTCCGAACGCAGCACGTCGTAGGCGTTGAGCTGGCCGTACGAGAGCGCGTGGACGTTCGACAGGTTGCGGATCGACTTGAGCGTCAGCTCGTCGTCCGTCTCGAGCACGACGAGCACGTTCTTGACGGGCGCGACCTTCTCGAGGAGCGTGCGGGCGGTCTTGGTCGACGGCAGTTCAGCCGCGACGAAGCCCTCCACAGCGGAGATGCGGCCACCGCGGGCGCGGTCCGAGAGCGAGCCGAGCAGAGCAGCGGCGATCATCTTCTTCGGGGTGCGCTGCGAGTAGTCGCGCGGAGTCGGTCCGTGGACGACGCCGCCGCCGGTGTGCTCCGGAGCACGGACGGAACCCTGACGGGCGCGGCCGGTGCCCTTCTGCTTGAACGGCTTGCGACCGGCACCGCGGACTTCGCCGCGGTTCTTGGTCTTGTGGGTGCCCTGACGCGCGGCTGCGAGCTGCGCGGTGACGACCTGGTGGATCAGCGGGACGTTGGTCTCGACGTCGAAGAGAGCTGCGGGGAGCTCGACGGTGCCGGACTTGGCACCCGATGCGTCGAGGACGTCGATCGTGGTTGCGGTCGTGGTGGCCATGATCACTTACCCTTCACGGCGGTGCGGACGAAGACGGAGCGGCCACGAGCACCGGGGACGGCGCCCTTGACGAGCAGCAGACCCTTCTCGGCGTCGACGGCGTGCACCGTGAGGTTGAGGACGGTCACGCGGTCGCCACCCATACGACCGGCCATGCGCATGCCCTTGAAGACGCGCGACGGGGTCGAGGAAGCACCGATCGAGCCGGGCTTGCGGTGGTTGCGGTGCGCACCGTGCGAGGCACTGACGCCGTGGAAGCCGTGGCGCTTCATGACACCGGCGAAGCCCTTGCCCTTGGAGGTACCGACGACGTCGACCTTCTGGCCCGCCGTGAACGTGCCGTCCACGGTGAGCTCCTGGCCGAGCGTGTACTCAGCGGAGTCGTTGGTACGGATCTCGGTGAGGGTGCGACGCGGGGTCACGCCAGCGGCCTCGAAGTGGCCAGCGGCCGGCTTGTTGACCTTGCGCGGGTCGATGGCGCCGGCGGCGATCTGGATCGCCTCGTAGCCGTCGCGCTCAGCGTTGCGGATCTGGGTGACCACGTTCGGGCCGACCTCGATCACGGTGACGGGGATGAACTTGTTGTTCTCGTCCCACACCTGCGTCATGCCGAGCTTCTTGCCGAGGAGGCCCTTGACGGTCTTGGTTGAGTTCGCCATTGGTCAGCCCCCTTACAGCTTGATCTCGATGTTGACGTCTGCCGGCAGGTCGAGTCGCATGAGCGAGTCCACGGCCTTCGGCGTCGGGTCGACGATGTCGATGACCCGCTTGTGCGTGCGCTTCTCGAAGTGCTCGCGCGAGTCCTTGTACTTGTGAGGGGAACGGATCACTGCGATCACGTTCTTCTCGGTGGGGAGCGGCACCGGGCCGACCACGGTTGCACCGGCACGGGTCACCGTGTCGACGATCTTCCGGGCCGACGTGTCGATGACCTCGTGGTCGTACGACTTGAGCCGGATGCGGATCTTCTGTCCCGCCATGTGTCTCTTGTCCTCTCTGCGCCGCGCACCCTCTGGCCGCCTGACGCCGCTCGGTTCCGCATTCCTGCGGACCGTGCTGTTTTCCTGAACCAACCGGCCGCATCCACTGGGGATGACCGCTGTTCACCTGTCAACCTCGCGGGCGACCGTGGCCGTCCAGCGTGGGCAATCGACTGCCTCGTGGTCCGGGCGCAGCAGTGGTGCACCGCGTCCGCCCCATCTCGGGGAGTCGTGTTCTGCTGCCTGCGGCCCAACCCAGCCCTGCTGAACAAGGGGGTTGTGCACTGCCAGAGCAGTGATCCTGTGGGCGTGCACCCACGGGGAATTCGGAACCGGACAAGTCTCGCATAGCCCCGGCCCACGTGCAACCCGGGCGTGTCGCGAATCGCCGGGCGTGTCCCGCGGGCGCGCTTGCCCGGATCCACGCGGATCGGACGGCCTGGAGGCTCGGCTCGGCCCCGCAACGCGGAGCACCCTCCGGACGTGGTCCGGAGGGTGCTCGAATCGGGTCAGGAGACCGTCACTCGGCGGTCACCGGGGGCACGAACCACGGCGGGAAGACGGCCACCCGGGGAGCGTGTCCACCGTGGTCGGCGAGCACGGCGCGGACCGTCTGCCGTGCCTTGTCGTTCGGCACGCCGATGACCGCGACCGACGTGAACGGCACGCTCGGACCGGCGAGCAGCTCGAGGCCGTGCATCTCCGGGTCCGTGAAGTCGGTGCGACGGATCAGGTTCGTGGCGGCGTCCGGCCCGACGGCGAACCGGACGTCGTCGGCGTCGGCGTCCTGGTCGGCGACGATCACGGACGCACCGAACGCCGAGACCGGCACGACGAGCACCACGTAGTCGATCGCCCGGGTGCGACGGGCGGCATCGGACCAGCGCTCGCCCTCGGCGCCCGTCCGGAGTTCGTCCCAACGGGTGGCGTCGGGGGACAGCGTGAACGGCACGTGGCCGGCGATCGAGGAGCCGTCTGGTGCCTCGGCCTCGGCGCGGGCGGCGCGGGTGTCGGCAGAGCTCACGTCGACGACGGGCTCCGCCTGGTCGGACGCCAGGATCGCACCGGCGCCGACGATGCCGTCGAGGTTGTCGATGTGGGTGACGTGGTGGGCGCGGAGCGCTGCGAACTCACGCGCCTCGGGCAGGTCGGCGGACGACGAACGGAGCGACGTCGGCGACCGCAGCGACGTCCCGGGCCCGGAGGCCGGCGGGTCGACGCGCAGGTTGGTGGTGATGCGGGTCCGGCGTGGTGCCGGGGTGGCTGGGGTCTCCGACGCTTCGCGCTGCCGGGGTGCGCAGATGTCGCAGAGCTCGGTGGGGAAACCGTGGATGCACTCGTCGGTCACGACTGTTGTGGGTCCTTCCGTGCCGTGTGGGGGTGGTCCGGCACGTCGACCAACGCTACGTCATCCGGACGGCCCCCGGGTCATTGTCGGTAGAGCAGCGCCCGGACCTCGGCCTCGGCGGACGCCAGGCGGTTCGGATCGATGGTCTCCCCGTGGTCGTACGCGTCGAGCAACCGGGGGTCGATGTAGCTCTGTCGGCACACCGTCGGGGTGTTGCCGAGCTCCTCGCTGGCGGCCTTGACCGCGTGCGAGACGGCCTTCTTCCGCTTGGCCTGCGACGACTGCGGGCCGGTCTTCGCCAGGTCGACCGCAGCCGCGACCGTGCCGTGCAGGGTCCGGAAGTCCTTCGCGGTGAACTCGTCGCCAGCACGTTCCTTGACGTAGGCGTTGATGTCCTCGGCCGAGAGCGGCTCCCACTCCGCCCCGCGACGCTCGCGGAACGACAGCAGCCGCGCGTTCGGTCCGCGCCGCTTCATGCCCGCGATGACCCGCGCGAGGTCGTGGTCGTGGATCGAGGACGACCACTCCTGCCCGCTCTTGCCGGGGAAGTCGAGCTCGATGTCGTCGCCGGAGACGTGGGCGTGCGCGCAGAGCAGCGTCGACAGACCACGGCTCCCGTGCTCGGTGGCGTACCGCTCCGACCCCACCCGGAGCGACCCCTGATCGAGCATGCGGAACGCTGCGGCCAGTGCCCGCCGACGGTCCGGCTCGGGGCGACGGAGGTCCTGCGTGACGCCACGGCGGGCGACCGGCAGCGATTCGGCGAGTGCCAGCGCGCGGTCGTACTTGATGCGGTCCATCCGCTCCCGCCAGGACGGGTGGTACATGTACTGCCGTCGACCGGCGCCGTCCGTCCCGGTGGCGAGGATGTGTCCGTTGGGGTACGGCGAGATCCAGACGTCGTCCCACGCCGGCGGGATCACGAACTCCTCGAGCCGACGGCGCTCGTCCGGATCGGTCACCGTGTTGCCCTGGGGGTCACGGTACGAGAAGCCGCTCCCGGATCGGACGCGGTGGTAGCCGCGACCGGAGGTCGCGGATCTGCGGAGGCGTGTCACGACGCCGAGCCAACTCCGTGACGCCTGTGACGGGTCACGGGGCGGACAGGAGGCACGGCACCGGCCCGGCCCCGGGCCTCCGCTCCGGCGCCCTGTACGGCCCGTGAGCGGCCGGGAACGACGAAGCGGGGCCGGGCCCTGAAGGCCCGACCCCGCTGTCGCAAGGAACCGGAGTTACTTGATGATCTTCTCGACCGTACCGGCACCGACCGTACGACCACCCTCACGGATGGCGAAACGGAGGCCCTCTTCCATGGCGATCGGCTGGATCAGCTCGACGGTCATGGCGACGGTGTCACCGGGCATGACCATCTCGGTGCCCTCGGGCAGCGTGATGACGCCGGTGACGTCCGTGGTGCGGAAGTAGAACTGCGGGCGGTAGTTCGCGTAGAACGGGTTGTGACGCCCACCCTCGTCCTTGGTCAGGATGTACGCGTTCGCCTGGAACTCGGTGTGCGGCGTGACCGAACCCGGCTTCACGACGACCTGGCCGCGCTCAACGTCCTCGCGCTTGAGGCCACGGATGAGCAGACCGGTGTTGTCACCGGCGACCGCCTGGTCGAGCAGCTTGCGGAACATCTCGATGCCCGTGACGGTGGTCTTCTGCGTCGCGCGGATGCCGACGATCTCGACCTCCTCGTTCAGGTTGAGCGTGCCACGCTCGACGCGACCGGTGACGACCGTGCCACGACCGGTGATCGTGAAGACGTCCTCGATCGGCATCAGGAACGGCTGGTCGGTGGCGCGCACCGGGTCCGGCACGTGCTCGTCGACCTGGGCCATGAGGTCCTGGACCGACTTGACCCACTTCTCGTCGCCCTCGAGCGCCTTGAGCGCCGAGACCTGCACGACGGGGGCGTCCTCGTCGAACTGCTGCGAGCCGAGGAGCTCGCGGACCTCGAGCTCGACGAGCTCCAGGATCTCCTCGTCGTCCACCATGTCGGACTTGTTCAGTGCGACGACGATGTAGGGGACGCCGACCTGACGGGCGAGCAGCACGTGCTCACGCGTCTGGGGCATCGGGCCGTCGGTGGCGGCGACCACGAGGATCGCGCCGTCCATCTGTGCCGCACCCGTGATCATGTTCTTCACGTAGTCGGCGTGACCGGGGGCGTCGACGTGCGCGTAGTGACGCTTCTCGGTCTGGTACTCGACGTGCGAGATGTTGATCGTGATGCCGCGCTGGCGCTCCTCGGGAGCGTTGTCGATCTGCGCGAAGTCGCGGGCCTCGTTGAGGTCCGGGTACTGGTCGTGCAGAACCTTGGTGATCGCCGCCGTGAGCGTGGTCTTGCCGTGGTCGACGTGACCGATGGTTCCGATGTTGACGTGCGGCTTGGTGCGCTCGAACTTGGCCTTGGCCACTGTGGGTCCTCCTCAGGACTCGGAAGCGTCACCCCCGGCCGGCCCTGGATGGGCTCGGAACCGTTGGTGCGCGGTGTGTGTCTGTACTTTACTTGGTGGCGAGGGGCCCGTCGCCGGGCGCCCCCGCCTGTGGAGAAGCGCTGAGCGCTACTCCCCCGCGTTCTTCGCGATGATCTCCTCGGCGACCTTGGCCGGGACCTGGCTGTAGGTCTCGAAGGTCATCGAGTAGACCGCACGACCAGAGGTCTTCGACCGCAGGTCGCCGACGTAGCCGAACATCTCGGACAGCGGCACGCTCGCGCGGACCACCTTGACGCCCGAGGCGTCCTCCATCGAGGCGATCTGGCCACGACGGGAGTTCAGGTCACCGATGACGTCGCCCATGTACTCCTCAGGAGTACGGACCTCGACGGCCATGATCGGCTCGAGGATCGCCGGACCGGCCTTGCGAGCCGCTTCCTTGTAGGCGATCGAGCCGGCGATCTTGAACGCCATCTCGGACGAGTCGACGTCGTGCGCCGCGCCGTCCTTGAGGATGGCCTTCACGCCGACCGTCGGGTAGCCCGCGAGGATGCCGACCTGCATGGCGTCCTGGATACCGGCGTCGACCGACGGGATGTACTCGCGCGGGACACGGCCACCGGAGGTCGCGTTGACGAACTCGTAGACCTTCTCGCTCGTGACCTCCATCGGCTCGAGCGCGATCTGCACCTTCGCGAACTGGCCGGAACCACCGGTCTGCTTCTTGTGGGTGTAGTCGTAGCGCTCGACGATCTTGGTGAGCGTCTCGCGGTACGCCACCTGGGGCTTGCCGACGCTCGCCTCGACGTGGAACTCGCGCTTCATGCGGTCGACGAGGATGTCGAGGTGGAGCTCGCCCATGCCCTTGATCGTCGTCTGACCGGTCTCGGCGTTGAGCTCGACGCGGAACGTCGGGTCCTCTTCGGCGAGCTTCTGGATGGCCGTGGAGAGCTTCTCCTGGTCAGCCTTCGTGTTCGGCTCGATGGCGACCTCGATGACCGGCTCCGGGAACGTCATCGATTCGAGGACGACCTGGTTGGTCGGGTCGCACAGGGTGTCACCGGTGGTGGTGTCCTTGAGGCCGATGACCGCGTAGATGTGGCCAGCGGTCACGTTGGCGACCGGGTTCTCCTTGTTGGAGTGCATCTGGAAGATCTTGCCGATGCGCTCCTTCTTGCCCTTGGTCGAGTTGACGACCTGGGCACCGGACTCGATCGAGCCCGAGTAGACGCGCACGTAGGTCAGACGACCGAAGAACGGGTGCACCGCGACCTTGAACGCGAGGGCCGAGAACGGCTCGGACGCGTCGGGCTTGCGGATGATCTCCTTCTCCTCGTCCTTGACGTCGTGGCCGATCATCGGCGGCACGTCGAGCGGGGACGGGAGGTAGTCGATGACGGCGTCGAGCATCGGCTGGACACCACGGTTCTTGAACGCGGAACCGCAGAGGACCGGGTAGAGCGTGCTGCTCACCGTGAGGGCACGGATGGCTGCCTTGATCTCGGCGACCGAGAAGTCGGTGTCGCCCTCGAGGTAGCGCTCCATGAGGACGTCGTCCGCCTCGGCCACGCGCTCGATGAGCTTCTCGCGGTACTCGGCGGCACGGTCCTGCAGGTCGGCCGGGATCTCTTCGATCTCGTACTTCGCGCCCATCGCGACGTCACCCTTGGCGTCGCCGCGCCAGGTGAGTGCACGCATCTGGACGAGGTCGACGACGCCTTCGAACGAGCTCTCGGAACCGATCGGCAGCTGGAGCACGAGGGGCTCCGCGCCGAGGCGGTTCACGATGGTGTCGACGGTGTAGTAGAAGTCGGCGCCCAGCTTGTCCATCTTGTTGACGAAGCAGATGCGCGGGACGTCGTACTTGTCGGCCTGACGCCAGACGGTCTCGGACTGGGGCTCGACGCCCTCCTTGCCGTCGAAGACGGCGACCGCACCGTCGAGGACGCGGAGCGAGCGCTCCACCTCGACCGTGAAGTCCACGTGACCGGGGGTGTCGATGATGTTGATCTGGTTGTTGTCCCAGAAGCAGGTCGTCGCGGCCGACGTGATCGTGATGCCGCGCTCCTGCTCCTGCGCCATCCAGTCCATCGTGGCAGCGCCGTCGTGGACCTCACCGATCTTGTGCGTGATGCCCGTGTAGAACAGGATGCGCTCGGTCGTCGTGGTCTTGCCGGCATCGATGTGCGCCATGATGCCGATGTTGCGGACCTTGTTCAGGTCGGTGAGCACGTCCTGTGCCACAGGGTTCCTCCGGAAGAGTTGTAGGAGATTGGTGGTCGGCCGGGCGCCGGGGGTTTTGCCCGTCGGCGCCCGGACCGATCAGCCAGCAGAGCCGGGACTACCAGCGGTAGTGGGCGAAGGCCTTGTTCGACTCGGCCATCTTGTGCGTGTCCTCGCGGCGCTTGACCGCGGCACCGAGGCCGTTCGACGCGTCGAGGATCTCGTTCATGAGACGCTCGGTCATCGTCTTCTCGCGACGGGCCTTGGCGTACGAGGTGAGCCAACGGAGCGCGAGGGTGTTCGCGCGGTGCGGCTTGACCTCGACCGGGACCTGGTAGGTCGAGCCACCGACGCGGCGGCTGCGGACCTCGAGGGTCGGACGGACGTTGTCGAGCGCCTTCTTCAGCGTCACGACGGCGTCCTGCTGGTTCTTGGCGGAAACGCCCTCGAGTGCACCGTAGACGATGCGCTCGGCGAGGCCCTTCTTGCCGTCGAGCAGGATCTTGTTGACGAGCTGGCTGACGATCGGCGCGCCGTAGACCGGGTCGGCGACGACGGGACGCTTGGGGGCGGGACCCTTACGAGGCATCTAACTCAACCCTTCTTCGCGCCGTAGCGGCTACGAGCCTGCTTACGGTTCTTGACTGCCTGGGTGTCCAGGGCGCCACGGATGATCTTGTACCGCACACCCGGGAGGTCCTTCACACGACCGCCACGGACGAGCACCATCGAGTGCTCCTGGAGGTTGTGGCCCTCACCGGGGATGTAGGCCGTGACCTCGGTGCCGTTCGAGAGCTTGACACGAGCGACCTTGCGCAGTGCCGAGTTCGGCTTCTTGGGGGTGGTGGTGTAGACGCGGGTGCACACACCACGCTGCTGGGGGTTCGCCTTCAGGGCGGGCGCCTTGGTCTTGGTGACCTTCGGCGTACGACCCTTGCGAACCAGCTGCTGAATAGTAGGCAACTGTTCTCCTGGTTCTTCGCTCGTGCTCTCTGGCCGGCGCGTTCCGCCGGCTTCCTCGTCCCACGCTGAGCACCGCCGGACGGCGGGTGTTCGAGTGGGGGACGGAGTGGTCCGGCTGGGCGATCCCGCTCGCCGGACTTTTCGGGCGCGCCCGAGGGCGCACACCCGGTAGAGACTACCCGCGTAACGGGACGAAATCAATCCGGGTCACCCCGGGAACCGACACCGTCATGAGCCGGTGTCGGAGGACCCGTTGCCCACCGCCGAGCGGAACGTGGCACCGTCGCTCGAGAACCCGGTGACGTACCCGCTCGCGTTCACGTTGAGGGGCCCCGCGGACGCCGTTCCGGTGCCGGCAGCACCCGAGATGTCGGCCGTGTACTTCGCCCGGCCGGGCGCCGTCGTCGTGATCAACCAACCGTTCGTCGTCCAGCTGCCGACCCGGACCGTCGGCCGCGTCTCGAGTGTCCACTTCTGGTTCGAGTACGTGTACGCGGGGTTCTGCCCGTACGCGTAGAAGCTGCACCCGGTGGGGGCGGCGTCGGTGGAGGCGATGCAGCCGTCCACCCAGTCGTCCACCGCTCGCTCGGCGGCCTGCTGCCCGGCGGCGGTCAGGGTCGTGGTCATCTGCAGCGGGGTCGAGGTCGACCGCCCGAACCCGCTGACGCTCGCCGATCCCCCACTGGCCGTGGTCCACTTGTCGCCGTCGAAGGCGACGTCGTAGGTCCCGGGCAGCGCGCGGAGGCTCACCGTGCCGTCCTTCGCGGTCTTCACGTCCCGGCCGGCGACGGTGACCCCAGCACCGGACGGACCCCGCACGGCGACGTTGACCGAGCCGAGGTCGGGGGCCTGCAGCTCCCAGATCGGGAACACACCCCAGTCCGTCCCGGTCTTGTCCAGCGTGAAGGTCGCGGCGACGTCCTGCCCGCCCTGGCGCAGGTACGCGCGGACCGTCGCGGTGTCGCCCTCTGTCCGCGTCGCGGCGACGCGGTAGCCGGTGACCTTGTCCGAAGCCTTCGCGTAGGCGGCTTCGCCGAGGAGCACGTCGGTCTTCTCGCGATCGATGCCCGCGTCGTCGAGGGCGTCGGCCACGCGTCCGGCCGTCAGGTCGTCGAGGAAGGCCCGCACCGGGCGGTCAGCGGAGTGCGTGGACGAGCCGATCAGGGAGCCGGCGATTCCGCCGACCAGGAGCAGCGAGAGCACCACGATGCCGGCGACGATCCCGGCGACTTGGCCACGGCGGAGCTTCCGGCGAGGGCGCGCCCGCCGCGCGCCGAACTGCGCGCCGCCCCGCGGGTCCAGCGGGGCGTCGAGCGGCGCGTCCTGCGTCCCGCGGATCGTGGCGACGGGCGGCACCGAGCCCCAGCCGTGCTGGTCCGGATCCGCCGTCTGCTCGTCGCTCATCGTTCCCCCGTTGCGTGTCCGCCTACCCCGCGAGACTACCGCGCCGAGTGGTCCTCGCCCGCGACGGTGGACTCCGTTCGGGTGACAGCTCCGTCGGTCGCGGTGCCGGTCCGCGCCTGGTGCCGGGCCATCGAGATCCCGCCGATGACGGACAGCAGCGCGACCACGACGGAGCCGACCACGAACGGGCCGAGGGCGTACCCGGCGGGGAAGACGAGGAGCTCCGTCGCGTCCGAGCGGACGAGCGCGTAGCCCACGCCTCCGACGCCGAGCATGACCAGGTAGACCGTCGCTGCGGCCACCAGGGCCGTCACACCGGGGTTGCCGTCACGCGCACCCGCCGCGGTCGCGAGGAAGACCACCACCGCGGCGCCGACCACCATCGCGGGCCCGAGGTACGGGGTGGCGTCGGGCTGCGAGATGACCTCGACGTCGGCGAGCAGGGCTTCGAAGCCCGTGAGGGCGATCACGAGCGCGATGAAGAGGACGGACGTCATCGTCGCGATCAGCCACCGGGACATGCGCCGATCGTATCGCCGACCGGCTGGTCAGTGAGCGGGTTCGGCGTGGCCCGTGTCGTCCGCGTGCTCGCGACGGTCCGCCCGGTCGGACTGCTCCTGCGCGGCGGCGACCAGGGCGAGGGCGATCGTGGCCGTGATGATCGGGACGGTCTCCGTCATGGGGGCGGGCGGCTCTGGAGGAGCGGCGGGTGCGGGATCCGGCGCCGTCACGTCCGTCAGGTCGTCGGACTGGAGGCCCGTGGCGGCGTCCGCCTCAGCGGTCTCCTCCGGCTCGTGGTCGCGCAGCGCCGGGCCGATGACCGGCAGGACGCCGGTCGTCGCGGCCGGCTCAGCGTGCAGGACCGGCGACGCGAGAGCCGAGGACCCGTCGCGCTTCGCCGCGCGACGCGCTCGGCCCATCTTCACCAGGACGACGACGGCGACGATCGCCCAGATCCCGTTGACGATCGTCGAGGGGACGGCGTGGTGCGCGGCGACGTTGATGGCCACCGCGACGCCGCCGACCAGGTTGAACAGCTGGTAGAGCGGGCCGTTCGGGATCTTGCCGGTGGAGAACAAAATGTAACCAGCTAAAACGGTTACTGCCCCGAACCAACCGAGGAATTCCACGATTCCGACCAACACGCGCGACTCCGGGCACGACGAGGAACGGCCGGTTCGAGCCGACCGTTCGAGAGGGGATGAGCAGCCGCGATCACGGCGTCCGGTGCAGCGTAATCACAACGACGGGTGTCGCGGAAGTGGGGTCGGCGTGGCGCGGCCGACCCCAGTCCGTGGGGGTCGGGTCAGCCCTTCGCGACCGTGTCCGAGTCGGCGGTCAGGACGTACACGTAGCCACCGAACGTCCACGTCGTCGCAGCCGACGCGGCCGGGTCGGTCGAGTCCTGCGAGATGGAGGACGACACCGTGGTGACCAGGAAGAGTCGAGCGCCGTCCTGCATGCCCCCGACGAAGGACAGGGCCTGGTCGAACGACCCGTCGACCGACACGGAGACGGGGATGGCCGAGAAGTTCGCGGCCGAGATCGCCGGGTCGGTCACGGGTGCCGTCGCGGCGCCGGTGGATGCCGCGGTCGGCTCGGGCGTCGCCTCGTCCGTCGTGGAGGCCGACGGGTCCTCGGTGCCCGCGGCCGTCGAGGCCGCGACGGGAGCGGTGTAGGCCAGAGCGTCGGACGTCGTGATCGCGGACACCTTCACGCCCGCCTGGGCTGCGACGCTGTCGACGGCACCGTAGAAGGAGGACATGTTCGCACTCGACGGCACTGAGGCGGTGAGCTCCGCGAGTTCCGCCCTCATCGCCGGCAGGGACTTCGCGCGGTCCTTGAGCCGCGCGAGTTCCGCCGCCGTCGTCCGATTCGTCGCGTCCACCGACACCTGGTCGGTGCGGTCGCTCGCGGCCTGTGCGAGATGTGGCTGCACGCCGAGGAAGAACCCCGCGAGCGCCACCACGACCATCGCCACGACGGCGAGGAGCATGTTGAGTCGGTTGCGGGTCATCTCACTCGCCCTTGTCCTGGTACTTGCCGTCGAAGGCGGCCTGGTCGACGTGAATCGTCATGTTCACGGTGTAGGTGCCGGTCGTCGGGTCGAGCGTGACCGAGTTCGCGGTCGCGTCGACGAAGCCCTTGAGCCCCTTGACGGCATCGAGCCACGACGGGACGGACGGCAGCGTCGGACTCTGCGCGTCGATGGTCAGGGTCGCGACACGCTGCCCCTGGAGCGGGGTGTCGGCCTGCGCGTAGGTCTCCAGCGGCGTGGCCGAGTCGATCGCGACGCCGGTGATCTCGACTCCCGCCGGGAGCGACGCCTTCAGCGAAGCGAGGTACGGCTGCCAGGCAATCTCCGTGGCCCCCCCGACCGATTGCGCGGCTTCACGCAGCGCAGTACCGGCCTCCGTGTCCCGGACTTCGCGGTAGTTCGCCTGCTGCTGCAGGAGCGACAGGGTCTCGTCCTGCGCGTGGGTCAGGTCGTCGTGGGCCTGGCTGGACAGGAGGCTGGCTCCGGCGGTCGCGATCCCGACCACGATCGCCACGAGGACGACGCCCGCCCACATCCGACGGACGACACGGCTGCCGCGTCGGTCGGCGAGGACCTCGGTGGGCAGCAGGTCGACACTGGGGCGACCCCCGACGACGATCTCGCTGGGGGTGGTCCGACGCTGACGTTTGACGCGCTCCGCGGTCTCGGCGGCGACGCGCAGGGCCGGGTCGGGCGCGACTCCTCGACGGCGACTCCGTCCAGAACGCGAGGGCTTCGACTTGGTCGACTGGCTCATGCTGCCTTCCCTCCCGCGGCGAGTCCCCATGCCACCGCGATCGATGCGCCGTGGGCGTGCAGGTCCTCGACCCGGATGGACTTCGCGAGCGCGACGTTGGCGAACGGTGCCCCGAACCGGACGGGCGTCCGGGTGAACTCCGAGAGCGCTGCGGCGAAACCGGGGAGCGCAGCTGCAGCGCCGCAGAGCAGGATCTCGCCGACGGGCTCGGCAGGGTGGGTGTTGACGAAGTAGTTGACGGTGTTGCGGAGACTCGAGAGCAGTTCGCCCATCGTCTCGCGGACCGCCGCGACCGCGAGCGCGTCGTCGCCGGTCCGCGCCCGCTCCGGATCCATGCCCAGGTGGCGCTTGACGGCTTCGGCCGCTCCCTCGTCGATCGTCAGACGACCGGCGAGGAGCCGCGTGATGTCGTCGCCGCCGGTCGGCACGATGCGGACGAACTTCGGGACGCCGTCGGTGACGATGACGACGGTCGTCGTGTTGCCGCCGCACTCGACGATGGCGACGGTGCCCGACCGGTTCGCTGGCGCGAGGACACGTGCCAGGGCGAACGGGATGAGGTCGACACCGACCGGCTTGAGCCCGGCATTCTGGACCGCGCGGACGTTGGCGAGCACGGCGTCCTTCACGGCGGCGACGAGGAGACCGCTCACTGTGGGGCCGTTCTCCCCCGTCTCCTCGCTGGTCGGGTAGAAGTCGAGGATGGCGTCGCCCACGGGCACCGGGAGCATGTCCTGCACCTGGAAGGGCAGCGATTCACGGATCTGCGCGATGGGGGCCTTCGGGACCGTCAGGTCGCGCGACAGCACGCGCTGGTTGCCCATGCCGAGCACGACGTCCTTCGAGCGGAAGCGCCCGAGCGACCAGAGCTGTCGGAGCGCACCCGCGACGGTGTTCGGCTCGAGCACCTCCCCCTGCTTCGTCGCGCCCGGGGGCACGGGCACCTCGGCGAACCGCAGGATCGTCGGTCTCGGCTTGTCGGCGTCCTGGACCTCGACAGCACGGATCGCGGCGGCGCCGATGTCGACGCCCACGATGCTCTTCGACATGGGTGGTCCTTCCGTGACCGTCTTCGGGTCGGTCTGGTGGGTCAGCGCGCGGCGAGGCGTCAGGCGAGTCCGAGGAGGCGCAGGTAGCCGTCCCATGCGGGGGCACCGACGGCGATGCCGAGCCAGGCACCCGCGAGCATCCAAGGGCCGAACGGGATCCCGCTGCGACGGCCCGCCCGGCGCACGACCAGGAGGACGACTGCGAAGGTACCTCCGAGCAGGAACGCCGCGAAAGAACCCACTGCGAGGGGTCCCCATCCGAGGTACGCCAGCACGAGGCCGAGCACGCCGGCGAGCTTCACGTCACCGAGCCCCATCCCGCCGGGCACCGCCAGCGCGAGCACGAGGTAGACGCCGCCGAGGACGACCAGGCCGATGAGCCCCCGGAGCGCGGCGCCCCAGTCCCCGGACGCCGCCGACGCAGCCAGCAGGAGCACGGGCAGCACGATGTAGGCAGGGAGCACGATCCGGTTCGGCAACGTGTGGGTGTCGAGGTCGATGAGCGTCAACGAGATGCTGATCGCCATCAGGTACAGGAGCGCAACGAGCAGGACCGCTGCGTGGATCGATCCGGAGACGCCGTCCGGTGCCACCAGCGGCGACCACGGTGCGAGTACCGAGAGCAGCGTCACCGCGACGAACAGGAGGCCCGTGGCGGCTTCGACGAGCGGGTACCGGGCCGAGATGGGCGCGCCGCAGTCGCGGCACCGGGCGCGCAGGACGATCCAGGAGACGACGGGCACGTTGTCGCGGCCCCGGATTGCATGACCGCACCCGGGGCAGGAGCTGGCGGGCGCGACGACGGACATGCCCGCGGGCACCCGGTACACGACGACGTTCAGGAACGACCCGATCGCGAGACCGAGCACACCGACCAGCGCGGCGACGAGGGGCGTCACCGAGGCGAAGGAAGCCACGGTCACTTCCCCGTCGGGGTGCCGTCGGCGCGGAAGGCCGTCGCGGACTCGGTCTCGGTCGTCACACCGTAGGTGGTCGAGACCGGCTGCAGGAACTTGGGCGGGGCGGAGGACTTGAGTCTGCTGTCGTACGAGTACGCCTTCGCGTACCCCGTCAGAAGACCGTTCCCGTACGAGGTGCGGACCGAGCCGCGGAACTGCTGGGCGATCGATCCGTAGATCGTGAGGATGCCGAGGTTCGACCCGTACTGGCTGTTCTGGACGTTGAACGTGCCGAGGTTGCTGGCGATGGCCGCGTCGATCTCGATGTTCTTGGTCGGCGCCGTGTTCGTCGAGTAGGAGCTGCTGCCCGTGTTGCACACCGTGTTCGACCAGCCGGAGTAGCTCGAGCACGACACGGGGTTGTAGACGGAGACCGCCTTCTGCCCGACGAGCCCGAGCATGTCGTCCGAAGTCCGGCCGTTCTGGTAGACGATGCTCCCGGTCACGTACAGGAAGTTCTCCGCGGCGAGGGTCATCTGTCCGCCGAAGGATCCGGACACGAAAGCGTCACCGCTGCGGCACCCGTAGTACCCGGCATCCCCGCGCGTTCCGGTGAACTCGCCGTTGAGCGGGTACCCCAGGCCGTTGCCGTAGTCCGAACTCGTCGAGTTCCCCGACTTGACCGTCTGCTGGCAGTAGACCGGCGAACCCGCGTTCACGGTCCCGTTGACCGTGCCGGACGGTGTCGCGCTGGACGCCCAGTAGTTCGGGTCACCGACCGTCGACGGCACGCTCTGCACGTAGACCAAGTTCGCGGGCAGCGTGGGGATGACGGCACCGGTTCCCCGGAGGGCAGCGACCGAGCCGCACAGGGCGTCGTTCCCCGGACCCGGCGCGATGGCGCTGCCCGTGGCGTTGCCCTTGACCTGTGTGGAGATGGTCCACGGTGAGACCACGCGCATCTTGCCCCCGGCGAGGAACGTGATGGACGTCGGACCGGTGTACAGGCACCCGGGCTTCGCCACCTTCTCGGGGATGTCGGTCCGTGCCTCCTGCTTCATGTTCGCGTTGGTGCTCGGCATGGGGAGCGTCCCGACGTTCTTGATCTTCCCGCCGATGAACTTCGTGGACGAGCGGCAGGCGGAGTCGATGGTCGTCGCCTTGCTCGTGTAGAAGAAGTCGGCGGGGCCCGTGTCCTGCACGCTCGAGTTGAACGTCGCTCCGCAGGCGGTGATGACGTCGTTCGACCGGACCGGCCCGTCGAGGACGTCACCGCTGGCGAACGTGACCGCTTCACAGCTGCTGCTGGAGCTCCAGTCGTCGTCGTTGCGGTGGTTCGAGACGCAGCCGGCGTTCGTCAGGCTCGGGTCCTGGGACTCGTAGTTCGTGAAGTACAGGTAGTTGACGAAGCCGTCACCGCGGAGGTCCACGACGATGGTCCTCGTCGTGGCACCGGCCTTCCCCGTCACGCGCAGGCGGACCTTGCCGGTCGTCGAGTAGTCGGAGTTGTCGACCTCGTACCGGTAGGACTGGTCGGTGCTCCCGACCACGTTCGCCCACGAGCCGTCCTTCGCGGTGCCGAAGGCCTTGTTCGCCGGATCTGCCGTGTACGTGCTCGTCGACGAGAACGCGGTGCGCACGCCGTACTTGACGTAGGCGTTGTCGGCTGCGAGGCGGCCCTGGTAGTCGGAGAGACCCGCGTACGCGGCCGCGATCGCCTTGTTGTAGTTCGTGTCGGTCGTCGCCTTCGTCGCACCGCTCGTCGCGGTGGCGACGACGAGGGACAGCACGATCATGAGCACCGCACCGATCCCGATGACGGCCGCGAGGGCGACCCCGCGTTCGTCGTCTCGGGCACGCAGGCCTCGGAGGATCCGGATGAGCATCATGACTCCGTGGCTGCGCCGTAGTCGAGGTTGCGCAGGTTGATGGTGGCCTGGAACGTGCTGTCGTTGACGGTCACGCCGTCCGTCGACCCCACCGTCAGCGCCACGCGGACGGAACGGATCGTGTCGTAGGTGGCGTTCGCCGGCGCGGACACGGGGCCGTTGTCCGCGTCGATGTACGAGAAGAGCGTGCCGGCACGGACCACGTCGGCGAGCCACAGCGTCCGGGTGGCGCCGGTGAACGTGCAGTACCCGCCGGTCGGGCAGTCGCCCCGCTGCAGCTGCATGCGCAGCCGGTTCGACACGACGTCGACCGTCACCTTGGTGAGCCCGGCCCGCGCGCTGGACAGGTCGACACCCGAGTAGAACTGCACGCTCCGGCCAGTGGCGCTCACGAACGCGGGCGCGCTGACCGTCTTGCTCACCTGCCAACGAGATGCCTCACGCAGGTACCGACTGAGCTGCGTCATCGACGTGGTGCCCTGTCGGGTGCTGTCGTTGACCGAGGACACCGTGCGCTGCGCCTTCGAGATCGACACGAAGAAGCTCCCGACCAGGGTGAGCAGCAGCGACGTCACGAGCATGGCGACGAGGAGCTCCACGAGCGTGATCCCGCGTTGATCGCCACGCAGACGACGGAGGAGCGCGCGCATCAGCTGGCCGGCCTCGGGTCGACGAGGACGACGCCATCGGTGACGGCACCGTTGCTGACCATCGCGGTGTTGGTGGCGGTGAGCGTGAGCGGCGTCGTCGCCGCGCCCGCGGTGCCGCCCGTGAACAGCTTCCAGGTTCCCCACGGCAGGGCGATCGTCATGCTGTCGGACGTCGGCTTCGGGAAGCTCAGGGTCATCCCCTTCGCGCAGCCGGGATCGCCGTTCACGGCCGTCGTGGTCTTCGCGGTGATGAAGAGCGCCTTGTCCGGCTTGGCGAGCGTGATCGCGCCCATGCTGATCGAGATCGGCCCGGTCGCGTCCTTGAACTCCGTCGCCGTCCCCTTCTTGCCGGCCTTGTTGGCGGTCGTCCAGGCGCCTGGTTCCGGGCCCAGGCAGGTCGCTGCGGCGTCGGACGACACGTCTGCGGAGTACAGCCCCGCGACCGCCTGGTACCCCGAGGGGAACGGGAACAAGGCCGCGCTCGTCGGGGCGGGGTTCAACACGGTCGTGCCCGACGTCCCGTTGGTGATCGACAACGGCAGGTTGGTCGGCAGGATCGCGGACGATGCCGGCGAGGTCAGGTACTTGAACGAGTAGGTCGTCACCTTGTCGAAGGTGAACGCGGCGGCACCGGAGCTCCCGACCGACACCGTCACCGACTGCGACGACGGACTCGGCTGTTGGGTCGAGTCGATGTACCCGGTGCGGGCGATGGACACCTTGTAGGTCCCCGGCGCGACGCCGGCCACGTAGGTGCAGCCCTCCGCGTCCGTCGCCGGGAACGTGACCCCGGCGGGGCCACCGCTCACGGTCGGCACGATCCCGGACACACCGATCCCGTTCGCGTTCGTCACGCCGACGAGGATCGAGCCCGTCGTGTCCGAGTTGATGTTCGTGAGTGGAGCGATGGCACTCGACATCTCGACCTGCTGGGTCCCGGACGCTGCAGCGCTGGTCTTCCAGCGCACCGTCACCGTCACGGCCTTGTACGACAGGCTGCCGTCACCCGTGCCGCAGGCGGTGGCCGCGCCGGACGACCGGGTCCATGACACCTTCCGGGTCAGGTCGAAGACCTGGTTGCCGACCTGCTTGGTGGCGGTGCCGCTCTTCACGTTGAAGATGCTCGGGGTGTCCCGGAGGTCGTCGATGTCCTCCATCGCGATCGTCGATGCGACCTCGCGCGCACGGGTGTCCTTCGAGAGCACGAGAGAAGCGGTGACGCCGGCGGCGATGCCGGCGGCGATCAGGGCGAAGATCGTCATCGCGACCATCACCTCGATGATCGTGAAGCCACCCTCGCTCTCACGTGCGGAACGCAGTCGCTCGGCGATGCGCGAGATCATGGCGTCCCTTCTGACTCGAGTGGAAGTACGTCGGGCGGACGGCGACCGACGTGTCGCCGTCCGCCCGAGCGGCGAACTAGGGCTTCTTCGTGAACACGCCCGCGGCGCAGGTTCCCTCAGCCACACCGGCAGCGTCCGTGGCACCGAAGGTCTTGCCAGTCGCCTTGCTCGTGCCCTGGATGCAGAAGAGGGTCTTGTCGGCGTTGGCCGTGTAGGTCAGCGTCGTGTCTGCTCCGACAGTCGCGCCCGCCTTCTTGTAGTCAGCGGTGGTGATGTCCGTCTTGTCGGCGGGGTACGTTGCGTCTCCATTGGTGGCAATGCTCACGACGGCGGTCTTCGCACTCGTCACGTCCGACTTCACGGCCGAGTCCTTCGCGTTGTTCTGCACGCCGATGTACACCGGGATGGCGATCGCGGCGAGGATGCCGATGATGATGACGACGACGAGGAGCTCGATGAGCGTGAAGCCCTTCTCGCCGTCCTTCAGGAGACCCTTGCGGCGAGCGTCGAGCTTGCCCATGAGAGCGAAGTACATGGTTTTTCCATTCTGCGGGGAATGTCGGGGAAATGAGTTCGGGGCTTGCTCGGCCGCCGGATGTCAGCGTATTCGGAGCACATCGGGGGGCCAATCCCGAGAACGGGGGCCATTCCAGGCGCAAAACACCCCCAGTGCGGGGGATGCGCGAAATCGGCGTTGCCCCCACACGGGGGTGGAATGGCTACGAAGCGTTCTGCACGACGTTCGTGATCTGGAAGATCGGCATGTAGAGCGCGATGATCATCCCGCCCACCACCACGCCCAGGAACGCGATGAGCAGCGGCTCGATCAGCGAGGTCAGGGCATCCGTGGTGGCCTCGACCTCGGCGTCGTAGAACACCGCGATCTTCTCGAGCATGATCTCGAGCGATCCGGCGTCTTCACCCACCGCGACCATTTGCGTCACCATTGCTGGGAACACCGATTGCGCGGCGAGCGGGACGGCGATGGATTCGCCTTTCCGGACAGCTTCGGCGACATTGTCGAGCGCGCGTTTCACGACGAAGTTGTTCGACACTTCACCGACGATGCGCAATGCCTGCAGAATAGGAACGCCGGCGCCGATCATGTTCGAGAAGTTGCGCGCGAACCGTGCGATGACGATCTTCTTCTGCAGGGGTCCGAAGACCGGCAGTTTCAAGGTGATCGGATCGATGAACGCCCGGACGCGTTCGGTGTTCTTGTTCGCCCGCCACCACAGCCACGCCAGCACGACGACGATCGCGAGCGGGATCGCGACGTACCGCATGGCGTGCGAGAGGGAGACGAGGATCTGCGTCGGCAGCGGGAGCGTTCCGCCGAGCGACGAGAACATGTCCTGGAAGATCGGAACGATGAAGATGAGCATGATGGCGACCGCCACCAGTGACATCACGAGCACGACCACCGGGTAGGTCATCGCCGACTTGATCGTCGAGCGGAGCTTGTGCTCCTTCTCGAAGTTCGTCGCGATGGAGTCCATGGCCTGGTCGAGGAACCCGCCGGTCTCCCCCGCACGGATCATGTTGATCATGATCGGCGGGAAGTCGACCGGGTACTTCGCGACGGCGTCGGAGAACGAGACGCCGCGCTCCACGTCGTCGCGGACCTTGCCGAGGATGTCCTTCAGCTTCTTGTTCTCGGTCTGGTCGGACAGGATCGTGAGGGTCCGCAGGAGCGAGAGCCCCGAGGTGAGCATCGTCGAGGCCTGCCGCGACATGATCGCGAGGTCCTTGAGCCCGACGCCCTTCTCGAACCCAGGGATCTTGATCTCGGTCTGCAGCCCGGTGCCGGCCTTCGCCTCGGTGATCGCGATCGGGGAGACGCCCATCCCCCGGAGACGCTGGACGACGGCCCCTTCGGACGCGGCGTCGAGGCGGCCCTTGACGAGCTTGCCGGCCCCGTCACGCCCGCGGTAGTCGAACGCGAGTGACATCAGTAGCCTCCGGAGAACTTGTCGCCGAAGTCGATGCCGCTGGCGGCGATCGCGGCGGCCGAGGAGTCGGACGGGGACTCGACGCGCTGGACGAGCCGGTCGAAGCCCTCTTCGTCGTGCACCTTCTCCATCGCGGCCTTGCGCGAGATGGTGCCGACGTTGACCAGTTCGGCGAGGTCCTGGTCCATGGTGTGCATGCCGAGGTCACGTCCGGCCTGCATGGCGGACGTGATCTGGTAGGTCTTGCCCTCGCGGATGAGGTTGCCGATGGCCGGGGTGATCGTCATGATCTCGGTGGCGACGACCCGGCCGACGCCGTTGGCCTTCGGGACGAGGGTCTGGCAGACGACACCCTGCAGGGTGGCGGCGAGCTGGGTGCGGATCTGCCCCTGCTGGTGCGGCGGGAAGACGTCGATGACGCGGTCGATCGTGCCGGGTGCGCTCTGCGTGTGCAGGGTGGCGAACACCAGGTGGCCGGTCTCGGCGGCGGTGAGCGCGACGGAGATGGTCTCGAGGTCGCGGAGTTCACCGATCAGGATGACGTCGGGGTCCTGCCGCAGCACGTGCTTGAGCGCCGAGGCGAAGGAGTGGGTGTCGGCGCCGACCTCGCGCTGGTTGATGATGGACCGCTTGTGGTCGTGCATGAACTCGATCGGGTCCTCGACCGTGACGATGTGGTCGGCACGGCTCTCGTTGACCAGGTCGATGAGCGCGGCGAGCGTGGTCGACTTGCCCGAACCGGTCGGACCGGTGACGAGGACCAGGCCACGGGGCAGGCCGGCGAAGTCACCGACGTGCGCGGGGATGCCGAGCTGCTTGAGCGTCTTGATCCTGGTGGGGATGATGCGGAACGCCGCGCCCCAGTTGCCGCGCTGCTGGTAGTAGTTCGCGCGGAAGCGGTACTCCGGCGACAGCGAGTACGCGAAGTCGAGCTCCTGGTCGTGGTCGAACTGCCCGGCCTGTTCGACGGACAGCAGCGTCTTGAGTGCCGCGATGACCTTGCCGCGCGACCACGCGCCTCCGGGCACGGCCGGCCGGAGCGAGCCGTCGACGCGGACGGTGGGCGGGGCGTCGGCCGTGACGTGCAGGTCGGAGGCCCCCTGGTAGACGACCTGCGCCAGTGCGGTGATGAGGTCGGGGTCGGCGACCTCGCGCGCGTGCCGGGCGAAGTCGATGTCACCGGCCGATGCCGCGGCGGGGGCGGGAGCCGGAGCAGGTGCCGCCGGTGGGGCGTGGTGGGCGCCGCTGTACGCGATGGCCGGCAGCTGCTGGGTCGCCGGCTCGGCGTACCCGTAGGTGGCGGTCGACGACGGCACCGCGGCGGGCGGCGTCGCCGGAGCGGTGGCGGACTGCGCCACGGGCGCAGCGACCGGACCACCCACGGGACCGGCAACCGGGCTCGCAACCGGCGTGCCGGTGGGCGCGGGCCACACCGCCGAGTCGTCCGTCAGGTCGTAGACCTGCTCGGGCGGGGCAGCGGCTGCCGCGGCCAGACGCGCGGCGCGGCGGGAACCGACCTCGGCGCCGGGGGTGCCGGGGTGCCACCCGGCGACGGGCTCGTCGCCGGGCATCGTGATGTCGTACACGGAGTCGGTCATCTGCTCGTCCTGTTCCCCGGTCACGCGACGACGCGCAGGATCTCGTCCACGCTCGTCATGCCGAGCTTGACCTTCTCGAAGCCGTCCTGGCGGAGCGTCAGCATGCCCTGCTGCTGCGCCACACGACTGATCTCCGCGCTCGATGCGCGACCGACGGCGAGCCGCTCGATCTCCTCGGTCACGGTCATGACCTCGTGCAGGGCGATGCGGCCGCGGTACCCGGTGTTCGAGCAGACGGCGCAGCCGACCGGGGCGAAGAACGCGGGCATCTCGTCGCCGGGGCGCAGGAACCCGAGCGCCTGGAGCTGCTCGATCTCGTACACGGCGGGCGCCTTGCACCGGTCGCACAGCCGGCGCGCGAGTCGCTGGGCGACGACGGAGTCGAGTGCGGACCCGACCAGGAACGGCTCGATGTCCATCTCGGTCAGGCGGGTCACGGCCGACGGCGCGTCGTTGGTGTGCAGGGTCGAGAGCACGAGGTGCCCGGTGAGCGACGCCTCGATCGCGATCTGGGCGGTCTCGTGGTCGCGGATCTCACCGAGCAGCACGACGTCGGGGTCGGAGCGGAGGATCGAGCGGAGCGCGGACGCGAACGTCAGCCCGGCCTTCGGGTTGACCTGCACCTGGTTGATGCCGGCCATCCGGTACTCGACCGGGTCCTCCACCGTGATGACGTTGATCTCGGGCTTCGCCACGGCGTTGAGGGTCGTGTACAGGGTCGTCGACTTGCCCGAACCGGTGGGGCCGGTGACCAGGATCATGCCGTACGGCTTCGAGTAAGACCGCTGGTAGGCCTGGAAGTTCTGCTCGAGGAGGTTGAGGTCCTTGAGGGTCAGCGACGTGTTCGTGTTGTCGAGGATCCGCATGACGACCTTCTCGCCCCACACGGTGGGCAGCGTCGCCACACGGAGGTCGATCTGCCGACCACCGTGCCGCACCGACATGCGGCCGTCCTGCGGCTTGCGACGTTCGGCGATGTCGATGTCGCTCATGATCTTCAGACGGCTGATCACACCGTTCTGGATGTTCTTCGGCGCCGGCGCCATCTCGTGCAGCACGCCGTCGATGCGGTACCGGATCCGGACCTCGTGCTCGCCCGGCTCGATGTGGATGTCGGATGCGTGGTCCTGGATGGCCTGCGACACGAGCAGGTTCACGAAGCGGACGATCGGGACGTCGTCGAGGGCGCCGTCGGCGATGTCGACCTGCGTGTTCGAGGTGGCCGACGCTTCTTCTTCCAGCGACGACGTGAGGTCGTTCAGTTCGTCGTCGGCGCGCAGGTAGCGGTCGAGCGCTGCGACCAGGTCACGCTCCTCGACCTGCAGCGGTTTGATCGTGCGGCCCGAGGCGGTGCGGGCGTCGTCGATCGCGAGCACGTTCGTGGGGTTCACCATCGCGAGGATGAGGAGGTCGCCCTCGAATCCGACACCGAGCACGCCGTGGCGACGGCAGAGTGCGGCCGGCAGGATCGACACGGCGGTGCCGTCGACCGGGTAGTCGCTGAGCGGGACGGTGCGCGAGTTGTTCGACGCGGCCCGGGCAGTGATGAACTGGGCCTCGCTCACGACGCCCTGGTCGACCAGGCCCCGGATGGCGCGCTCGTCGAGGTCCTCGTCGCCCGTCATCGCATCGAGGTGCTCGATCGGAAGCGCGCCGTTCAGGATGAGGATCTCGGACAGGGTCGCCATGAGTCCCGTGCCTCCTTGGACTCGCGCACGGCGAGACGTCGTCGGGTGATGCACCACCAGGGATGTGGCGCCCGACCACGCTACTTCTGGCGCCCTCGCCGACCGCAGTCCCAGAAAGAGGGGGCGGAGGGGGTCTGGCTGCACCCAGAACTGGGGTCCACGACCCGTTCGGCCCCGGTCAGAGGGACACCGCGGCCGTGACGTGGACCTCGCCCCGGACGAATCCGAGCCGCTCGTAGATCCGGGCCGCGCCGCTCGGGTTCTCGGTGTCGACGTCCAGCACCGCAGCCGACAGCCCGTCCGCTCGCATCGCCGCGAGTGCGGCGCCGAGCACGAGCGGCGCCAACCCGCGACCACGCGCGGAACGGGTGACCCCCACCCAGTGCACGTAGCCGAACGCCCGTCCGCGTTCGGCGAACCCGTCCGGATCGACCTCGACGACGGCGAAGGCGAGCACGTTGCCCAGGGGATCGACCACGAGTCGGGACAGGTCGAGCCGACTCTTCGGTGCGGTGAGGAAGCCCCGCCAGTCGGACGCGACCATCGGCTGCGAGCCCCAGTGGTCGCGGAAGGCGTCGTTCTTGGCGGCTCGCATCGGCTCGATGTCGTCCGGGGCCGCTGGACGGAGGACCAGACCATCGGGGAACGCGGGCATCGGGGGGCCGTCGACGGCATGGTCGGCGAAGACGAGCTCCATCTCGACCCAGTGCCGGACCGGCCGGAACCCGAGCCGCTCGGCGAGGGCGAGGACGGGAGCACCGGAGCGGCCACCGATGTCGAGGGTCGCGGGAAGGTCGATGTCGAGCGCCGCGAGCCGTTGCCGCGCTCGACCGACCTGCCACGCCAGGAGCCGGCGCCCGACACCACTGCTCCGGTACCGGGGGTGGACGGCACCGCTGAGCACCGCCCGTGCCGCGGTGACCCGCGAAGGGACGTCGATGACGATGCCGTAAGCCTGCACACGTCCATCAGCATCGACGCCGACGACCGTGTCCAGATTGACGATGAGCCCTTCGGTGGACAACGAGCGGTCGAGGTCCGCTGTGGAGGGACGGGCACGAGGATCGTCGAGTGCAGCGGCAGCGACTGCGACCGCGTGCATGCCCACCAAATCGTCGCGCGACCCCGGACGGAAGACGATGCCGCTCACGGGTGACGGCAGCTCGAGCTGGGACGGGGCGGGGATCCGTTCGCGCAGGGTTGCCATCACCCCACCCTGCCATGCGGGCCGGACAGCGCGGCACCGCGGAATCCCCCTCGACGCACACCCCCACCCGGGCACATGATGAGTCATGGACATCACGAGCGTGACCGTGGGGTTGCCCGTCAGCGACATCGAGGCGTCCTGCCTCTGGTACGGCGCGGTCTTCGAGCGCACCGAGCCGGACCTCGAGCCCGAGGACGGCGTCGCCGAGTACGAGGTCGGCGGCATCTGGATCCAGCTCTACGTCGACGAACAGGCCGAGGAGAACCCGGTCAGCGTCCGCTTCGGTGTCGACGACGTCGCCGCGCAGCACGCACGCATCGGCGCGCTCGGCATCGACATCGGCCCCGTCGAGTGCGTCGACGGGGCGGTCGACTGGTTCGACGTCCGCGACCCCGACGGCAACGTGCTGAGCCTGTTCTCGCTGGTCGACGAGACCGGTCGCGGTTCCGGCCGCGACAACGGCGCGGGCCGCGCGCTCTAGTCGCGACCCACGGCGGACCGGAGGCCCGTGGCGGCCCCGCACCGCGCCTCCAGGCCGACCCGTGGTGACGACACGACGAAGGCCCCGCCTCCTTGCGGAGACGGGGCCTTCGGGGGATCACATCAGGCTCAGTTGTACGTGCCCGGCGTGAAGTCGTCCGACGAGAAGCTGTCGAAGTCGACGAAGCTCAGGTCGGCGTCCGAGAACGACGAGTCGTCGGCGAAGATGCGGTTGGGGTACCGCTCCGCCTTCGCCTCTTCGGTCGCGTTCACGTCCACGTCACGGTACCGGCTGAGGCCCGTCCCGGCGGGGATGAGCTTACCGATGATGACGTTCTCCTTGAGGCCGACGAGGTGGTCCTGCTTGCCCTCCATGGCCGCCTGCGTGAGCACGCGGGTGGTCTCCTGGAAGGAAGCGGCGGACAGCCACGACTCGGTCGCGAGGGACGCCTTCGTGATGCCCATGACCTCCTGGCGAGCGGAGGCGGTCTTGCGACCCTCCTGCAGCGCCGCACGGTTCAGCGCGTTGTAGCGCGACCGGTCGACGAGCTCACCCGGGAGCAGGTCGGTGTCGCCGTGGTCGACGACGGTGACCTTGCGGAGCATCTGGCGGACGATGACCTCGATGTGCTTGTCGTGGATCGGCACACCCTGCGAGCCGTAGACGTCCTGCACACCGTTGACCAGGTGCTTCTGGACCTCTCGGACACCCTTGACCCGGAGGACTTCCTTCGGGTCGACGGTGCCGGCGATGAACTGCTCGCCGAGCTCGACGTGCTGGTTGTCCTCGATGAGGAGCGTCGCACGCTTGAGCACCGGGTAGATGAACGGCTCGTCGCCGTTGTCCGGCGTGAGGATGATCCGACGACCCTTGTCCGTGTCCTCGACCACGACGCGCCCGGGGGCCTCGGCGATCGGGGACGCGCCCTTGGGGGTACGCGCCTCGAAGAGCTCCGTGACACGCGGCAGACCCTGGGTGATGTCGTCGGCCGAGGCCGAACCACCCGTGTGGAAGGTACGCATCGTCAGCTGGGTACCGGGCTCACCGATGGACTGGGCGGCGATGATGCCGACCGCCTCGCCGATGTCGACGAGGTTGCCCGTGGCGAGCGAACGGCCGTAGCACTTCGCGCAGACACCGACGGCGGACTCGCAGGTCAGGACCGAGCGCACCTTGATGCTCTCGACACCGGCCGCGAGCAGCTTGTCGATGAGCACGTCACCGACGTCCTCACCGGCCTCTGCCACGACCGTGCCCTGTGCGTCCACGGCCTCGGTGGCCAGGGTGCGGGAGTACACGGTGTTCTCGACGCGCGGGTCGCGGACGAGCTTGCCGTCGGCGTCCACGGTCGCGATCGGCAGCTCGAGGCCACGCGTCGTGCCGCAGTCGTCCTCGCGGATGATGACGTCCTGCGAAACGTCCACGAGACGGCGGGTGAGGTACCCGGAGTCAGCGGTACGGAGCGCGGTGTCGGCAAGACCCTTACGAGCACCGTGGGTGGCGATGAAGTACTCCGCCACGGTCAGGCCCTCGCGGTACGAGTTGATGATCGGGCGGGCGATGATCTCGCCCTTCGGGTTGTTCACCAGACCACGCATACCGGCGATGTTGCGGACCTGGAGCCAGTTACCACGAGCACCGGACGACACCATGCGGTTGATGGTGTTGTCGACCGGGAAGTTGTCGCGCATCTCCTGCGCGATCTCGTTCGTGGCCTCGGTCCAGATCTTGATCAGGTCGGCGCGACGCTCGGAGTCGGTGATCAGACCCTTGTCGAACTCGCCCTGCACCTTGGCGGCCTGGATCTCGTAGCCCGCGATGATCTCCTTCTTGCGAGGAGGCGTCACGACATCCGACAGGGCGACGGTCACACCGGAGCGCGTGCCCCAGTAGAAACCGGCGTCCTTGATCCGGTCCAGCGCAGCGGCCGTCTCGGTCTTGGAGTAGCGCTCGGCGAGGTCGTTGACGATCGCGGAGAGCACGCCCTTGTCCGTGACCTTCTGGACGAACGGGTAGTTCGCCGGCAGGGTCTCGTTGAAGAGCGCACGGCCCAGGGTCGTCTCGAGCAGCACGGTGTCGCCCTGCTCGTAGCCCTCGGGTGCTTCACCCTCGGCGAAGTGGACACCCGTCATGCGGATCTTCGCCATCGCGTTGAGGTGCAGCGTGTGCTGGTCGTTCGCCAGGATCGCCTCGGCCACCGACGAGAACGCACGGCCCTCGCCCACGGCGCCCTCGCGGACGGTCGTGAGGTGGTGCAGACCGATGATCATGTCCTGTGCGGGCAGGGTCACCGGACGGCCGTCGGACGGCTTCAGGATGTTGTTCGAGGCGAGCATCAGGATGCGGGCCTCGGCCTGGGCCTCGACCGACAGCGGCAGGTGCACGGCCATCTGGTCACCGTCGAAGTCCGCGTTGAACGCAGCACACACGAGCGGGTGGAGCTGGATGGCCTTGCCCTCGACGAGCTGCGGCTCGAACGCCTGGATGCCCAGACGGTGCAGCGTCGGCGCACGGTTCAGCAGGACGGGGCGCTCGCGGATGATCTCCTCGAGCACGTCCCACACCTGCGGACGCGAACGCTCGACCATGCGCTTGGCCGACTTGATGTTCTGCGCGTGCGACAGGTCGATGAGGCGCTTGATCACGAACGGCTTGAAGAGCTCGAGCGCCATCTGCTTGGGCAGACCGCACTGGTGCAGCTTCAGCTGCGGGCCGACGATGATGACCGAACGGCCCGAGTAGTCGACGCGCTTGCCGAGCAGGTTCTGGCGGAAACGACCCTGCTTGCCCTTGAGCATGTCGCTCAGGGACTTCAGGGCGCGGTTGCCGGTACCCGTGACCGGACGTCCACGACGACCGTTGTCGAACAGCGCGTCGACCGCTTCCTGCAGCATGCGCTTCTCGTTGTTCACGATGATCTCGGGGGCACCGAGGTCGAGCAGGCGGCGGAGACGGTTGTTGCGGTTGATCACACGACGGTAGAGGTCGTTGAGGTCCGACGTGGCGAAACGGCCACCGTCGAGCTGCACCATCGGGCGCAGCTCCGGCGGGATGACCGGCACGACGCCGAGCACCATCGCGGCCGGCGAGTTGCCGGTGGCGAGGAAGGAGCTGACGACGCGCAGACGCTTGATCGCGCGGATCTTCTTCTGGCCCTTGCCCTCGGCGATCTGCAGACGCAGTGCCTCGGCCTCGGCAGCCAGGTCGAACGCCTCGAGCCGGAGCTTGATCGCCTCGGCGCCCATGTAGGCGTCGAAGTAGATCCCGAACCGGTCCTGGAGCTCGTGGAAGACGGCGTCCTCGGGCTTGAGGTCGCCCACCTTGAGGTTGCGGAAGTCCTCCCACACACGCTCGAGACGGGTGATGTCCTCGTCGAACGACTTGCGGACCTGGGACATCTCCTTCTCGGCGGTGTCCTTGGTGCGGCGCTTGACGTCGGCCTTCGCACCCTCTTCCTCAAGGGCTGCGAGGTCGTCCTCGAGCTTCTTGAGGCGGTCGGCGATGATCGAGTCGCGCTGGCCCTCGAGGGTCTTGATCTCGAGACGCATCTCGTTCTCGAGACCCGGCATGTCCGCGTGACGGCCCTCTTCATCGATGTCGATGATCATGTACGCCGCGAAGTAGATGACCTTCTCGAGGTCCTTCGGCGCCATGTCGAGGAGGTACCCGAGGCGCGACGGGACGCCCTTGAAGTACCAGATGTGCGTGACGGGGGCGGCGAGCTCGATGTGGCCCATGCGCTCACGACGGACCGAGGACTTGGTGACCTCGACGCCGCAGCGCTCGCAGACGATGCCCTTGAAGCGGACACGCTTGTACTTGCCGCAGGCGCACTCCCAGTCGCGGGAAGGACCGAAGATCTGTTCGCCGAACAGACCGTCCTTCTCGGGCTTCAGGGTGCGGTAGTTGATGGTCTCCGGCTTCTTGACCTCGCCGTACGACCACTGACGGATGTCCTCGGCGGTCGCGAGGCCGATCCGAATGGCGTCAAAGGAAGTTGCTTCGAGCAATGTTCTTCTCTCTTGCTGATTCAGGCTTCGATGTACGGGCGGGATCAGATGTCGTCGACAGAGGACGACTCGAACCGCGAGGAGATGTTGATGCCCAGCTCCTCCGCAGCGCGGAAGACCTCGTCATCGTTGTCGCGCAGGCTGACCGCCTGGCCGTCGGCCGAGAGGACCTCGACGTTCAGGCAGAGCGACTGCATCTCCTTCATGAGGACCTTGAAGGACTCGGGGATACCGGGCTCCTGGATGTTCTCGCCCTTGACGATCGCCTCGTAGACCTTCACGCGGCCGAGGATGTCGTCGGACTTGATCGTCAGGAGCTCCTGGAGGGCGTAGGCGGCACCGTACGCTTCGAGCGCCCACACCTCCATCTCACCGAATCGCTGTCCACCGAACTGCGCCTTACCACCCAGCGGCTGCTGCGTGATCATCGAGTACGGACCGGTCGAACGCGCGTGGATCTTGTCGTCGACCAGGTGGTGCAGCTTGAGGATGTACATGTAACCGACCGAGACGGGCTCCGGGAACGGCTCGCCGGAGCGGCCGTCGAAGAGCTGTGCCTTGCCGGACGAGCCGATCAGGCGCTCGCCGTCGCGGTTCGGGAGGGTCGAGTCGAGGAGGCCCTCGATCTCGCGCTCGTACGCACCGTCGAACACCGGGGTGGCGACCTTGGTGCCGGGCTCGGCGCTGTGCGCTGCCTCCGGCAGGTTCTCGGCCCAGTCCTGGATGCCCTCGACGTTCCAGCCCTGCTTGGCGAGCCACCCGAGGTGGATCTCGAGCACCTGGCCGAAGTTCATGCGGCCGGGGACGCCGAGCGGGTTGAGGACGATGTCGACGGGGGTGCCGTCGGCGAGGAACGGCATGTCCTCGACCGGGAGGATGGTCGAGATGACGCCCTTGTTGCCGTGACGACCGGCGAGCTTGTCACCCGCGGTGATCTTGCGCTTCTGGGCGATGTAGACGACCACGCGCTGGTTGACGCCCGAGCCGAGCTCGTCGTCGCCGTCCTGCGCGTCGAACACCTTGACACCGATGATCGTGCCCTCTTCACCGTGGGGCACCTTGAGCGAGGTGTCGCGGACTTCGCGCGACTTCTCGTTGAAGATGGCACGGAGCAGACGCTCCTCGGCGCTCAGCTCGGTCTCGCCCTTCGGTGTGACCTTGCCGACGAGGATGTCGCCGGGGCGGACCTCGGCACCGATGCGGATGATGCCGCGCTCGTCGAGGTCGGCCAGCAGGTCCGGGCTGACGTTGGGGAGGTCACGGGTGATCTCCTCCTTGCCGAGCTTGGTGTCGCGGGCGTCGACCTCGTACTCCTCGATGTGGATCGAGGAGAGCGTGTCGTCCTTGATGAGGTTCTGCGACAGGATCATCGCGTCCTCGTAGTTGTAGCCCTCCCACGGCATGAACGCGACGAGGAGGTTCTTGCCGAGCGCGAGCTCGCCGTTCTCCGTCGCGGGACCGTCGGCGATGACCTCGCCCTGCTCCACGCGCTCGCCTGCGGAGACGATGACGCGGTGGTTGTAGCTCGTGCCCTGGTTGGAGCGGTCGAACTTGCGCAGGTAGTAGGTCTGCGTGCCGCCCTCGTCGAGCTGCAGGGTGACGGCGTCGGCCGAGACCTCGGAGACGACACCGGCCTTGTCGGCAGTGACGACGTCGCCGGCGTCGATGGCCGTGTAGCCCTCCATGCCGGTGCCGACGAGCGGCGACTCGGAACGGAGCAGCGGGACGGCCTGACGCTGCATGTTCGCACCCATGAGGGCGCGGTTCGCGTCGTCGTGCTCGAGGAACGGGATGAGCGACGTCGCGACCGACACCATCTGGCGCGGGGAGACGTCCATGTAGTCGACCTCGTCCTTGGCGACGAGTTCGACCTCGCCACCCTTCTTGCGGACGAGCACCTTGTCGTCGGCGAAGTGGAAGTCGTTCGTCAGCGGGGCGTTGGCCTGCGCGACGACGAAGTCGTCTTCTTCCGAAGCGGTGAGGTAGTCGATGGTCTTCGTGACCTCGCCGTTGACGACGCGACGGTACGGGGTCTCGATGAAGCCGAAGGAGTTGATCCGACCGAACGACGCGAGCGAACCGATCAGGCCGATGTTCGGGCCTTCCGGGGTCTCGATCGGGCACATGCGGCCGTAGTGCGACGGGTGGACGTCACGGACCTCGACACCGGCACGCTCACGGGACAGACCACCCGGGCCGAGGGCCGAGAGACGACGCTTGTGCGTCAGGCCCGCGAGCGGATTGTTCTGGTCCATGAACTGCGACAGCTGGGACGTTCCGAAGAACTCCTTGATCGCGGCGACGACCGGACGCACGTTGATGAGCGTCTGGGGCGTGATCGCTTCGATGTCCTGCGTGGTCATGCGCTCGCGGACGACGCGCTCCATGCGGGACAGACCCGTGCGGACCTGGTTCTGGATGAGCTCGCCGACAGCGCGGATGCGACGGTTGCCGAAGTGGTCGATGTCGTCCACGTCGAGGCGCAGCTGCACCGGCTCGCCGTCACGGACGCCGTCGATCGTGGTGCGCTCGGCGTGCAGCGACACCAGGTACTTGATCGTCGCGACGATGTCCTTGACGGTGAGCACCGAGTCGGACAGCGGAGCGTCCATGCCGAGCTTGCGGTTGACCTTGTAGCGGCCGACCTTCGCCAGGTCGTAGCGCTTCGGGTTGAAGTAGAAGTTGTCGAGGAGCGCACGCGCGGCCTCGGCAGCGACCTGCTCGCCCGGACGGAGCTTGCGGTAGATGTCCTTGAGCGCCTCTTCCTTCGTGAGGACGGCGTCCTTCTCGAGGGTCGACTCCATCGACGCGAAGCCCTGGAACTCGTCCATGATCTCTTCGCTCGTCAGGCCGAGGGCCTTGAGGAAGACGGTCACGGACTGCTTGCGCTTGCGGTCGATGCGCACGCCCACCTGGTCGCGCTTGTCGATCTCGAACTCGAGCCAGGCACCACGCGACGGGATGATCCGCGCCGAGTAGATGTCCTTGTCGGAGGTCTTCTCCTGCTGGCGCTCGAAGTACACGCCGGGCGAACGGACGAGCTGCGACACGACGACGCGCTCGGTGCCGTTGATGATGAACGTGCCGCGCTCGGTCATGAGCGGGAAGTCGCCCATGAAGACCGTCTGCGTCTTGATCTCACCCGTCATGTGGTTCATGAACTCGGCGTTGACGTACAGCGGAGCAGCGTAGGTCTTGCCGCGCTCCTTGCAGTCGTCGATCGAGTACTTCGGGTCCTCGAGCTCGGGCGCGGTGAACGAGAGCTGCATGGTCTCGCCGAGGTCCTCGATCGGGGAGATCTCCTCGAAGATCTCCTCGAGCCCCGAGTGCAGCGCGAGGTCGGTGCGACCCTGCTCCTGCCCTTCGGCGAGGCGGGCCTTCCAGACGTCGTTGCCGACGAGCCAGTCGAAGCTCTCCGTCTGGAGTGCGAGCAGATCAGGAACCGTGAGGGTGTCCGTGATCTTGGCGAACGAGAGTCGCGAGTGGTTGCGACCGTTCTTGGGGTTGGTGGATGCGTTGGGCGCAGCAGCCAAGGGTGTGACCTCCGGTAGGCCCCGTCGGGCCGACACTGACGAGCAGTGTGTAGGTGAGTGGATTGATCGCTCGGCGACCCCTGAGGATGCAAGCCCTGCGACCACGCCGACGCGTGCCTGACGCGGAACGTCGGTGCACGTGTGGGATGATCTCCGTGAGCGGTACCCGCCGCCATATACGGGTCCGGCTGCACCAGGGCGAGATGAGTCTGTACATCTCAGAACTCGGTGGTTCTGAAGACTCTGCGTCGACCGAAATATGACGACACGGATGCCAGGGAGCGCGAACTGTCATCATAGTTCGCTCCGTGGCGGGCTGTCCAGTCCCGGCTTGACCGGATTCGGCAGTGGCGTGTATAAGCCGCCACACACCGCTTCCATTCCCGTGCTCAGCCAGGGGCCTGCTCAGCCGGGGCCTGCTCAGCCGAGACGCTCGCGCTCGACGCGATCCGCGCCTCCCGGCCCGCCCGGCAGTCCGGCCAGCGCACGGAACGCGTCCTCCGGACGACGTGTGCGGACGAACGTCACCCGCCCCCGGTCGTCCGTGAGCTCGATCCCGAGCCCCGGCGTGAGGATGAGCGCCCGCACGCCGCGACGGACCCGCAGGCCGACGCCGCCGTAGGTGGCCGCGTCCGCCTCGACCAGGCGGACGTCGGTGATCCGCCGACGCGGGATGCGCCGCGGCGGCAGCGGGCGGAAGTGCAGGGTCACGTACCGCTCGGTGACGGTGAACCCCGCACGTGCGAGCAGGAGCAACAGCCCGAGGGCGACGGCGAGCAGGGCCGGCACCAGGAGGGCGACCTCCGGTGCGTCGCCGGGCCAGCCCAGCACGGCGGCGGACAGGCCGGCGCCGCCGACGAGCAGCGCCGTGCCGACGACGCGCATCCAGGTGGGTGCCGTCTCGCGGTCGGCGTGGAACGGCCGGGAGGCCCGGATCACCCTGGTGGGGCGGGTGCCCGCCCGGCGGGTGTCCGGAGCGGTGGAGCGGGCGGTGGGCACGCTCATGGTGTCGGCGGTCATGACGGAGGTCTCCTGCGGCGGATCAGCAGTGGTGCACTCGACGTCGGGTGCGGTGCGTTCGACGGCCAGCGCGCACGGGTGGCCGGAGGGGTGGCGCGCAGCAGCACGCCGACGGCGCGCACGCTCGAGCGGAGGGGGCGCTCACGGGCACGTCGTGGTCACGGTGACCGGGCGGACGCGTGGTGTGTGGGGCACCGCACGCATCGACGCTCGGACGTCGTGACGACAGGCGTCAACGGTACGCAACGAGTCTTGGCGTCCGCTGGTTGTCCATGTGTACGCATTCACGAGTCCGCAGTGCACCCCGGGGACGACGGGGTCCCGCGGACGATCAGCGCAGGACGCGGGCGACGGCCTCGGCGCGGGTCCGGACCCCGAGCTTCGCGAAGACCTGGTTCACGTACGACTTCACCGTGGGCACCGTGAGGAACAACTCGGCGGCGATCTGCGGGTTGGTCCGGCCGTCCGCGATCCGCTCGAGGACGTCCACTTCGCGCGGAGTGAGTTCCGGGAACCGGGCACCGAGCGACGGGGCCGGATCAGCTCCCGCCAGCGCAGCGGAACCAGCACCGGCAGCGGCACCGCCGGCGAGGCGCGCCACCAGCCGTGCACCGACGGTCGCGTCGAACGTCGACTGCCCGGAGGCCACCGCCCGGACCGCGGTCGCGATCTCCGTCCGCCCGGCGTCCTTCGTCAGGTAGCCGCGGGCCCCCGCCCGGAGTGCGGTCACGATCGAGTCGTCGTCGGCGTAGGTCGTCAGCACCAGGACCGCCACCCCGGGGTGCTCGGCGACGATCCGCGCGGTGGCGGTCGGCCCGTCGACCCCCGGCATCCGCAGGTCCATCAGGACGACGTCGGGCGTGTGTCGTTCGACGGCGGCGATGGCCTGGGCACCGTCCGCCGCCTGCCCGACGACCTGCAGGTCGGGCACGAGCGACAGCACCGTCACCAGGCCGTCGCGGACGATGGCCTGGTCGTCGACCACGAGCACCCGGATGGTCACGAGTGGTCGTCCTCGACGGCGGCCGCTGCGTCCGCGTCGACCGTGACGTCGACCGGCAGGTGCATGGCGACGACGAACTCGTCGTCGGAACGCTCGGCCTCCACCGTGGCCTCGCTGCCGAGTTCCGCGAACCGCTCGCGCATCCCGAGCAACCCCTGCCCGCCGCTCGGCAGCGGGTTCGCCACGACGACGTCCACGGCGTCGCCGTCCCGGATCACGGACAGGGACACGGGGCGGCCGGGAGCGTGCCTGCGGGCGTTGCTGAGGGCCTCCCGGACGACCTGGACCACGGCGGCACGGTGGGCGGCGTCGAGGACCGCGAGGGTCGCGTCGCCCTGCACCACGAGCTCGCCGCCGAACGAGCGGTGCGCGTCGACGAGGGCCGTCAGGCCCGACGCGTGGTCGGCGG
>NZ_QKLE01000014.1:0-82770 GCF_003224275.1 Curtobacterium sp. MCSS17_011 | reverse complement strand
CGCGCGCGTTCTGGGAAAGAACGGGCAGGCCGCCGGGAGGCCCGGGGTAGCGTCCGGCGCATGACCCGCGCCGTCCTCGTGTCCAGTGCAGCCCCGCCCACCGTCACCGACGTCGACCTGCCGGATCCGGCCGAGGGCGAGGCCCTGGTCGACGTCACGTACTCGAGCGTCAACTACAAGGACGGCCTGGCCCTCGCGAGGAACCCCGGAGTCGCCCGGCTCGACCCGCTCGTGCCCGGGATCGACGTCGTCGGCACCGTGTCCGGGCTCGGGCCGGGCGTGCACGAGGTGGCGATCGGTGACCGGGTGGTGCTGAACGGGGCCGGGCTGGGCGAATCCCGGCACGGTGGCTGGGCGACGCAGGCGGTGGCGCCGTCCGGGTCGCTCGTCGTGCTGCCCGATGCGATCGACGACTCGTTCGCGGCAGCCATCGGCACCGCGGGGTTCACGGCGATGCTCAGCGTGCTGGCGCTCGAGCGCTTCGTCGCGCCGGACGACGGGCCGGTGCTCGTGACCGGGGCATCCGGCGGGGTCGGCACCGTGGCGAGCGCGCTGCTCGCGGCCCGCGGGTACCGGGTGACGGCGTCCACCGGTCGGACGACGAACGACGCGTCGCTCCGGCGTCTCGGTGCCTCGGACGTCGTGGACCGGAGCGCCTTGTCCGAGCCGGGCAAGCCGATGCAGCGTGCCACCTGGGCCGGAGCGGTGGACAGCGTCGGCGGGGCCACCCTGGCGAACGTCCTGGCCTCGACCAAGTGGGGCGGTGCCGTGACGGCGTGCGGGCTGGCCCAGGACTCCGCGCTGCCGACGACCGTGCTGCCGTTCATCCTGCGGTCGGTGTCCCTGCTCGGGATCAACTCCGTGGACGCCCCGATCGAGCTCCGACGTCGGGCGTGGGACCGGCTCGCGACTGACCTCGACGCCGTGCTCCTGGCCGACGTCACCCGCACGGTCACGCCCGAGCAGGCCATCGAGGTGGGCGCCGACGTCGTCGCGGGACGGGTGCACGGGCGAACGGTCGTGGCCGTCGGGGGTTGAATCACCGTCACCGATCGGCGCGACATTTAGCAAACGTTTGCATATTGGCACGCTAGGATTTCGAGTGTCGATTTCGTCCTCGAGGAGATGACATGCCGGTCCCCAAGTCCACCGTGGAGAGCTCTCCCCGGAAGCTTCTGCGCGACGTCGTCTACGACAAGATGCTCGCGGCCCTGCGCGACGGCACGCTGCAGCACGGCGAGCGCCTGAACGACGACGAGCTGGTCCAGTGGCTGGGTGTGAGTCGCACCCCAATCCGCGAGGCGATCGCGAAGCTCGTCGACATCGGTCTGGTCGAGATGGAGGCGAACCGGTACACCCGGGTCGCCACCCCGACCTTCGAGGACTGGGTCACCGCGACCCGCGCGACCGCCGGGTTCTTCGAGCTCAGCCTGCGCTGGGGCGTCCCCGAGTACAGCGACGAGGACGTCGAGGCCCTCACCGCGCTGCTCGACAAGGCCGACCGCATGCGCAAGGTGCGCGACTACGGGTTCAGCGGCGCCCTCACCGAGATCATCGAGTTCGCCGTCGAGCACTCCGGCAACCCCCTGGTGCAGAACGCGGCCGTGGGCGCGATGGAGCGGGTCCGCTTCACGCTCAACCCCACGCCTGCGTTCGAGCAGTACGGGTCCGAGGCCTTCTTCTCGATCCTGCGCGAGGCCCTCGCCGAGCGCGACGGTGAAGGTGCCGCCGAGGCCGGACGAGCCCTCACCCGCAACTTCGAACAGCACATCGAAGCGGTCCGCGCCGACCGCGGCTGATCCGTGGTCGCCGGCGAGTGGGGTGACGCCGATCCCTGGTCGGCCGTGCACGACGACGCCTACGTGTCCCTGCTCGCGCACGTCCGGACCGGGCCCCGCGGACCGGTGCCCGTCGACCTCGACGCACTGAGCTGGGAGTGGGGCACCCCGCGCGGTGACGTCCGTGCGGCGGCGGCCCGGCTCGAGGACCTCGGCATCCTGGTCCACCAGCCGGACGGCACGTGGCAGTACGAGGAGCTCTCCGACGCCGACCTGTCCGACGCACTGGACTTCTGGGTCGCGCTCATCGGCCCAGCCCTCCGTGCCACGATCCCGGCGCTCACCCCCGAGCTGCGTGCCGAACTCGACCGCCGGGTCGCGCGGGCCCGCACCACCGCGGCGCTCCGGTTGCCGGAGTACCCGACGGCGTTCGCCGCCGCCTGCCAGTTCTGGTTCGAGCACTCCCCGAACCCCTTGGTGCGGAGCCTCGGCCTGCGCGCGTTCGAGCGGATGCGGTGGGCTCGCGTCCCGACCCAACTCTGGTCGGTCCACGACGTGCACGCCTGGTTCGTCACGACCGCCCGTGCGGTGGACACCGGCGACCCGGCCGACGCGGCGGCGGCGGCAGAGGTCATCGACGAGCTGTTCGAGGTCCACCGGCGGAACGTCGGGGTCCCGCGGACGAGCCGTCCGGCGGACGACACCACCGAACACCGCGCAGGTCCGGTCGACCGCGCCCTGCTCCGCGACGTCCGTTCCGGCGCGCTGGCGCTCGGGTCCACCCACGCGACCGACGACCTGGTGGCACGGACCGGGGCTCCGCCCGAGCAGGTCCTCGGCGCGCTGCGCTGGCTGCACGACCTCGGTCTCCTCGAGGACGACCGGGGACGCCACCGCGTCGTCGAGCCGTCGTTGGCGACCTGGCGCGACACGATGGAGCTGCTCACGGGGGTCTTCACCCACGGCGCCGTCCACGTCCTGCCCGGGCTCCGTGGGCCCGCGCTCGAGGAACTCCGGCAGCTCGTGGCACGGGCCCGTGAGGACGGCCAGGTGCGCGACCACCGGTACACGGAGAGCGCGTTCGCCGTCACTCGGTTCCTGTCCGAGCAGTCCGGCAACCGCTGGACCCGTGAGGCCCTGCGCCTGGTGATGGCCCGGCTCGCCTACGCGCTGCCCGAGGCCCCCACGTTCCGGCAGTGGGACGCCGAGGCGCTCTGGCTGGCGCTCGACACAGCGGCCGGCAGCGGAGACGTCGGTGCCGCACGGGCCGCAGCCCGCCGCTTCGTCGACGTCGCACGGGCGCACGTGGACGACGTCACGGCTCGGTGGGGCACGATGGGGTCATGACCGACGCGCACGACGACGTCCTGATCCACGCCACCGGGGTCCGCGTCACGCGCTCGGGCCGCGACCTGCTGCACGACGTCGACCTGACGGTCCGACGCGGTGAGCACTGGGCACTGCTCGGACCGAACGGTGCGGGCAAGTCCACACTGCTGGCCGTCCTCGGCGCGACCGGACACCCCACCGCGGGCACGGTCGAGGTCCTCGGTCGCCGACTCGGACGCGTCGACGTCCGCGAACTCCGGGAGCACATCGGCCACGTCGACCCGCGGCACCGGATGCTCTCGCCGCTCACCGTGCTCGAGACCGTGCTCACCGGGCTGACCGGCACGACGGACCTCATGATGCGGTGGGAGCCCTCGGCCGAGCAGGTCGCCCTGGCCGAGCAGCACATCGCCGACGTCGGGCTCACGGCACGACGGGACGCCCGCTGGCCGGTGCTGTCACAGGGCGAGCGGGGCCGCGCCCTCATCGCCCGGGCCCTGATGTCCGAGCCGCAGCTGCTGCTGCTCGACGAGCCGGCGACCGGCCTCGACGTCGCTGCGCGGGAACACCTGCTCGAGACCGTCGATGCGCTGCGGCACCGGCACCCCGACCTCGGCAGCGTCATGGTGACCCATCACCTGGAGGACCTGCCTGCCTCGACGTCACACGCGATGCTGCTGCGCGACGGCGCCGTCGTGGCCCAGGGCACGTCGGACGAGGTCATCACGTCGTCGGCGGTGTCGCACGCGTTCGACTTCCCGCTCGCGATCCTGCGGTCGGAAGGGCGCTGGGCCGCGCGCCGATCCGCCTGACGCGTGCTTGAATGGCCGTTCAGTGTCCGCGGCCCGTGTCGGGGAGGGACCCGGCACCGCACCACGGTGTCACGCCGCGGACCGTCACCAGGGGGAACCATGACGAACACGCCGCCGCCCTACCCGGGATCGGAGCCACAGCCGAACGACGGGCGGCCCGACGCCGGCCAGCAGTACCCGCAGCAGCCCGTCGGCCAGCCGTACGCGCAGCAGCAGCAGCAGCAGCAGCCCGTCGGCCAGCCGTACCAAGCCCCGGCCGGAGCCGCTCCCTACGCACCCCCGCCCAAGGCGTCCCGCGGCAAGCGCGTCCTGATCTCGGTGCTCGGCGTCGTCGTCGCCGTGGTGGTGGCGTTCCTCGTTCGCCAGGGCCTGAACGCGGCCTTCGGCGACTCCACCGAGGACACGGTCTCGAAGGCCGTCGAGCAGATCCGCGAGCAGAGCGACCTGCCGAAGCAGGTCGACTCCGTCACGACGTGGACCGCGATCGAGGCCGAGGGTGCCGCGATCCACTACGACTACACGGTGTCGGCGGACGTCGACCCGGCCTCGATCAACGAGGGGGTCATCCGCGACGCCGTCGGGCCGAACCTCTGCTCGAACACCGAGACGAAGAAGCTCCTCGACGAGGACGTCGACATGCGGTACACCTACGCGTTCGAGGGGTCCTCGAAGACCGTGGACACGACCTTCACCAAGGCCGACTGCTCCTGAGCCCCGACGCCCGTCACGCGGTCGCGGCGGCAGCAGCCTTCGCGGCCGCGGGCAGGGCGTCGAGGATCCGCCCGACCGCTCGGTCGTCGTGGGCGGCCGTCACGAACCAGGCCTCGAACACGCTCGGCGGCAGGGTCACCCCGGCGTCGAGCATCGCGTGGAAGAACGGTGCGTAGCGGAACACGTCCTGTGCCCGCACGTCGTCGTAGTTCCGCGGTGCCTGCTCGGTGAACGCGAAGGAGAACAGGTTGCCGGCGCGCTGCACGGTGTGGGCGACGCCCTCGGCCGACAGGGCCTCCGACGTGGCCGCGGAGATGACCGAGGCAGTGCGGTTCAACGACTCGTACACGGACGGCGTCGCGGCGCGCAGCGTGGCGATGCCGGCAGCGACGGCCAACGGGTTCCCCGACAGCGTGCCCGCCTGGTACACCGGCCCGAGCGGGGCGAGGAAGTCCATCACCTCGCGCCGACCACCGAGTGCTGCGAGGGGCATGCCACCGCCGATGACCTTGCCGAACGTGATGAGGTCGGGCTTCCACCCGGCACCGTCCGGCACGACCTTGGACGCCTCGAGGCCCCACCAGCCGGCGGCGCCGACGCGGAACCCGGTCAGGACCTCGTCGACGATGAGCAGCGCGCCGTGCGACCGGGTGATCTGCGCCAGTGCCCGGTTGAAGCCGCGCTCCGGTGCCAGGACGCCCATGTTCGCGGCGGCGGACTCGACGATGACGGCGGCGATGCGCTCGGAGTGCTCGTCGAACGCCCGGCGGACGGCGTCGAGGTCGTTGTACGGCAGCACGAGGGTCTGCGCGGCGGTCTCGGCGGTGATGCCCGCACTGCCCGGCATGGCCAGGGTCGCGACGCCCGAGCCGGCCTCGGCCAGCAGGGAGTCCGAGTGCCCGTGGTAGTGCCCGGCGAACTTCACGAGCAGGTCGCGGCCGGTGTAGCCGCGGGCCAGTCGGATCGCGGTCATGGTGGCCTCGGTGCCGGTGGACACCATGCGGAGCTTCTCGATCGGGCCGTCGCCGTCCACCGAGACCCGCTGCTTCACGAGTTCGGCCAACTCGGTCTCGCCCGGGGTCGACGCCCCGAAGGACAGTCCGCGCGCGGCGGCCTGCTGCACGGCCTCGACCGTTCCGGGGTGGGCGTGCCCGAGGATCGCGGGGCCCCACGACGCGACGAGGTCGACGTACTCGCGGCCCTCGGCGTCGGTGACGTAGGCCCCCTTCGCGGACACCAGGAACCGCGGGGTGCCGCCGACCGATCCGTACGCGCGGACCGGGGAGTTCACGCCACCGGGGATCGCGTTCTTGGCACGGCCGAAGAGCTGGTCGTTCGTGGTCATTCGGGGGCCTTCCCGGTCGAGGCGATGCCGGCGACGTCCGCGGTGCTGCCCGAGGTGCGGAGGCCCGCTTCCTCGTTGAGCTTCCGCGCGATGTCGACGGCGAAGTAGGTCAGGATCGCGTCGGCACCGGCGCGCTTGATGCCGACGAGCGACTCCATGGCGGCGGCGTCGCGGTCGATCCAGCCGTTCTGCGCTGCTGCGGTGATCATCGCGTACTCGCCGGAGATCTGGTACGCCCAGACCGGCACGGGCGAGGTCGCCGCGGTCTCGGCGAGCACGTCGAGGTAGCTCATCGCGGGCTTCACCATCACGATGTCGGCGCCCTCGTCGACGTCGAGCTCGACCTCGCGGAGGCCCTGGCGACCGTTCGCGGCGTCGATCTGGTACGTCCGACGGTCACCGACGAGCGACGACGACACGGCCTCGCGGAAGGGGCCGTAGAACGCCGAGGCGTACTTGGCGGCGTAGGCGAGCAGCGCGGTGCCGCTGTGCCCGGCACCGTCGAGCCCGTCACGTGCGGCGGCGATCTGGCCGTCCATCATCCCGCTCATGCAGACCAGCTCGGCGCCGGCCTCGGCCTGCGCGACGGCCATGTCGCGGTACCGCAGCAGGGTCGCGTCGTTGTCGACGGAACCGTCGGCGGCCAGGACGCCGCAGTGCCCGTGGTCGGTGAACTCGTCGAGGCACAGGTCGGACTGCACCACGAGGGCATCCCCCACCTCCTGCCGAGCGACGCGGATCGCCACGTTGAGGATGCCGTCCGGGTCGGTCGCGCCGGAGCCGGTGGCGTCCTTCGTGGCCGGGACGCCGAACAGGTTCACGCCACCCACACCGACCGACGCCGCGTCGACGAGCGCGCGGCGGAACGAGTCGAGGGAGTGCTGCTGCACCCCCGGCATGCTCGAGATGTCGACGGCGTCGGTCGCGCCCTCGCGGATGAACATCGGCAGCACGAGCTCGGCGGGGTGGAGCCGGGTCTCGGCCACGAGTCGTCGCATCGCGGGGGTGGCGCGGAGCCGACGGGGGCGGACCTGGGGGAAGCGTCCAGTCACGGGTGACCTTCCTGGTGGGGGGTGGTGGGGTTCAGTGCCTCGACGACGGCGTCGAGCAGGGCTTCTGCGGACCGGGTGCGTCCGACGGCGTGCACGGGCAGTCCGGCCGCACGGGCGTCGGTCGCGGTCCCGGGGCCGATGCAGGCCACGATGGTGCGGGGGTCGAGCGGGGCCATCCGGCGGGCGATCTCGCGGGCGACGCTGCCGCTCGTCACGAGCACCGCAGCGGGCGCCGTCTCGAGGGTGATCGGCTCGTCGCCGGTCCCCACGGTACGGTACGCGACCACGTCGTCCACGTCGATGCCGCGGGCACGGAGGCCGTCGACGAGCGTGGGTGCCGCGATCTCGGAGCGGGGGAACAGCACGGTGCCGTCGGTGTCCGCCAGCTCCTGCACCAGGCCGGCTGCGGACGTCTCGGTCGGCACCAGGTCGACGACCCAGCCCGCAGCGCGCGCGGCACGCGCGGTCGGCTCGCCGACCGCGGCGACGCGCACCCCGGCCGGGAGGCCCGCCACGCGTTCCGACAGGACCGTCACGGCCGTCGCGCTGGTCACCACGACCCATGCGTAACCAGCCACAGGGGTTCGGTCGCCAACAGGGGCGGGCGATCCGCGCCTCTCCCCACCGGCACGGCCGGACCGCCGCTGGCGCGTCGGTCCGGAACCGGCGTCGTGGGCCCAGGCCGCTGCCGAAGTGACCAGGCGGCGGACCGCAGCGTCGAGAGCCGACGGGTCGGACGGCGGGGCGTCCGCGATGAGCGGGACGATGACCGGGGTGAGCCCCCGCGACCAGGCCGCCGCCGCGACCCGGTCCCCCCACGCACCGCCGCGCGGGACGAGGACGACCGGGGGTCGTGCCTCGCCCGTCGCGGTGGTGGAGGGTTCCGTGGTGACCGCCTACTCGGCCGGCGTCGCGAGGCCGGGGCCTGCGGTGTGCGGACCGTCCGTGGTGTCCTCGGCGACCGAGCGCGCCAGGTCGGCCAGGTCCGCAGCACCGTTCTCGAGCAGCTCGGTCGCCACGCGGCCACCGACCTCGAGGGCTTCGTCGAGTCGGTCCTGCGCCGAGCCGTCGAGCACGGCCGCGTGCGACGCGGTGCGGTACTCGGTGCCGTCGGGGCGGTAGACGGTCGCGGACACGAGCAGCAGCTCGGCGTCCACCACGGCCGTCGCACCGATCGGGGCGGAGCAGCCGGCCTCGAGCTTGGCGAGGACCTCGCGCTCGGCCGTGACCGTCAGGCGGGTCGGGGCGTGCTCGATCTTGCGGAGTGCGGCGAGCAGCCCACGGTCGGTCTCGTCCGAACGGATCTCCACCGCGAGCGCACCCTGGCCGGGAGCACTCGGCCAGAAGCCGAGGTCGAGCAGCTCCGTCGCGGCCGACAGACGGTCGATGCGACCCAGGCCGGCGGCGGCGAGCACCACGGCGTCGAGGTCGTCGTCCACCCGGCCGAGCCGGGTGTCGATGTTGCCGCGGATGTCGACGACGTCGAGGTCCGGACGCGTCGCACGGAGCTGGGCGGCACGGCGTGGGGAACCGGTGCCGACCTTCGCGCCCTCGGGCAGGGTGTCGACGGTGGCGCCGTTCCGTGCGACGAGGACGTCACGGGCGTCCGCACGCTTCGGCACGGCACCGATCGTCAGGCCCGGGTACGGCGCGGTCGGCAGGTCCTTCAGGGAGTGCACGAGCACGTCGACCTCGCCGGCGACGAGCGCTTCACGCAGTGCGCTGGCGAAGACGCCGGTGCCGCCGAGCGACGCCAGGGAGGCACGGTTCGTGTCGCCCTCGCTCGTCACGGTGACGAGTTCGACGGGCCGACCGGCGGCCTTCGCCAGGCGGTCGGCGACGTCCTGCGACTGCGCCACCGCGAGCCGGCTGGCACGGGTGCCGAGCCGGATCGGGGTCGGGCCGTCCGGCGACGTCGTGTCGGGGTCGCTCACGGGTGCATCGGTCACGGGGCGACGCCGGCGGCGGCGGGCTTGAACCCCGCTCGCACGTTCTCGCAGCACCCCGGACGGCACACGTCGTACCAGGGGCCGAGGTCGGTCATGTGCGGACGCTCGGCCTTCGGGGTGCCGTTGACCCGCTCGAGCACCAGGTCGACGAGCCCGGACACGTAGGCCGGGTCGATGCCGGGGGTCTGCGTGCGGAGCGACCAGAAGCCGAGCTCACCGGCGGTCTCGGTGGCTTCCTCGTCGAGGTCCCACATGACCTCCATGTGGTCGCTGACGAAACCGAGCGGGACGATCAGCACGGCACGCGTCGGGCCGCCCTTGAGGTCCTCGTTCATGTAGTCGTTGATGTCGGGCTCGAGCCACGGCTGCGTCGGGGGGCCGGAGCGCGACTGGTAGACGAGCTTCCAGGCGGGCTTCGACGTGCCCTGCAGGTGGGCGTGCTCGGGCTGCTCGAGGAGCTCGGCCCAGGCCTGGTCGAGGACGACCTCGCCGACGGCCAGGTGCTGCGCCTCGTACGCGCCGTGCTCGTCGAACCCGCGGTAGTCGGGGCCGGAGCGGGCGGCGTCGGCCGAGGGGATCGAGTGCGTCGAGAAGAGCACCTGCAGCTCGGTCGCGACGTCGAGGCCCTCGTTCTCGGCGATCGCGCGGGCCATGCCGTCGCGGACGCCGTCGATGAACGGTCGGACGAAGCCCGGGTGGTCGAAGAACTGGCGGACCTTGTCGATCTGGATCGTGTCGATCAGGCCGGTCTCGTTCAGCACGCGGGCGTAGTCCTCGCGGTACTGCCGGCAGCTCGAGAACGACGAGTACGCGCTCGTGGCGATGGCGACCAGCTTGGTGTAGCCCTTGTCCGCCGCCTCGGTGAAGGCTTCTTCCAGGTAGGGCTCCCAGTTGCGGTTGCCCCAGAGGACCGGCATGTCGATGCCGCGCGACGCCAGCTCGGCCTCGAGCGCTGCCTTGAGCGCACGGTTCTGTGCGTTGATCGGGCTCACGCCGCCGAAGTGGCGGTAGTGGTGCGCCACCTCTTCCAGACGCTCGTCCGGGATCCCGCGGCCACGCGTGACGTTGCGCAGGAAGGGGATGACGTCGTCCTGACCCTCGGGGCCGCCGAAGCCCGCGAGCAGGATCGCGTCGTACGCGGTCGGGGTCTCGACGTGCTCGGGACCGGACGCCGCCGCGGGGGTGGCGGCGAGGACCCGGCCGTTCGTGATCATGCTGGTGTCGGTCATGACAGCACCTCCGGGAGTTCGGCGGTCGTCACGCGACGACCCGTGAAGAAGGGGACCTCTTCGCGCACGTGCATGCGCGCTTCGGTGTAGCGGAGATCGCGCATGAGGTCGACCAGGTCGGCGAGGTCCGGGCTCTCGAGCGGCAGGATCCACTCGTAGTCGCTCAGGGCGAAGGTCGCGATGGTGTTCGTGAGCACGCGGCGGTACTTCGCGCCGGCGATGCCGTGGTCGCGGAGCATCTTCGAACGCTCTTCCTCCGGCAGCAGGTACCACTCGTAGGAGCGGACGAACGGGTACACCGTGATCCACGCCTCGGGGTCCTTGCCGCGCAGGAACGCGGGGGTGTGCCGCTTGTTGAACTCGGCCTCGCGGTGCATGGCCATCACGTGCCAGACCGGCTCGGCGTCCTGGAACAGCCCGGTGCGACGGATCTCGCGCAGCACGGCCTGGATCGCCTGCGCGTCGTCGCCGTGCAGCCAGACCATGACGTCGGCGTCGGCGCGGAAGGCCGAGACGTCGTAGAAGCCACGGATCGTGACCCCGCGCTCGGCGGCGCTGGCGATCACGGTGTCGAGTTCGGCCACGGCGTCGTCGCCGACGCGGTGGACCGGACCGAGGGGCCGTCGGAACACGGCCCAGAGGGCGTACGCCGTCAGCAGGTTCGGGTCGATCCCGGAGTCCGGGTGAACGGCCTCGGCGGGTTCGGTGTGGGGGTGGTCGTTCGCGGGCGCGTCGGAGCTCATGGATCCATTGTCCTATCGGTTGCCAGGGTGTTGGCCGCCCCGCATCCGGTGGACCGCGCTCGGGCGGTCTACCGCCGTCGGAGCACCAGCACGACGATACCCCCGACCACCGCCACGCCGGCTGCGAGACCGGCCAGGTAGGGCACCGGCTTCTCGTCGAGGCCGCGCTTGAACTTCGACGCCGCGATCCCGATTTGCTTCGGGACGTTGAGCTTGTCCTCGATCGCGTCGAGGGTGTCGAACAGCTGGGCGCGGGTCGCCGCGACGCGGGCAGCGAGATCGTCGTGCGGGTCGGTCACGGTTCCTCCGTCGGTGGTGCGGCTGTCAGGGCTGTCGGCGCTCAGGAGCGGCCGTCGACGTCCGGCTTGCGGCTGCCGTACTGCGTCGGCGGGGTCGGCTTGTTGCCGAGGCCCTTGACCGCGTTGATGTCGTTCTTCACGCTGTCGATCGTGCGCTTCGGGGTGAGGGGCAGGCCCTTCTTGAAGCGCTTCCAGCCCACCAGTCCGAGGATCGCGGCGATGATCAGCATCACGACGGCGATCACGAGCGCGGCCAGCCACGCGGGCATCACGGTCGCCAGGCCCATCACGGCAGCCGTCAGCAGCACACCGATCGCGTAGAGCACGATGACGAGCGCACCGACCAGCAGGCCGGCGGCGAGGCCAAAGATCTTCGCCTTCGTGAGCAACTCGGCCTTGAGCAGGTCGAGCTCGCCCTTGACCAGGCCCTTGACGAGCTTCGGGACGTCACCGACTAGGCCGAACAGCGAACGCGACTTGCGATCGCGGGTGTCCGTCATGAGGTGGTGGAGTCCTTCTTCTGGCCGACCTTGCGGACGGCCTTCTTGGTCGTCTCACCGATGAACTCGGCGACGTCCGGCGTCTTGTCGGCGATGAAGTCCTCGGCGACGTGCACGCCCTTCTGGACGCCGTTGCTGTTCCAGACCTTGCCGCTGACGGTCTTGATCTGCTCGTACCGCGCCCGTCCGGCTCGCGATCCCAGGACGTACCCGAGTGCGGCGCCGGCGACGAACAGGAGCTTTCCGCGCATGTGCGATTCCTCCGTGCATTGGTTGTGCGGTGGTCATGCACCGAACGGAATACGTCCGGCGGTCTCACCAACAGTAGCCCTCACGGGCTGCGCGGTCCGCTCAGGAAGCGAGGAGGTCGTCGGCTTCCTTCCGAGCAGCGGCGATGATGCCCGCCAGGCCGCGTCCGGTGGAGGCCTCGCCGATGCCGACGACACCCGCGGCCAGCCCGGCCGCGGCGAGGTCCGGTCCGTACCAGCCGACGCGTGCGGCGCCGCTGACGCGATCCGCCGTGATCGGTACACCGAGCAGCGTGGACGCATCCTGCAGGGCACGGCTGCCGACTGGGTCGGTCGGGTCGACCGGGAGGCTCGTGGCGACGCCCGCAGGATCCGTCGCGGTGGTCGCGTAGCTGAGTCGCAGGACGTGGCGTCCGTCCGCCGCGTCGGCCAGCCACGGCCACTTCACCGTCGCGTGCGTGAGGGCCTTCGCCGACACCGCCTGCGCGTCCGGGTGCACGAGCATCCCGGTGCCGCGCGGGGCGGTGTCGAGCTCCGGCTGGTCGACGACGAGCGTGACGAGCTGGATGCCCGTCCGGTCGGGGGCGGCGGTGCGCTCGGGGTCGGCGACCGAGGACAGGGTGTGCTGGGCCGGCAGCCGTTCGGTCGCGCCGTCGGCGCTGGCGATCTCGACCGCGTGCGCCTCGATCCGGGTCGCCCGGGTGTGCAGTCGGACGTCGACACCGTAGGTCTCCATGTCGGCGACGAGCTCGTCCACCAGGCGCACCGTCCCGCCGCGGATCCCCTGCACCGGGGTGCCGGCGGCCGCGCGTGCCCGCAACGACAGGACCGCTCGGGCGAGTGAGCCCTCGCGCAGCAGTGCGGCACGCAGGCCCGGAGCCACCCGGTCGGGGTCGAGCTGGTCGGGGTGGGTGGAGTGCACGCCACCGGCGATCGGCACCACGAGGTCGTCGAGCACCCGCTCCCCCATGCGCCGGCGGACGAGTTCGCCGAGCGAGGAGGCCTTGGCGCCCACCGGTGCCGGCAGCAGCGAGTCCATCTGGGCGCGCAGGCCGCCCTTCTGCCCGACCACGGCCAGCACGTCGGCGGCCATCGGGGTGCTCGGGATGCCGAGGAGCCCGGTCGCGGGGATCGGCGAGGTCCGGCCGTCACGGGTCATCAGCCACGCGCCGCGGGGGTCGGGGACGACGACGTCGTTGCCGAGGCCGAGCTCGATGGCCAGGCGACCGACGGCGTCTGTGCGGGTGGCGAAGGAGTCCGCCGCCATGTCCAGGTCGATCCCGCCGACGGTGTGCCGACGGATCATGCCCCCGAGCTCGCCCGAGGACTCGACGAGCACCACGTGTGCGCCGCCCTTGGCGAGGTCACGGGCGGTGACGAGCCCGGCGACCCCACCGCCGACCACGACGACGTCGGTCACGCGCCGGCTCCGTCCTGCGCTGCGCCGTCCGCGCGGCCGTCGCCGAGCGAGTGGACCAGCTCGACCACCCGGGTCAGGACGTCCGGGTCGGTCTCGGGCGGGACGCCGTGGCCGAGGTTCACGACGTGGGCCCGTGCGGCACCGCCCCGACGGACGACGTCGCGGACGTGCGCTTCGAGGACACCCCACGGCGCCGAGAGCATCGCCGGGTCGATGTTGCCCTGCACGCTGACCCCGGTGCCGACGCGCTGGACGGCCTGGTCGAGCGGCAGGCGCCAGTCGACCCCGACCGCGTCGACGTCCACGGAGTCCGTGCCGAAGGTCGTCATGTCGGCCAGGACCTCGCCGCTGCCGACGCCGAAGTGGATGCGCGGCACCCCGAGCTCGGCGACGTGCGACATCGCCTGGGCGGAGTGCGGTGCGACGGACCGGACGTAGTCGGCGCGGGAGAGCGACCCGACCCACGAGTCGAACAGCTGCGCGGCCGAGGCCCCGGCGAGCACCTGGGCCCGCAGGAACATCCCGGACACCTCGGCGGCCCAGGCGAGCAGGCGCGCCCAGGTCTCGGGGTCGGCGTGCATGAGCGTGCGGGCGCGGATGTGGTCCTTCGACGGACCACCCTCGACCAGGTAGGCGGCGAGGGTGAACGGCGCCCCCGCGAACCCGATCAGCGGGGTGTCGCCGAGCTGCTCGACCGTGCGTCGGACGGCCTGCTCGATGGGGGCGAGGGCCGCGGGGTCGAGCTGCTCGAGGGCGTCGACGTCGGCGGGGGTGCGGATGGGTGAAGCGAGCACCGGGCCACGACCGGGGACGATCTCGACGTCCACGCCGGCGAGCTTGATCGGCACGACGATGTCGCTGAAGAAGATGCCCGCGTCGACCCCGTGCCGGCGCACCGGCTGCAGCGTGATCTCCGACGCCATCTCGGGGTCGAGGCACGCGTCGAGCATGGCGGTGCCGATCCGGAGCTCCCGGTACTCGGGCAGGGAGCGACCGGCCTGCCGCATGAACCAGACCGGGAGCGTCTCCGGACGGTCACCCCGCAGGGCCCGCACCAGGCGGGAACCACTCGTCCGCCCTGATGCCAGGGGGTGGGGGTCGGGGAGGGATGTGGTCGTCGCTTCGGTCACCGGATGATTCTCCCATCGAGCGCGTTACCATTGACTACGTGCTCATCTGTCTCACGGCGTCGCATCGCAACGCCAGCTTCGATCTCCTGGAGCGACTGAGCATCGGTGCACCCGCGGCAGCCAGCCGACTCGTCACGGATGCCGGCGTCCTGGACGGTGCCGTGGTGCTCGCCACCTGCAACCGCTTCGAGGCGTACCTGGACATCGCGGGCGACGAGAGCGACTCCGCTGTCTCCGCCACCGTGCAGGCCGTGGCCGCCGCGAGCGACCTGGACGCCACCGAGGTGCTCGACTCCGTCAACGTCCTGGACGGCAAGGACGTCGTGCAGCACCTGTTCGCCGTGTCGAGCGGACTCGAGTCCGTCGTCGTCGGCGAGACCGAGATCTCCGGCCAGGTCCGTCGCTCGCTCGAGGACGCGCGGTCGAACGGCACCACCACCTCGGACCTCGAGCGCCTGTTCCAAGAGGCCGCGCACACCTCGCGCGGCGTCAAGACCCGCACCCGCATCGGCGCCGCCGGCCGGTCGCTCGTGCGCCTCGGCCTCGAACTCGCCTCGTCACGGGTCACCGACTGGGCCCGCACCCGCGTACTGCTCGTCGGCACCGGCAGCTACGCGGCCACCACCATCGCCGCCCTGCGCGACCGCGGTGCCACGAACATCCAGGTGTTCTCGCCCTCGGGCCGGGCACCCTGGTTCGCCGCCAAGCACGACCTCGTCGCCGCCCGCGACCTGCGCCAGGCCATCGGCGAGAGCGACGTCCTGATCACCTGCACCTCGAGCGAGGTCCCGGTCGTCGCACCGGCCGACCTCGACGACGGGGTCCGTCGCATCGTCATCGACCTCGGGCTCCCCCGCAACGTCGACCCCGCAGCCGCCGGTGTCGACGGCGTCGAGCTGCTCGACCTCGAGACGATCAGCATCCACGCCCCGATCTCCGAGCTGAACGCCGAGTCCGAGGCCCGCGCGATGGTCGACGACGCCGTGTCCCGGTTCCGAGCCCAGGCGATGGAACAGTCCACGACCCCGGCGCTCGTGGCGTTCCGCAAGCACGTGTTCGACATCCTCGACGACGAGATCGAGCGGGCCAAGCGCCGCGCGGACGCCGACGGCGAGTCCGTCGAGCACACCGAGCGGGCACTCCGGCACCTGGTCGGCGTCCTGCTGCACCGGCCCTCGGTCCGCGCCCGTGAGCTCGGTCGCGCCGGTCGCGGCGAGGAGTTCGTCGGGGCGATCGACTCCCTGTACGGCGTCCGGCCGGAGGCCGAGCCGGAGCTGCCGTCGCCCGTCGTCCCGCTGGCCGACCGCACGGCACTGGACCCGACCGCCTCGGAACGCGACGACCAGGCGGACGCGAGCTGAGCCTCCAGACAGACTCGCAACCACCCACGCTGCGCGTGAGTGCGCTGCTGCTGGTGCGTGACCGACGCGTCCTGATGGTGCGCGCCCGGGCGCGCGACGTGCTCTACCTGCCCGGCGGCAAGGCGGAGCCGCACGAGACCGACGTCGAGGCCGCCGTGCGCGAGGCGTACGAGGAGACCGGCCTGCGGCTCACCGCCGACGACGTCGATCCGTTCGGCGTCGTGCTCGAGCCCGCCCATGGGCAGGCTCCCGGGACGATGGTCGCGATGACGCTGTTCCTGGTCCGGCCGGGAGGCCCGCTGGACTCCGCCACGCCCGTCGCCTCGGCCGAGGTGGACGAGGTCGAGTGGGTCACCTCGTCCGACGCGGACCGTTGCCCGCCCGCGGGCGTGGAGACGCTCCGCCGCCTGGTGGCGGCGGAGCTGATCGACTGACCGTCAGGCCCGGGGCGGAGCTGCCGGCACGTGCCTGGTCGGCGGCACGACGCCGGTGTCACCGGCCGGAGAGGCGAGACGGCGTTCCAGCAGTGCCAGCGCGCCGATCACGGCGTCTGCCTCGAAGACGCGGTTCCGCCGACCCGCCGATCGTTGTGTCAGGACTCCACGCTCGACGAGGACCCCCAGGGCCGTGTTCGCGGACTGCTCGCTCCGGCCCGTTGCGGCGGCGAACGTCTGCGCGGTGAGCACGGGCATGCGGGGCGCGAGTTCGAGCGCCGACCACGCAGCGGAGTCAGAGCGGACTCCGGCGAGCGCAGATCGCCAGGACTCCTTGATCCGGACGAGCTCGTGCTCGAACTGCGCCATCCGGTCCACGACCTCGGCCATCGCCTCGGCGAAGAGCCGGACGAACTGCCCAACGGCCCGCTGCGCCGGCTCCGATGCCGGCGGATCGGCGGACCGGAACCGCTGGAGCCCCGCTTCGTAGTCGACAGCACGGGTCGCCAGGACCAGGGACACCGGTGGAGACGACTCGACGGTCAGACCCCGTGACCGCAGGACAGCATGGATCAGTGCGCGTCCGATGCGACCGTTGCCGTCGGCGAACGGGTGGATCGTCTCGAACTGCGCATGTGCGATGGCGGCGATGGCGATCGTCGGCAGCGTGCTCGAGTTCACGAACGCCAACAGGTCGTCGAGGAGTCCCGGCACCCGCTCCGGCACAGGAGGGACGAACGCCGCTGCGGCAGGCGTCGGTCCACCGATCCAGTTCTGGACCGATCGGACCGCGCCTCCGACCTCGGGGGTCGTCGAGGCCTCCATCAGACGCCGGTGCGCCTCGAGGAGCAGGTCGAGGGTCACCGGGGAACCCGGACCGACCGACTCGGTGAGGAACGTCATGGCGTCGATGTTGCCGAGGACCTCGGTTGCGGTGTTCCACTGCCCGAGCGGGCTCCGTCCGCGCGCCTCTTCTTCGAGCAGCTTCCGCGGGGAGACCTCGAGGCCCTCGATCATCGACGACCCGACCGCTTCGGCTCGTAAGAGCATCCGGCCCAGTGCGTCTCCGCTGCCGAGCAGCGTGGATCTCGTCTCGGCTTCCGTCACCGCAGCGGTGGCCTCGAGCACGGCCGCTTGTTCGGCCGGTCCGAGATCGACCGTTCGGCCCTGCAGCGGATCCGGCAGGTAGGCATCGAAGACCATCGGCATCCGGAAGGCGCGTGTCGCAGCTGCCGGGTCGCCCATGCGTCGGATCGTCTCGTACGAAGCCATACATGGATCATCCCATGATCAAGGATGAGTGCCTATCCTTGATCATGGGATGCGTTCCGCTCAGGTTCGTCAGGCCTTGTCGGTGTCGGTGTACTCCCCGACCTCGCCGTTCTGGACCGGCTCGGCCTCTCCGGGGATGTCTGAGTCGACGTACTCGCCGTCGGGTCCGGCACCGTCCGGACGCGTCTCGCCGGGGATGTCGCTCGAGACGAACTCGCCGACGGGCTCCGTCGACTCGACGTGCTCCTCGCCCGGGATCTCGCTGTCCGTGAAGGCTCCGGCCCGGGGCTCGACCCCGTCCGCGCGACCCTCGTCGCCTCGTGCCTGTTCGTGCTTGCCCGTCATGTCCGACCTCCGCTGCTCGGGTTGCTTGCCTCGGAGTGTGCCCGTGGTCCCTGGACGCCGACCGAACCGGATGCGGCGTTCGGTGGTTGCCTGTGCACCATGCAACGCAGCAGCCGATCGAAGTTCCTGCTCGTCGTGACCGGGCTCGTCGCCGTCGGGACACTGGCGGGGTGCGCCTCGGACGGGCAGCCCGCCGCCACCGAGACGGTCACGGCGCCCGCGCCGTCTCCGTCCACGTCGGCGTCCACGCCGCAGTCGTCCGAGGAGTCCACCTCGGCGGCACCGTCGTCCGGGTCCGGGTCGTCCGCCGGATCCGGTGCCACCGGCGAGGCTGCCGGTGACCGGTGCGCGGTGTCGTCACTCGCCGGACGCATCGAAGCCGGCAGCGGTGGTGCCGCCGGCAGCGTCATCGTGCACCTGGTGCTCGAGAACACCGGGTCGACGACCTGCACCGTGCAGGGGTGGCCCGGCGTCTCGTTCGTCGGGGGCGGCACCGGCAAGCAGATCGGAGCGGCGGCCGTCGCGGAGAAGAGTTCGCCGCACCCGACCGTCACACTCGCACCCGGCAAGACCGCCGTGGCACCGCTCAAGATCGTCCGGGCCGAGAACTACTCGGCGGGCGACTGCTCGCCCAAGACCCCGGACGGCTTCCGGGTGTACCCGCCCGGGTCGAAGCAGTCCCTGTTCGTGAAGGACACGGACTACCAGGCGTGTGCGTCGGCCGATGCCTCACTGCTGTCCGTGCAGGCGTTCGTGCCGGAAGGGCAGGCGACCTCGTAGCCGCCAGCCGATCGTCGCTGCCGGGGGCGGGGTCGCTCTCAGGCACCGCCTGCGGCCGTCGGGAGGGCGATGAGACGCCGTGCGATCCGCCACCCACCGGTCTCCCGGCGCACGACATCGTGGTTCACGACGGCGTTCACCGACCCGTCCGCCATCAGCATGAGGCCCTTCGAGTCGACCGCCACCTCGTTGCCCACCACTTCGTCGCTCGCCACCTCGTCGCCGGCCTCTTGCTCGGCGATGACGACGTTGGTCACGAGGTGGGCGATCGGGCCGTGCGCGCCCATCTGCCGGGCCGCTTCTCGCGCACCGTCGATGCCTTCGATCACCGGCATCCCGAGGGCCCGCATGTCGTAGACGACATCGGCTGTGAACACCGAGCCGATCTCGTCCAGTCGGCCGTCGTCGAAGACGTGGCCCACCAGGCTCAACATCTCGGAGATGGCGATGTGGTCGTGCGTGTTCATGGCTCGTCCTTCGCTCATGCGGCCCAGTCGGACCGTCAGCTCGATGGTACTCAGTACCGCACGGGACGTAATACCTTCTAGGTGTGGGTTCCGAAGAGGACGCTGTGCGGTACGTTGCCTGGATGGCAGGACCTCTTCCCCTCGTCGAGCGCAAGCAACACGCGGCTCGGCAACGCATCATGCGCGCGGCGACGGACCTGTTCGCCGAGCGTGGCTTCGACAGTGTCTCGGTGGCGGACATCGCCGACCGGGCCGAGGTCGGTCGGACGACCTTCTTCCGACACTTCAGCGACAAGCAGGAGGTCGTCTTCGCCAGGGAGCAAGCGCTGTTCGACGCACTGACCCGCGAGAACCTCGGGTCCGTTCCCGCTGACCACCGATCGGCGAGCGACGCCGTGCGGGCGTTGCAGCCACTCGTCCTGCAGATGTCCGCGCACATCGTCGAGGACGCCGAGGAGTACCGCCGGCACGAGCGACTGGTCGAGAGCAGCATCGTCCTCCGGGGCCGCAGCGCCACCAAGGCCCAGCTGATCGCGGAGCGTCTCGTCGCGCTCCTGGTGGAAGCCGGATGGGACGAGGGGGTCGCGGTCTTTGCCGGGCAGATCGCGCTCGCGTGCACGGCGACAGGACGAGCGACCGCACCGCGGCCCGAGGACTTGGTGGAGGCCACGCGCACCGCGTTCGAGCAGGCCCTGCGACTCGGCGCGGCGCAGTGACCACCACGATCAGCGACGAACGACCGGGTACCGACGAGCTCGTGGCGCTGTACGAGGCCGTCGGCTGGACCGCGTACACGCAGGACCCCGCAGCCCTGACCGCTGCGATCTCCGGCTCCCACACTGTGCTGACAGCCCGCGACGACGCCGGACAGCTGCTCGGCCTGGTCCGGGTGGTCTCCGACGGGGTGACGATCGCGTACGTGCAGGACGTCCTCGTCCTGCCGTCCGCACACCGGTCGGGCGTCGGCGGCGCACTCCTCGACACCGTCCTGCAGCGGTACGCCGGCGTTCGCCAGACGGTCCTGCTCACCGACGCAGAGGCGGGACTGCGGGCGTTCTACGAGTCGCGCGGGTTCGTCGAAGTGCACGACGTCGAACCGCAGCCGCTGCGCTCCTTCGTGCTCCTTCGCTGAGCACGGATGGGTCCCGCGACCGATTCCGTGCGGCACGACGGCGTTCCTGGACTCGGACGCATGGGGGGCTCGCGCACGGACACGCTCCCCCGAGTCTCGGCCCCGCGGACGGTTTCGCCGTCGCTGCGCCCGCGATCTGTCCGCCGGACCGAGACTCGGCACGAGCGCCCTCAGCGACGAGCCGGGGCGTGCACGGCCTCGAGCACCTCGGTCCCCATGGTCCGCAGCGCCTCGACCACGGCCAACCGCCGCTGCAACGATGCGTCGTCGAACGTGACCGTCACGGCGTAGCTGACGGACGACCCGGGGCCCCGCAGGATCCCCGCCTCGGCCCGCACGCCCGTGCTCGACCCGGTGACCGCCACGACCTGCAACCCGTGGTCGAGTGCCCGGTGCGCCAGCGGATCGAGGCCGAACGAGCCGGCGACCAGGTTCAGGTCACTCGCCAGCGACAGCCAGCCGAGCACCCGGTTCGACACGGCTTCGTCGACGACCTCGCCGAGCGCCAGCCCGCGCATCACCCACGACAGCTCCCCGGTCGGTGCGACGGAGGCGTCGGGGGCGTCGTCCGGCCCGCGGCGGTCCCGCACCCGGTCGATCAACGCCGTGCGCTCGATGCCCAGCGACTCCGCACGCTCACGCACGGCGTCGATGCCCACCGTCGTCAGCAGCGCGTTCATGGCCCAGGCGTCGGCGGTGGCCCCGACCAGTGTCGCCAGGTCGGGCACCTGCATCGTCGGCTCCTGCAGGAACTGCCACAGGCCGGCGCCGGTCGCGGTGTCGCGGGCCATGCGCTGCAGACGGTCACCGTGCAGGCGGCCGTCCTCGAGCTGGGCGGCGACCTCGATGAGCAGCAGGACACGGCCCAGGCTCGCGACCGGCTGCACCAGGGTGTCGTCGATCGCGAGCAGGGCCTTGCCGCTCGAGGTGTCGATCACCGAGGCGCTGACCCCGGCACCCTCGAGCGCCAGGGCACCGAGCGCCTCGGTGGTGGCGGTGAAGCGGTCGTCGGACCGGCCGCTGTGCCGCCCACGACCGCGGCCGCCACCTGCTGGGCGGTCGTCCGGTCGCCGGCGGCGCGACGACCGGGCCGCGTCCGGCTCCGTCATCACCAGATGGCGACGCGCTCGGCCGGGTCGAGGTACATCGCGTCCTGCTCGGTCACGCCGAACGTGTCGTACCAGACGTCGATGTTCCGCACGACCTGGTTGCAGCGGAACTCGTTGGGCGAGTGCGGGTCGATGCTGAGCAGTCGAGCCGCCTCCTCCGGGCGGATCGCCATGCGCCAGGCCTGTGCCCAGCTCAGGAAGAAGCGCTCGGCACCGGTCAGTCCGTCGACGACCGGGGGTTCCTGGCCGTCGAGCGAGAGCAGGTACGCCTTCCACGCGATCGACAGGCCACCGAGGTCACCGATGTTCTCGCCGATCGTCAGGGCGCCGTTCACGTGGCCGTCGGGCACCTCGGTCGGCACCAGGGCGTCGTACTGGGCGATGAGGGCCTTCGTGCGCTCCTCGAACGCGGCACGGTCTGCCTCGGTCCACCAGTTCTCGAGCTTGCCGTCGCCGTCGTACTGCGAGCCCTGGTCGTCGAAGCCGTGCCCGATCTCGTGGCCGATCACGGCCCCGATCGCACCGTAGTTCGCGGCGGCGTCGCGGCTCGCGTCGAAGAACGGGAACTGCAGGATCGCCGCGGGGAACACGATCTCGTTGAAACCCGGGTTGTAGTACGCGTTGATCGTCTGCGGGGTCATGAACCACTCGTCACGGTCGATCGGCTTGCCGATCTTGCCGAGCTCGCGGTCGACCTGGAACGAGGCGGTGGCGCGGACGTTGGCGACCAGGTCGTCGGCACGGACGGGCAGCGCCGAGTAGTCGCGCCACTTCACCGGGTACCCGATCTTCGGCGTGAACTTGTCGAGCTTGTCGAGCGCACGGGCACGGGTCTCGTCGGTCATCCAGTCGAGCCCCGTGATGCTCTGTCGGTACGCCTCGACCAGGTTGGCGACGAGGTCGTCCATCTCGGCCTTCGAGGTCTCGTCGAAGTGCTCCTGCACGTAGATGCGGCCGACGGCCTCGCCCATCGCGCCCTCGACCAGCGAGACGCCGCGCTTCCAGCGCTCGCGCTGCTTCGGCGCTCCGGTCAGTGCGGTGCCGTAGAACGAGAAGTTCGTGGCCGAGAACGCGCTCGTCAGGTACGCGGCGGAGCCACGGATGACCTGCCAGCGCAGCCAGTCCTTCCAAACCTCGAGCGGCTGGTCGTTCAGCAGGTCGGCCAGGCCGGTGATGAACGAGGGCTCACGGACCACGACGGTCTCGAACGCGCCGGCCGGGGCGTCGATGGCCTGCCACCAGATCTGCAGGTCGACGCCCTTCGCGAGCGCCGCGACCTCGGCCCAGGGCAGCTTGTTGTAGGTCTTCTGGCTGTCACGCGTGGTGACGTTGTCCCAGTGCTGTGCGGCGAGCGCCGTCTCGAGCGCGATGACGTGCTCGGTGCGGGCGCCGCCGTCGTCGAGGCCGGCGAGCGGGAACATCGCCGCGACGAACTCGCGGTACTTCTCGCGGATGTCGGCGAAGCGCTCTTCGCGGTAGTACGACTCGTCGGGCAGCCCGAGGCCGGACTGCTCCAGGAACACGACGTAGGACTCGGGGTCGCCCGGGTCGTTGTCGACGAAGAGCTGCAGGAAGCTCGGCAGGCCGAGGCGTTCGAAGCGGCCGACGGCGGCGATGACCTCGCGCACGGACTGGATCTCGGTGATCTCGGCGAGCAGGTGCTCGATCGGGGCGGTGCCGAGCTCCTCGAGCCGCGCTTCGTCGGTGAACGAGGTGAAGAGGTCACCGACCTTCCGCTCCTCGGTGCCGGGGGCGGCCTGCTGCGAGCGCTCGATGATGTCGCGCACGGCGATCTCGGCGGCTTCGGCCAGCACCGTGAAGGAGCCGTACCGGGCCTTGTCGTCGGGGATCGGCGTCGCCTCGATCCAGGTCCCGTTCACGTGGCGGTACAGGTCGTCCTGGGGGCGCACCGCGGGGTCGAGTTCGTCAGTGTGGATGCCGGAGGCACGTGCGACGTCGGTCATGTCGTCCACGATAGCCACCGTCCCCATGGGCAGGCCGATCCGGGTCGTCACCGGCACACGGCTGCCGGTACGGTCATCGCATGGGACTTCCGTGGAAGCTGCACGGGGACGGCAAGACCGTCTCCGCGACGACGATCGTGACGCCGGACGAACGACTCACCTGGCCCCGGACGATCGGCCTCGGCGTGCAGCACGTCGTCGCGATGTTCGGCGCCACGTTCCTGGTGCCGCTGATCACCGGGTTCCCGCCGTCGACGACGCTGCTGTTCAGCGGCATCGGCACGATCCTGTTCCTGCTCATCACGGGCAACCGCCTGCCGAGCTACCTCGGTTCGTCGTTCGCGTTCATCGCCCCGATCGGCGCGGCCACGAAGATCGGCGGAATCCCGCTCGCCCTGTCCGGCATCATCGTCGTCGGCGCGCTGCTCGCGATCGTCGGCCTCGTCGTGCACCTGGCCGGCGCCGGCTGGATCGACCGCCTGATGCCCCCGGTGGTCTCCGGCGCGATCGTCGCGCTGATCGGCTTCAACCTGGCACCAGCCGCCCGCGACAACTTCACGGCGTCCCCGGTCATCGCACTCATCACCCTCGCGGCGATCATCCTGGTCACCGTCCTGTTCAAGGGCCTGATCGGCCGGCTGTCGATCGTCATCGGTGTGCTCGTCGGCTACATCGCGGCGCTCATCGGCGGCCGGGTGGACTTCTCGAAGGTCGACGCAGCACCGTGGATCGGTCTGCCGGACTTCACCGCTCCCGCCTTCGACCCGTCGCAGCTCGCGATCTACCTGGCGTTCGTGCCGGTCGTCCTGGCGCTGGTCGCCGAGAACGTCGGGCACGTCAAGGGCGTCGGACAGCTGACCGGCCGTGACCTCACGCCGCTCACCGGTCGCGCGCTCTTCGCCGACGGCATCTCGACCGTGCTCGCGGGCGTCGGCGGCGGTTCCGCCACCACCACCTACGGCGAGAACATCGGCGTGATGGCCGCCACCCGCGTCTTCTCCACCGCCGCCTACTGGGTCGCCGCCATCGCCGCCGTCCTGCTCGGCCTGTCGCCGAAGATCGGCGTGGTCATCTCCTCGGTGCCGGCCGGCGTGCTCGGCGGCGCCACCACCGCGCTCTACGGCCTGATCGGCGTCATCGGCATCCGGATCTGGGTCGAGAACCGCGTCGACTTCTCGAAGCCGAAGAACCAGCTGACCGCCGGCATCGCCCTGATCATCGGCATCGCGGACTTCACGTTCCGCTTCGGCCAGGCGAGCTTCGGCGGCATCATCGTCGGCACCATCGCCGCGATCGTCGTCTACCACCTGATGGACGTCATCGGCCGGGCCCGCGGCACCGACGAGCCCTCCCCCGAGGTCGCCGAACCCGCACACGCCGCCACCGGCGCCGTCCCCGCGGGACCGCGCGCCGACTGACGCGAGTGGTCGGCCGGAACGCGCGTCCGGCCTGACGACGTGGGACCACCGGACTGGAGGCCCGTGGCGGCGCCGCCACGGGCCTCCAGTCCGTCACCCCGCGGGACTCGATCACGACACGAAGCGCCGCTGGAACAACGACACAGAGCGAAGCTGCTCACAACCCGGCGTGTCGGCCTGATCGACCTACCTGCTAGGAAACGATCGTTTCTGGACGCTGCACCGGCGGCCAATAGGACGGCACTTGTCACTCCTTGATACGACGCCTGCCAGGGAAACGGCGATTGAAGGCCTCTTGGTAACGCGCCAAGTCTTCCTCCGTTCGACCAAGCTCAACTGGACGAAGACGAGGTATGTCAGCGCCGGCGTGCAAGACGTCCGTATAGAAGCGAAGATAATCGGACAGTTTCTCACGAGAAGCGATATGGGAGAGTGCCCAGATCAGAACGCCGGAAATCAACGTCGTAATTAACACTGCCACCGCCAAAGGCCACGAAAGGAACTCGACGATCTCCTTGACGTTGAGAAGCACGCCGAGAATGACCGCGAGGAAGAAGGCAGCGGAGACCAAGTAAGCCGGGAACGCGAGTAATCGAGCGAGTGCGCGCGCTTCATTGTCGCCAAGTCGCCGGTAGACGTAGACAACCCGGGCCGCCGCGCGACCGGACCACGAACGCACTAGAGCGGCGTACGTCACGAAACCGTAGATGGCTAGAAGCCCTTGCCCCGGGCCTAACAGGATGGGTTCGACCTCGTCTTTCTCAGCGAGGGCGTGCAGCTCACCGGCCGAGCCAAACAGTATCCAAAGCACTGGAGCCAGCATGAGAGCGAGCCCGGCCTCATACCACGTCAGAGTCGGATAGCGGGTAGCTGCGACGAGGCGGTAGGAACGATCGGTGACGCTCTCCTGGAGGTCGTCTTTTACGTCGCCATCGAGCTCGGCCACGAGTTTGACGTCTGTAGTGAGATCGCTACGAAGTCGTCGCGCGGTCGAACCGAATGCTGTGTAAAAGGTCGCGATCAGCCCTAAAACCGAAACAGCAATAGCTACGACGCCTTGCCAATCCGAAGGTAATAGGTTCATAGCCCTTCCTCCCATGCGCGGCTCACTATGGCGGTGATCCGACCGACAAGGTCGCCCGGGTAGTCCAACACCGCGGGAACGGTGTCTCTCAAGCGCCGGCCAACGTCGCTCTTGGAAGCACCCAAAGCGTCCGCGATCTCGCGAACCGTCAGCCCGGCATCCTGCAACCCGGCAACCGCCTGATCCATGACAAGCTGCGCCGCGATCGAGGCCGTCGCCTCGTGCGCTCTCGCTGCGCCCAGCGCCTGCTTCGCCGCCTCGATGTCACGTCCGATCCCGAAATGGGTTCCTTCCGGGCTCCTGGCCTGGTCCAGCCCTACGGCCTTCATCCTCATGCTCGCTTGTCCCACGAGTGGGACGCTACATTAGTCCCAGCCGTGGGACAACGGGAGCTGGGTGCGCAGTCGGCCTCCGCGCCGGTGTCGTAACCGCGATCGAGAATCGAGGATGAGCGCATGGACGAACGTGCGGAGGGCGCCGAGCGCACGAGGTTCTCCGAGGCTTTTAGGGCGGCGATCAGGCCCCACGGGACTGTGCAGATGATCGCGGCGCTCAGTCTCGGCGGGCTCGGGTTACTGGCCGTCGTGGCGGGTCAGTGGCCAGCCGGGCTCTCTGCGCTTGATCGTGGTGGATCTGCTCTCTCGTTCGCTGGGTCGGGATCCCCAGAGGAGAAGACCCTCATCAGGACGTTGGCCCTCGCAGCGTGGGCCGTTGGTACCTTGCTCCTCGCGCGGTGGAGTCCGCTGCGGACCTCGTTCGGTGCGCGCCTCCCCCACGGTCACCGCCCCTGGCTGATGCTGGTGCGGCTTTCGACGTTGTACGTGGTGGCCATACTGCTGTCGAAGTACGTGCTCTCGTGGGTGACGTCCTCGAGCTCGTCGTCCGTGTCAACGTCGTACGCCGGTTATTCGTTGTCGGAACGGCTGGTGTCGAGCGTGTGGGCGTCGACCTGGGAAGAGACGTTCGACGTCGCCGTCCCGATCGGATTCGCGTGCGTCATATGGTGGGCGGTGCGCTCACTCCTGGCGCCGTTCGGCACGCTCGTTGGTCCTCCGCTGCGGATCCCGGCGTGGTGTCTCCTGGCTGCCGGGTTAGGGCTAGTGACGCGGTTCTTCGATCACCTGTACCAGGGCGTCGACTCTGCGATAGCCGTCGTCGCGGTTGGTCTCGTGGCCGTGGGGCTCTTCGCGTGGGGTCGGTCGGTCCTGCCGCTGATCGTCGGACACTTCGTCTACGACGTCGCGGTGGCAGCGCGGCCGGTGCTGCCCTCGGGCCAGCTGGCCGGGGCCGTGCTCGACTGGGTTGTCCTCGTGCTGGTGCTGGCACTGACGTGGGTTTCAGCACTCCTGGCCAGCTGGGCCGCGAAGCGCGGACAGTGAAGCACCCCCGGTCGGGAGAGAGTCGACCGGGGTGCTGGCTGGTGCGCAGGCAGTCACGGCTGGCGACCAGGCCTCCGATCTCAGATGCGCCAGTCCGGCGGGAGCTGTTCTTCCTCGTCCGCCCAGTAGTTTCACTGCAACAGGCGGGTCCGTGCACCCTGGTACGGGCCCTTGTTGGCGTGGATGGCACAGTCGTGGTTGTCGTGGTCGTATGCGGCCCGGTAGTAGCGGTCCGCGTCATAGTCGGCACCGTTGTAGGCGTTCCACGCGGCGTCCACCTCGGACTGCCGGGACTCCCACCCCCAGCGCTGTCCCTGTCGGAAGATTGCCCACTCTCGATCGGTGAACTCCCCCATTGGGATCTCACGGACCACCGCCGGCGGCGCTGCGAGCTCGTCGTAGTCCGCCGGCCCCGTGAACGCGTCGACCGGTGCCGCGGCTGACCGTGCCCACTCCCACCGTCGTGGGTTCGGCGTGGTGTCGGTCATAATCCTCGTGTCCTCGGTGAGCGGTCGGGTCAGGCGGCCAGGGCAATGATCTTGTCCGGACGGAAGCCGGCCCACTCGTCGGTGTCGGTGACGACGATGGGGGCATGCATGAGCCCACGCGCCTTGAAGCTCTCCACGACGTCGACGGGCTGTGTGGTGAGGTCGATGACCTCGTAGCGGACGCCCTTGGTGTCGAGTGCCCGGTACGTCGCTGTGCACTGCACACACGACGGCTTGCTATAAACGATGACGTTGCTCATGATGCTCAGACCCCTCACGATCAACTTCTCTTCTGAACCGTTTCCGGCTAAGGGGACCGAGTGCGAGCGGGAGCGGGAGCGACGGCGACCAGGGACCGTGGAATACCGGACTGAGCGCGGCGAGGGAGGATATGTCGCGAAAGCCCTGGTCACCGAGGTGGAGCGAGTTACGATCGACCCGCCGGAAACGGTCGAAGGACCAGACCAGAACCGGCCGGGTGGTGGCTCCCCCACCGGTCGACCTCCGTGGCGACCGGTGCCGCTTGGCTGTTGCTGTCATCGCGCTATCCCCCCGGTTTCACTGCGCCAGCACGCCGAAAGCACAGCGATAGCGAACTGCTATCGCTCAGATAACACTCTCGCGTCATGCACTCGGTAGCTTGTCGTCGCCGTGGTTCCGGAGGACGTTCTCGACGGCTTGTTTACCGATGAGCGTCGTTCTGATGGTCTTGAGTGAGCGTGTGAACCCGTCAACCGCGGCCACCAGCCCGACCACTTCCTCGCGATACTTGCCCTTCATCCCGACCAATGCCAAGACCTTCCGAAGCTCACTGGCTCTTTCGACGCCCCGAACAGTCTCAGCCGACACGAAGCCCATCGCGTACAGCCGCTGAAACAGAAGGACCGGATCCTTCGGACGTCGCGGTGCGTCCGCGTCCTCTTTGAGCGTCGACGTGACACGCTCGGTCTCTTCTTCAAGGCGGTGCCAGGCGACCGTCAGGAGCCGCTGCGGGTCGTTCTGCGCACGCTCGAGGCCGCGAAGGAACGACGACCAGACGGCTCGATCCCCCGGGACGCTCTTCAAGCCTTGACGGAACGACGACCACGCGGCGGAATCACGCTGCAAATCGACGTCCCGGCTCTCGAAAGGAGTCTCCTTCGCCTCGCGATCGCCGTCCGCTCTGGAAGGGTTCACTTGCCCGTTCCGAGCAGGTGCCTCCGATCCCGCTACCCTCGCGTCCACGCCCTCGGACGCATCCACCTCTGCCTGCTCGGCGACGTCGATCGTGTCAGAAACGAGTTTCGAGAATACGGACTTGATACCTGCCGGCCCCTCGAAAGCCTCAAGCCTATTCAGCAATGCAGTCAGGGGGTTCTTGAACAGAAGGGCGAGGGCGACGACGACGGTTGGCCAGGCAAGTGCCTTCGCGAACGCGAGAACGATCTTGAGCACCTGCTCGATGGACATGGTTGATGCCCAGTCCCAGAAGTTCAACCCAGATCCTTAGCGCGTCGCATCGTACGAGTCGACGCCGCGGCGAATGAGCAGCAGCATTGTCTTCTGGAAGCTGCGATCCTCGGCCGCCGCGATCCGCTGGATTGCGCACGGCAAGTCCTCGTCAGCCCACCGCACGAGCGAGGTCGACGGCACATCTCCGGACGACGTGGCCCGCGGCGGTGCCGCGGGGACGGGTGCTGCCGGCGCTTCGTCCTCGGGCGGCGTGGCGCCTGCCCCGAAGGCGGCGATCGCCGCCTCAGGCTCGGCGTCGGTCTGGGGGGTGCGCTTCTTGATTGCCATTACGCGACTACCTCTCCTGCGAGTTCCTGGATTTCGGCGCGGGCCTTGGGATTGGTCCACTCCACGACGGAGAGCCCTTCTCCGATGACGTCGCGATACGCCTTGAGCTCGTAGACCACCGTTTCCAGCGGCGCGATGAGCAAGTAGTCCGCCAGGTACTCCCCCGCGTCGGTTCGCTCGCTGCCGTTCGGGTCCGTCGGGGCCCGCGTGATGAGGCCCCGGACGCGAAGCTCGGGATTGAGGTCGTGCACGACGACGCTTGCCGCCTCAGTTGGGCCGCCGTCGCGGAGTTTTCGGAGGCATGCGAGCAGAGCCCGCTGACCCCATTCCTCGGCACAAGACGCCTCGAGCTCTGCGATCAGCTCAGCGTGTCGAACGCTCTCCATGTGGCGAACGTATCAAGCGAATCGTCCGACGACGGACCTGGCCTCGATCGGTACGGCGATGCTTCCGAAAGGTGCGCCGACGGAATCAGGCGTCCGCCCAAACTGGACGGTTCAAGAGCCAAGGATGCCCCTCTGGGAGTCCCACGCGATCGCCGAAGGCGAGGTCTTCGAACCGCGCGGGCAACATGACCGGCACAGCAGCGGTCGGCTGGGCGAGCAGGTCCCACCGGGCTTCGTACCCGCTCCACACGCTGATGTGCACGCGAGACTTGTCGACACCCGCGTTCCGGGTTCCCGGAACCGCGTCGGGGTCCGTTCGCCAATCTTCATGTGCGATGAAGGCTGCAGCCGCAACGTGGTCTCGGGGAACGATGAACGAGCGGGGCGCCGAGACGTAGTCGGACTGTTCCGGCAGGCTCACGAAGACGAACCACTCTCGATCCGAGCGCGCCGTCTGCTGCGAGTTCAAGCCGAGTGGGTAGTTCACATTGGAGGCTGCTCGAGCCGCTTTGACCTGCACCTCGATCGCGGGGCGCGAAAGGTCCTCGGTGTGCACGGCGAGGATGTCCGTCCGCGCGAGACCATCGCGCGTCAGCGCGGCACCCCAACCCTGCCGAGCGAGCATCGAACACACCCAGTGTTCCCCAGCGGACTTCGTCATCTTGTTGTCGGCCATCAGCGCTTCCCTTCGATGTGGATGGGCCTATCGACAACGCACGGCGGCATGTTAGGGATTCTCACTTTCCAAGCGCCTCGGGATCGGGCCGGGCCCACGAAACGCGCGCACTCGGCATCGCCGACAGAATGGGTCGGTGCACCGACCGACGCGACCCGCTGTGACCGCTGAGCGGCGCGCGGTCGACCGCGACATCGTGCGGCTGGCGGTGCCCGCGCTCGGAGCGCTCGTGGTCGAGCCGCTGTTCCTGCTGACCGACACCGCGCTCGTCGGGCACCTCGGGGCGACGCCGCTGGCGGCCGTCGGGCTCGCGAGTGCCGTGCTGTCGACGGTGACCGGGCTGCTGGTGTTCCTGGCGTACTCGACGACCCCTGCCGTGGCGCGTGCGCTCGGCGGTGGCGACCGTCGCGGCGCCGTGCACGCCGGCATCGACGGGATGTGGCTCGCGCTCGTGCTGGGGGTGGTGCTGGCGCTGGTCGGGTGGCCGCTCGCCGGACCGCTCGTCGACCTGTTCGGTGCCTCAGCCGAGGTGTCGGCGGCAGCGACCGCGTACCTGACCATCTCGCTGATCGGGCTGCCCGGCATCCTGGTCGTGACCGCCTCGACCGGGCTGCTGCGTGGGCTGCAGGACACGAAGACCCCGCTCGTCGTCGCGACCATCGGCTTCGTCGCGAACGGGCTGCTCAACGCCGTCCTGATCTACGGCGCCGGCTGGGGCGTCGAGGGATCCGCCGCCGGCACCGTCATCGTGCAGTGGGCGATGGCCGTCGTCTACGTGCGCATCGCGGTGCGCGCAGCTCGGTCATCGGGGGCGCCGCTGCGACCCGGCGCCTCGGGCGTCGCACGGGCGCTGCGGTCGGGCGCCTGGCTGTTCCTGCGGACCGCGTCGCTGCGGATCGCGATGCTCGCGACCGTCGGGGCCGCTGCCGGACTGGGGACCACCGGGCTGGCGACGACGCAGGTCGGGCTGACCGTGTTCTCGACGCTGGCGTTCGCGCTCGACGCCCTGGCGATCGCCGGGCAGGCGCTCGTCGGGCACGGACTCGGCGGACGTGACCCGGAGCGGGTGCGACTGGTGACACGACGGCTCGTGCTGCTCGGGATCGCCGGTGGCGTGCTGCTCGGGGTGCTGACGCTGGCCGTGAGCGGGGTGCTCGGGCCGGTGTTCTCGGACTCGCAGGCGGTGCGGGACGCCCTGCCCGTCGTGCTGGTGCTCATCGCCGTCGGGATGCCCGTCGCGGGGTACGTCTTCGTGCTCGACGGGGTGCTGATCGGCGCCGGGGACGCGCGGTACCTGGCCATCGCCGGCGGTGTGAACCTCGTCCTGTACCTGCCGCTGCTCTGGTGGGTCGGCGGGACGCTCGCGGGGTTGTGGGCCGCGTTCGCCCTCGGGTACATCGGGGTCCGGGCGGTGACGCTCGGGGTGCGGGCGCACCGGCGCGGCTGGGTGGAACAGGCGTTGGCGCGGTGAGCGAACCTTCTGCTGCTGGGCCCGCTTCGTCTGCCGGGCCTGCTGCTCCTGCGGCGCCTTCTTCGTCGGTGGCTTCGTCGGCCGTGCTCGCCACGGTCGGCATCGGGGTGCAGGGCGTCGCGAAGCTGCTCGTGACCGTCGTCGTCGGTCGGGTGTTCGGCACCGAGACCCTCGGGCAGACCACGGCACTGCTGTCGCTCTCGGTGTTCGTCGCCCTGCTCTGGCCGAACGCCGCCGGCAACACCGCGTCACGGTTCCTCGCCATCGCGCTGCGGGGCCGGCGCTCGGACGCCGCGGTGAACCGGCTGCTCGGGGTGTCGATGCTGGTCTCGAGCGTGGTGCTCGCGGCGGTCACCGTGCCGATCGCGCTGGCCTGGGGGAACGGCCCCGGCATGGTGCTCGGCGGTGCCGCGGTCGTCGTCGGTTACGGCCTCTACTGCTACGCCCGAGGCGCGCAGCTCGGCTACGACCGGGCACCCCGGGTGGCGCTGTGGGACTCCGTGACGAGCGTGCTGGCGCTCGGGCTGCTCGTGGTGGCGTGCGTCGCCCGCCTCGAGCCGTTCGTGCTGCTGCCCCTGGCCATCGGGTACACGGTGTTCGCGATCGCGTGCTGGCCGCGGGGCAACGGCTTCACGTCTGCTCCACGCGATCCCGCTGCTGGGGTGCTCGGATTCGCAGCGTGGAACGTGCTGGCGGTGGTGACCTCGAACGGGTTGCTGCAGTTGACGATGATCTCGGCGCAGGTGACGTCGTCGGCGCACGACGCCGGTGTCTACGCCGCCGCCTTCACCCTGGCGACGCCGGCGTCGATGCTCGGGCAGGCGCTGGGGCAGGTGCTCGTGCCGGCGTTCGCGCACCGGACCGATGGCGGATCGCTGCGCTCCCGCGGGGCGCTGCTGCTCGTCGTCGGGTTCGCTGCTGCTTCCGCCGTCGTCTTCGGCCTGGTCGCACTGCTCGCCAGGTGGTTCCTGCCGATCGTCTACCCCGCCGAGGGTGCCGCTGCCGTCGCGGACCTGCGGTACCTGATGGTCGCCGTGTGGGTGTTCACCGTCGGACTCGTGCCAGCGGCGTTGTTGCTCGCCGCCGGACGATCACGTCAGGTCGCACTGGCCTCGGTCGCCGGGTTCGTCGTCGGCGCTGGGCTCATGGCGGTGTTCGGACCCATCGCAGGTGTCGCGGGCGGCACCACGGGGTTCTTGGTGGGGAGTGCGGTGAACCTGGTTGCGGTGGTGGGGCTTGGAGTGCGGCGACGCTGAGGGTCGTTCACAACACCCGCTGCAACCCACGACACCCGGCCATCAGCTACGCCGAACTGGCACAGTTGTGTCATCGCAGCAGCAAGCTACTCGCGTCAACGAGGCGCGGTCCCGAGGAGTGAGCCAGCTTCATCGAGGGCGGAAACACGTGAGGACTGCACGCTCCAGAACAAGCCTTGGGCGGTGCTGATGTCGAGCTGTCCGTATTGCACGACGGGAAGAGTGGGATTGTTCTTGAAGCGCCGGTCAGGGCCGCCCTTGACGTTGACGTACTGCCAGGTCTCGCCGATCAGCTGGGTGTCTTTCGGCACTTGTCCGGGTTGTTCAACGAAGCGGGTCGCTGAGCGCCGGACTGTCAGGTGCCGGTAGCCGACGTCCGAATAGCGCTTGCCGGAACCCACGAGGAGCCGATCCGGCAGAAAGTAGAGCACCTCTTTACCCGCCCGGACGGTCGGGATGTCGATATTCGTTGACAGGTACTTCGGCTGCTGGATCCTTGCCTCGGCGGTGACTCTTTGGACGATGGACCCGACGCCGGCGTTGACCTTGTGCTGGTACGTGGTCTGGACCTGGCCTGACCGGACGGTTCGCCATAGCTTGTCGCTGCTCGACGTCGCATCCCACGAGGTCACAAAACGGTCGAACCAAAGAGCTGCGCTGCCCTCGAGGTCGTAGAAGAGGACGACGTTCTTCCGCAGTCCGTCACGGAGGAAGAGCCACCAGCAGCCGGGGATAGCGAGAGCCCAGACGATGAGACCCCACGGCATGAGTGCCGCCCCGATCACGAAGGCGGCGATCGCAGCAATCCAGCCCCAGCGGGGTCGTCGCGCAGCCTCGTTGAGCTGCTGCACGATGTCGTCACCCCCAGTGGGTCGGAGTTCGAGAGCGGATAGCCCGCTGGTGTCGTCCATGAGGACTTCAACTGGGTTCAACGGCGCAGATGGGACTGGGGGCGCCTCGACTCTCGAGCTACTCCGCGCGGGGTTGGATGACAGGTACATCGCTCCACTGGAACCAACCCGTACGTAGTTCCCCCGGGGCCCTGCACCAACTCGGAGCCCAGGCAGTCCCGCACTGACGCCGATGCCTGCCTTTGACAGGTTGAACCGCAGCGGCCCAGCCTTTACGCTCGTGCGGATCGAGATCCCCATGTGCCCCTCCCTAGGGTCACCCTCATGATCCATTGTCGAGAGGCCTCAGGGACACAATTCGGTACCGACTAGCCCTGATCTGGGGGCAAAATCGCCGGCGTAAGCGGTCCGCGGGCGTCCGCCGAGACCGCGGCATCCATCGCCAAACCGACGCCGGTCACATGAAGTTCCCTTCCACTTCAGGAATCGGTAGGAGCGACAAGCACGCTTGCGGATCGCCCGCCGCTAGCTCAGTCCCATGTCAGCCCGACTGCCGAGCGACTTACCGTTACCCAGACAGCTTCTGGCGCAGCTGTCGCTTCGCGCGAAATCACTGATTGGGTGAGTTTGAAAACCTTTCCGGAGACTCTATTCAAGCAAAGCGACCGTTCGGTTTACTATTCAAAACCTGGTGGATGAATTGACCACGGGATTGACCATCTGCCGTAAACTGCTCCCAAACATCCGGCGGGCATGCAGAGTACCACCATTGGACACCACCCTTCGGAAATTCTACGTAGATCGTCTCTGTGTCGGGGTCGTATGCTTCGGCAACAATCCTAACGGATTCTACTGGGCGCCAGTCCAAAGTCATTTTACTTCCTCTTCGTAGATGCCGCGCCACTTAGCTAGGGCGCTACTTACATTTCGATTTCTCGAATTTTCTCGCCACGGCGCGAGAGATGGGTCTTCCGCGAGAGGCAACGGGTTCGGGCGGTCTAGAACAGCCCTGGTCGGCAATACGAGCGCTTCACCACTTATAACTGCCTCGCCTGTTCTCAACGACGGCAGGGTCTCCGCGAGCCCGGCCACACTGTCCGGTAGCGCCGTGCGGATCCTGCCTTGGTCGGCGCTATTACTCAGACGAAGGGCGATGATCGTTCCGCATTGCGCTAAGGCCGTATCGGGCAGATCCGATGGACGTTGCGTTACTAGCATAAGTCCGACGCCGTACTTGCGACCCTCGCGGGCAATTCGATTCGCGGCATTTCGCGCAATCGGCGCAGCGGTGTCGCCAAGATATCGGTGAGCCTCTTCCAGAACGATAAGAACCGGGCTGGGGCGACCAATGCCGTCATTGCCATTTGTGGTACGTATAGCCACATCGAAGAGCAACTTCAGAATGACGCCGATAGCCAGTTCGGCGGCCGCATCAGGTACCCCGCTGAAGTCAAGAACCGAGACAGGCTGCTTCCCTCCGATCCAAGAGTCGATGGCGCCGACGAGTGGGTCCGGACCTCCGATTGACCCTGCTGGCTCCAACATGAATTCGAGGCGAGGGTCGAGTAACCCGAGGCGAAGAAGTTCAGGTGTACTCCCGTGCCAACCATACGAGGGCCCCTGCATCGGAGGAGCTCCCGCGGGTCCGTTTGGCGTGTAGACGGCCGCGGTAAGCGTCCTTGCGTCCCCGGCCACTTCCAAACAGACTGAACCGGGATCGCTCTTCGTTCGACGCGTTTCTCGATTCTCGGAGTCTAGTTGCAACCAGACCTCACGAATATCGAATGGCACGGGCGTGTCTGCCGTGATTGCCTGCGGATCAAGACTCAACCAAGTTGCCGCGTTGGCAAAATCGCGGCGTGCCTCCGCTACTAGCGTCGCCCATGCTTTTTGGGTTGTCGGACCCGCATTTGATCCAACAAAAGCTCGCAAGATGTCTTCAGCGGGCAGCGCCCAAAATGGGACGTGTAAGCGGTCTTCTGGTTTCCCGAGGACAGACTTTACCGACGCATGGCCGGCCAGCGCGTGGGAATATTCCCCATGACTGTCGATCACTACGATGTTTGCGGCCGGCCATTGCCCGTTCGTGAAGTTCTGGAGAAGTGAAGCGACCGCACTCGTCTTACCTGACCCCGTGGAACCCACGACGGCAGAGTGTCGAACGACGAGCTTGTCGACATCAAGGGCGATGGGTACCGTATCGGCAGCAGAGAGACGTCCGATTCTGATATGCGTCTTCGACGAATCAGGGTAAACCGATGCGAGCTCCTCGCTTCGGGCGAAGTGGACGGGATCATCGAGACCTGGATAAGAACCGACTCCGCGCCGAAACTGTTTCGTGCCCCTGTCCACCTCGCCGAGTAGCTGTACCTGCAGCCACCTCTCGCCTGCGGGCGAATGTTCGCGAGGGCCAGTGCCTGCGGTCAGTTCGGATATGCCGACCAGGGTGACCGTCGCAATAAGATCAACCAATCCCTGTGGCAGGCGAACAAGGGAACCGATTTGTCCTATTTGCTGAAGCTGCCCTCTGTAAATAGGGGCAATTCCAGCAAGCCCGGGGTCTAATTCGACAGTAACTTGAGAACCTAGGACATGCCTCACGCGGCCGACATACGTTGCATCCTTAACGGCCACTTGATGCTCCGACCGATTGGGCTGCACTATCGTAGCTAGAGGCCGAGGAACTACGCGAAAGATAGCTCGCCAGATTGGTGAAATCTCCAAGACCACAGGTAGTTCCGTCCCAGATGTCCGGCGGCAACGTCACTCCTTCATCGGGGCCTTCCCAGGGGGCACGAAGTCCGCCGATAATGGCTTCGCCTTGGGTGATCACCTGTAGGTTCGGCGTCTGCTCAGCCTTTTCTGCAAGGTTCGCAGGGATGTCTGAATAGCAAAACACTACTATCTCCGAACGTGGTCGACGTGCGGCAGCTTCAAAGAGAAGCTCGTTGAGGTGGTCGTCGGCCCACGAGTAGCCTGACACTAGAAAAAGGGTCTCCGGCTCGTGGAGGGCACGTCGAAGTCGGTCCTGAAGAACGACAAACGGCATACGCCGGGATTCCTCATACTTGGCATCCGAAGGGAAAATTGCTGCAATCTCATCCTCAGGAACGGTAGTCCCCAATCGTAGAACCTCGCCGGCAGGGCGACCGTCGTCCCAAGACCAGTTCACCGAACCATGAAGTTTCCACAACCGAGCAAAAAAGGGCGGCAATAGAGTGCCTAAGTCTGAGGACGACGCCTCAACCATGTCGGTGCGGAATCTGGCCCTCCAGGTGCCGACGAAGCCATCAAAGTATGGAACACCCTCGGCCTCAAGAGCCGCCTCCAATACGCAGTCGTAATTCACCGTGAAAATCTCGACCGGGCGCGAGTAGTCAGCACGTGCAACCCAAGCCGCTAGCTTCTGTGCAGGCACTGTCTGAGTATCTGCCGCTGAAAGTTCTCTGATGATGAGTTTGCAAACTTCAACATCAAGGTCCCTCGCCTGACTCTTGGTCAACCCGTCTACGATGTCGTCTCCCTCGACGACAGCTTGAATTCGCCGGAGCCGACTCAACGCTTGCTCGAGATTACGGGACGTCGTCATCCGCGTGAACGTTGTACGCTGCTCATCCTTCAGCCCAGCAATGATTTTCTCCGTGAGCAGAGCGACATCTGGTAAGCCACATGCTTTGGACGTACCGGCTCCGAAGAATGTACAGACATGTCGGGACCGAGTGGCGAGCTTCGCGCTCAGCCCGCCGGCGAAGCTAGCGATGTTGTGGGAGAGCATGAACTGAAGGTAATCGATTCTCAAGTTTCCCGCGCGAGGAGTTTGAGTGACCCTCTGACTGCGAAGCCCCCCGGAGCCGGCGATGTTGCTAGCGGCCTTGTAGGGCGCCGCCGACGGGCCGCGGGGCGCTCCGTTGCGAGACACCTTCCGTCGAGGAAGCGGGGGCAACGTGGCGTGGTTCTTGGCTATGCCCGGGCGTCACATCCGCGCTGAGACGGAGACCTGTCGTTCTGGAGTCCGCCAAGCGCTTCCACGGCAGGACCTTGCAAGGGGGTAGACCTGATGCCACACGAAGCCGGCGCGGTGCTTGCGTTAGCCGTCGCTCGGAGCCGCCGGCGGCCCCGTCGTGTCCCCCACCCGCAACTCCGAGGTGAACGACGCCGGCTGCGGCTCCGCCCCCTCGAGCATGGCCAGGGCGGCACGGGCTGCGGCTTGGCCCTTCTGGACGAACGGCTGCACCAGAGTGGTCAGGTGCCGGATCGGGGTGCGGTGGAGCAAGCTGTCGTCCACGGTGATGCCGTCGAAGCCGACGACACTGACGTCCTCGGGCACACGGAGTCCGGCGTCAAGCGCTGCCGAGATGACCCCGACGGCGATCAGGTCGCTCTGCGCGATGACGGCGGTGGGGCGGGGGCCGTCCGGTGCGAAGAGTTCCGTGCCGGCGAGACGCCCCTCTTCGACCGAGCTGCCAGCGGTCTCGATCGCGATGGCGTCCGGGTAGACCTGACACACACCACGCAGACGTTCGAGCGTGGTGAAGGCGATGCCCTCGGCCTGCCTGGCTCCGTCGATCGGGCCACGGCGGCGTGCGGCGTCGAGGGGCAGGGTGACGACGGTGACGTCCCGGTGGCCGAGCCCCTGCAGGTACTCCGCAGCACGGCGTGAGGCATCCCGGTTGTCGAGCTGGACGGGGACAGCGCCCTCGATCTCGTCCGCCTCGATCGCGACGACGGGGATCTGCCGACGCCGCAGCACGGCGACGGCGGGGTCGATCCGGACGTTGCACCCGACGAGCACGACGGCGTCCATCGGGGCGTCGACCAGCGGGCCGGCGCCCTGCTCGTCGTCGAGGGGACTGCGCACCAGCAGCAGGGAGACGCCGGCAGCACCGGCGACCTCGGCGATGCCGTCGAGCGTCAGGACGTTGACCGGGTCACGGAAGGCATCGCTCAAGCGCTCGTCCATCACAACGCCGATGACGCCGGAACGACCGCGGCGCAGCGAACGGGCACGGGGATCGGGGCCGCCGTAACCCAGGTCGGCGGCGGCGGCGAGCACGCGGGCCTTGGCGTCCTCGGACACCGGGCCGAGACCGCTGAAGGCGAGTGAGGCCGTCGACGGCGCGACCCCGGCGGCACGGGCGACCGCGGCCAGCGTCGGGCGCGACGGACGTGCGGCACCGTCGCGGGAGGGCTTCATCCGCGACGCGCCGGGTTCTGTTGCCGGTTCGACCATCGCCCGTTAGCGTAGCCGGAACAAGCAGTCGAATCGATTCGACAGCCGTGAGACCAGCACCGACACGCACCAGAACGCGCAGCACCACGCGCGCCGCAGCACGATGGGAACCACCATGACGACGCCGTCCACCCGCACCGTCCCGACCACCAAGGCCTGGATCATCGCGGTGTTCGTGGTGTTCACCCTGTCCGGGCTCGACATCGCGACGTGGCTGGGCCGGATCCCGAGCGTCCGCGACTCCCTCGGCGCGAGCACGTTCGAGATGGGTCTGCTCGTGCTCGGCATGGCCGTCGGCTCGATCGGCGGTCTGACCTTCGCCGGGCACATCGTCGCCAAGCTCGGTGCCCGCCGGGGCGTGCAGGTGGCTGCGGCGTGCCTGGCGGTCGGGATGATCTTCGCCGGGGTGGCGGTCACGCTCGGGTGGGGCTTCGCCGCCATCTGGATCGCGCTCATCGCGTTCGGCTTCGGCAACGGCCTGTGCGACGTGTCGATGAACGTCTCCGGCGCCGCCGCCGAGAAGGCCGGCGGGCGCACCATCATGCCGCTGTTCCACGCCGCGTTCAGCCTCGGCACGCTGGCCGGTGCGGGCCTCGGCGCCCTGGCCGAGAAGCTCGAGATCCCGGTTTCGTGGCACTTCATCGTGCTCGTCGTCATCACGAGCGCCGCCATGCTCGTCGCCGTCACGAAGTTCCAGGACGAGCACCGCTTCGAGCAGCCGGTGTCGACCGACACCAGCCCGGTCGCGACCCCGCTCACCCGCTGGCAGGTCTGGGCACAGCCCTCCACGCTGCTCATCGGCGTGATCGTGCTCGGCATGGCGCTGGCCGAGGGGTCCGCGAACGACTGGCTGCCCCTCGCGATGATCGACGGCCACGGGCTCGACAACGCCGGCGGTGCTGCCGTTCTGACGGTCTTCCTGGCCGCGATGACCGCCGGCCGCGTCGCCGGTAGCCCGCTCATCGACAAGTTCGGCCGCGTGCCGATCCTGCGCATCAGTGCCGCCGTCGCGGTGGTCGGCCTCGGCATGCTCATCTTCATCGACAACGTGCCGCTCGCGATCGTCGGCGTCGTGCTCTGGGGCCTCGGTGCCAGCCTCGGCTTCCCGATGGGCATGTCCGCCGCGGCCGACGACCCCCGCACCGCGGCCGCCAAGGTCAGCGCCGTCGCGACGATCGGCTACGTGGCGTTCCTGGCAGGGCCGCCCCTGATCGGCTTCCTCGGGGAGCACATCGGGCTGCTCGGTGCGCTGCTGATCGTCTTCGTGTTCATCATCGCGGCCGGCCTGGCCTCGGGTGCGGCACGCGAGACCGGCGCCGCCGCCCGGCCCGCCCGCGGGACCGACAAGAGCACGACCGAGCACGAGCACGACACCGCGACCAGCGAGACCGAGCAGGCCAGCGATCGCAGCTGACGCAGCGAGCCCTCAGCCGCCGTCGCCCGCCCGCGCCCGCGTCGCCAGGTGCAGGGCGAGCCGGGTCTCCGGGTCGGACAGGTCCACCCCGAGCAGCCGCTGCACACGCGCGATGCGGTCGGACACCGTGTTCCGGTGCACGCCGAGCACCGCGGCGGTCTCGGCGATCGACGACTCCGCGTCCAGGTAGGCGGCGAGCGTCGTCAGGAGCGCGCCGCCACCACGCTCGAGCGGTGCGAGCAACTGCCGCGAGGCCGGCAGGAACGTGTCCGTCTGCGTCCACGCGAGCAGCAGCTGCGCGAGCCCGAGCCGGTCGACGTGCACGAAGTGCCCCGACTCCGGACGGCTCGCGGCCAGACGGGCGGCGTCGCCCGCCTCGCCGAGCGTCCGGACCAGCCCGGCGGGGCCCGCCTGCAGACTGCCGACGCCCACGTTGGTCTCCACGGTGGTGCGAAGTGTGTTCTGCGCGCGCCGCAGCCGACCCGCGATGTCGGCCACTGCCTCCCGGCCGGGTTCGTCGGGTTCCGACAGCCACAGCACCCAGCCGTCCGCCTGTTCGATGACGACCGCGTCGAGTCCTTCGGCGCGCACCGCGGCGTCGACCTGCTGGCGGAGCGCGACCAGGTCGACGCCCTGCCGCGCGACCACGCGTGCGCCGACGTGCCAGGCGTCCAACCGCCACCCGGCGGCGATGGTCCGCTGCACGAGCTGCGGGGCGGGCGCCCTGTCGGCCGCGCGGAGTTCGTCGAGCATCGCCATCCGGTAGCGCGCGTCGCGCTCGTCGTCGAGCCGGGTGAGCAGCAGCCGGTGCCCGACGGCCACGGCGGCGACCCGGAGCGCACTCGCGACCACCTGCTGTTCGGCGGTGATCGGGACGGGCAGGCCGACGGCGAGCCAGGCGCGCGGTCCGATGCCGGTGCCGACCGGGATCGCCACGAGCGTCTCGTCGACGCCCTCGGCCATCAGCACGTCGCTCGTGCCGGCTCGGCGGACGAGCACGGCGCGGGCTGCGTCGTCGACCGCGGCTCCGCGGAGTGCCAGGCCCGAGGCGTCGAGGAACCGCACCGGGTGGCCGAGCGACCGGTCGAGCCGGACGAACAGGTCGTCGAGTTCGGGACCGGCGTCGAGCGCGACGCGGGAGGCGTCGAGGGCTGCCCGGGCCGCCGGCCCCATCCCGGTGCCGATGAGTTCGTGCAGGCGGACCGAGGTCGCCCACGGGTCCGGCGTGGCGAGCACGGCGACGCCGAGCCGGTCGGCGAGCGTCGTGGTGCCGGGGCCGAGTTCCAGTGCCCCGTCGACGACGAGCAGGGTGGTGCCGGCCGCGGACGCCCGGCGCAGCAGCACGTCGAAGCGCGCGTCCGCGCGGTCGACGGGGGTGAGCAGCACGACGACGTCGTCGCCCTGCGCCAGGGACCGGCCGACCTGGTCGGGGGTCCCCACCACCCCGCGGACGCTCCGGGCCGCGGTGCTGCCGGGGCCGACGAGCAGGCGGGTGCCGGGCGGCAGGAGCGGGAGCAGGTCGCCGACGGCGTTCACGCGAGCACCTGGCCCGCGGCCTCGGGCACGACGTCCGCGTCGATGCCGAACGCCCGCGGCCCCATGCGCGCGGTGCGGTCGGGGTCCGCCCACCACCACGGTGCCGACGGCAGCACGAGCACGGCGAGTTCGTTGCCGACCCGGGTGCGGTCGGTCGCCACGGGCGCGAGCGATCGCGCGTCGACGACGGTGATGACGCTCGGGGTACTGGCGACCGGCAGACCGTCCACCAGGCAGTGCACGTACTCGCTGCCCGCCTCGACCCGGGCGACCGCACCGGTGTCGGCGTCGCGGATGGCCAGGCTGCTGCGCACGAACGCGAGCGCGTCCCCCTCGCGCTGCACGTCGATGACCCGGCCCTGCGCGACGACCCGTCCGCCGATGAGCGCGGCGAGTTCCGCCGCGTCACGTGCACCACCGGCTGCGCGTCCGATCCGGAGGGCGCGCTGCACGCTGCCGACCACGGCCCGCTCGCGCAGCAGCGCCACCGGGACCGGGCCGATCGCGAAGGCCGCCCAGCCGCCGCTGTGCGAGACGGCCTCGCGCCACACCGTCTCGACGTCGTGGGGGTGCCGGGCGTCGACGACGATCCGCAGACCGCTCGTGGTGGCCGCCGCGGCCGTGACCGTCGTGGTCGGGCCGACGAAGACCGACAGCTGGTCGATGCGCGGGACCGCGCGGCCGACCAGGTCCGCGTCGACGAGCGGCAGTCCGGCGGCGTGGGCGGTGAGGGCGGCGGCCGGTCCGGTCACGCCGCCGATCTGCGCGGCGACGACGGCGTCGGCACGGGTGCCCGTCCAGCGTTCGACCGCCGCGAGCGCGGCCGGCAACTCCTCGCCGCTCGGCATCTTCTCCTCGAGCACGGTCGTCGACCCGATCAGCCCGACGGCCACCACCGAGCCGAGCGCGGGTTCGTCGAGGTCGACGACCGGCACGCTGCGGTCGCCGAGCGCGAAGCGGAGCGCGCTGACCATGTGGTCGACGCGGCCGCCACCACCGCAGCCGAGCAGGGCGGTGCCGCGCCCGAAGACGGTCGCGTCGTCGGCCTGGAGGCCCGCCACACCGCCGCCCCGCCGCTCACCCTGGTCCATGGGTCCATTCTGCTGCCGTGGTCGCGTCCCGGGGCCGGAGCCCGGGGCCGGAGCCCGGGGTCGGCTGCAGGAGCCGAGTGCCGGGGTCGGCGCGCGGCCATCGGTCAGCCGACCGCCGGAGCGGGCGGGCGGACGTGCTCGTGCAGCTCCTCGACCGGGACGAAGGGTTCGTCGAGCCCGAAGCACGACGGCCCGAACACGGCGAGCGCCTCCGGGGTCCGCATCAGGTCCGGGGTCGAGATGCCGATGACCCGGACGCGCTGCCCGAACCGCAGGCGCTCGGTGGTGATCGGCTCGGCGGTCTCGGCGTCGAGGACGCAGATCAGGTCGGGCACGACGGCGACGAGCTGACCGTCACGCCGGGCGACGAGGTTCTCGTTCTGGAACCGGAGTTCGAGCTCGGAGCCGTCGGTCCCCTGCACGGTGGCACGACCGCGGGCGAACCCGTCGACCGTGCGGCGCTCGACGTCGACGACCTTGCCGTCGAACAGCTCGCGCAGGTGCGTGTAGATCGTCGTGCCGAGGGCCTCGGCGAGCGCGTCGACGGGGTCGCGGTGGGCTTCGCGGGCGACCCGGATGGCCCGACCGACGGCGAGTGCCAGTGAGAGCGTGCGCGGGACGGCGGTCTCCCGCACCTGGCGGCCGGACATGGCGTACTCGGCGATGTAGGCGACGCCGCCGAGCCGGATGGTGACGCCGCGGGCGAGCCACTCCATCTTCTTGTTGTCCGTGCCGGTCTCGATGATGACGCCGTGGCCGTTCTCGTCGCTGATCGCGAGCGGGCTGCCAGGGACCCCGTAGACCGAGAACGTCTCCATCTGCAGCTCGGGGAACGCGCGGCCCATGCCGTCCGCGTCGACGACGGGCAGGCCGCCGGTGGCGCCGACGAGCAGCGGGATCATCGAGTTGATGCCGCCGCACTCGATGGGCATCGTCGCGGTCGCCGTCCGACCCAGGTGGGCTTCGAGCCGACGGAGGGCGCCGAGGGGTTCCGGCCCGGCCGGGATGCGTTCGAGCACCACGGTTGGTGCGCCCATCTGCGCGGTGGGAATGACGAGGGCGTCGTCGGGCACCTCGGACGGGTCGAGGATCGTGACGGGGCCGTGCTGTTCGATCGCGGCGCGGACCAGGAGCATCCCGATGGTCGGGTCGCCCCCGCCGCCGGTGCCGAGCAGCGCGGCGCCGCGGGCCAGGTCGGGCAGGTCGTCGACGTCGAGGATCCAGCTCATCGGTGCGCTCCCGTGCTCGTCTCGCCCGCGCTCGTGCTGCCGTCGTGGCGGACCGCCGGGGTGTCGTAGCCGAAGTACCGCGGGCCGGCCAGGCGCAGGCCGTCCGGGGAGTGCCAGCGCTCGTCGGCCGGTGCGGTGACGATCCGGATGCGGGCGCCGAAGCGCAGGGCCTCGGTGGTGATCGGCTCGCCGGTCTCGGCGTCCAGGGTGATGATGAGGTCGGGAGCCGTGGTGCGGACCTGGCCGGCCACCTCGACCAGCAGGTGCTCGTTCTGGAACCGGAGCACCGCCTCCAGGCCGGTGTCGCTGCCGGAACCGGCGATGCGGGCCATGCCACGGGCGAACCCGGTGACGGTCTTGCGCTCGATGTCGGCGACCTTGCCCTCGAACACGACCGTGCCGCCGAGCACCTCGGTGACCGCCGTGACGGGGTCGGCGTTCTCGCTGCGTGCGCGGACCAGCGTTTCGCCGAGCCGGACGCTCAGTGACAGGCTGCCGCGGACGAACGACTCCTTCACCTGCGCGCCGGACATGGCGTACTGCGCGGTGATCGCGGAGCACCCCATCTCGACCGTCGCCGTGCGGGCGAGCCGTTCCGCCCACCGGTTGTCCACCGTGTCGAAGACGACGGTGTTGCCCTTCTCGTCCGCCAGGGCCATCGGTGTCGCGCTGACCCCGGACAGGGTCGGCAGCACCATCTGCACCTCGGGGAACGCGCGGCCCATGCCGTCACCGTCGACCAGGGGCAGGCCGAGCTCGGCAGCGGCGACGATCGGCGTCGTCGAGTTCACGCCGCCGACCTCGATGCAGGCCAGGTGGGTCGGGGTGACCCCGAGGAACGCGGAGAGGCTGCGGATGGCCTCGGCGAACTGGCCGGCGGACGGCAGCTTCTCGACCATCACCGTGGGAGCGCCGATCATCGCGACCGAGAGCACCACGGCGTCGTCGGGCAGGTCCTCGACCTGGACGATCTCGACCGGGCCGTGGGCGCGGACGGCGGCCTCGGCGAGCAGGCGTCCGATGTAGGGGTCACCGCCGCCGCCGGTGCCGAGGATCGCGGCGCCGCGGGCAAGTGCGGAGCAGTCGGCACCGATGGCGGTGAGGAGGGGTGCTGTGGGCGCGGCGTGCGTGGTTGCGGCTGCGGCTGCGGCTGCGGCTGCGGCGCGGGGCGCGGCTTGCGTGGCGCTCATCGGACCAGCGCCCCGAGTGCCAGGTCGCCGACGGCCTTGGCGCGGATCCGCGTCGCGTTGCCCGGCAGGTACGGGATCGGGACCTCGTCGAAGTCGACGATGTCCACCGAGCCGGGGTCGGCGCCGGCCGCGATGGCACGGTCGACGGCCTCCTGACGGGCCTCGTCGACCACAGCGGACCGGCGGCCGTCGCTGATCGCGTAGACCTTGTCGACCTCGCCGCTGACCTGCGCGATCGCCGCGCCGATGGCGTTGGCGACGGAGTAGTGCTCCGGGCGGTGCACGGTGCCGAGTCCGGGCAGGGTGTCCGGCAACAGCACCGAACCGCCGCCGACCGCGACGACGGGCAGCGGGTCGGACGAGGTGCGCATCCGCTCGACGATGTCGGCGACGCGCTCCGCGATGACGTCGAGCGCGCGGGCGGCGACCTCGGCCGGCACCCCGGCGACGAGCGACGGGTCCCCGATCGCGCCACGGCCACCGCGGACGGCCACGTCGGTGGCGGTCAGGGTGGTGCCGCCGAAGACCAGGCCCTCCTCGGTCAGGCGGTACCCGACGGAGTCCGGCCCGACGACGCTGCCGTCCTCGCGGATGCGGGAGCCGCCGCCGATGCCGACGGACAGGACGTCGGGCATCCGGAAGTTCGTGCGGATGCCCGCGACGGCGACCTCGCCGGTGGCCTCACGTGGGAAGCCCGCGGTCAGGACGCCGACGTCGCTCGTGGTGCCACCGACGTCGACGACCGCGCAGGTGTCGAAGCCGGACAGCACCGCTGCGCCGCGCATCGAGTTCGTCGGGCCCGAGGCGAACGTCGCCACCGGGTAGCGACGGGCGTACTCGACGTCCATCAGCGTGCCGTCGTTCTGGCTCAGGAAGAGCGGGGCGTCGATACCGCTGCCCGTGACCGACCCGGACAGGCCGTCGACGATCCGGTCGGCGAGCTCTCGGAGCGCCGCGTTGATGATCGTCGCGTTCTCGCGCTCGAGCAGGCCGATCCGACCGATCTCGGACGACAGCGAGAACGCCACGTCCGGCCCGAGTTCGGCGGCCATGATCTCCTGCGCGCGCTGCTCGAACTCGTCGTTGATCGGGGAGAACACCGACGAGATCGCGACGGAACGGATGCCCGCCGCCGCGATGGCACCCGCGTGCCGCTTGAGTTCCTCGGGGTCGAGCTCCGAGATGACGCGGCCGTCGAACTCGTGGCCGCCGTGGGCCAGGAACGGCTGCGCGTGCACGGCCGACACCAGGTGCCCGGGCCAGTCCGTGAACGGGGGCAGTGACGCCGTCGCCGGCAGGCCCAGGCGGACCGCGGCGGTCGGCGCGAGGCCGCGTGCCTCGACCAGGGCGTTGATGAAGTGGGTGGTGCCGATCATCACGCCGTCGATGTCCGTGGAAGCGAAGGCGTGCTGCTCGCGCAGGCCGTCGAGCGCGGCGACGATGCCGGAGGTCACGTCGGGGGTGGTGGACCGCTTGACCGCCGCACGGACGGAGCTGCCGTCCATCAGGACGGCGTCCGTGTTGGTGCCGCCGACGTCGATGCCGATGCGCATGGGGGTTCCCTTCGGTGGTGCGGGTGCGGGTGCGGTGGTGCGGGTGCGGGGTCTTCGCGGGGGGGGTGTTGCTGGTTCGTGGGGTGGCGCCTGTTGTGGGGACCGGCCGCGCCGCCGCGCGGATCAGGGGTGCGCCGACGCGACCGGCCGTTCGGGAGCGCCCGGGTCAGGCGGCCGGGGTGGCCGGTGCGGCGGGTGCTGCGGCGACCGGGGCGGACGATGCAGCCGGCGCGGCCTCGGTCCGACTGACACCGACGCCGCGGATCAGTCCGACCTTGCCGGCGACCACGTAGAGCACGAAGGCGATGACCACGGAGTTGATCGACGGGATGCCGACGGCGACGAAGTACCCGATGAGCGAGGCGATCGCCCAGATGACCAGGGTGGCCGGCACCCAGGTGGGCGAGGTCGCCGGGATGTTCTCGGCGTCGCTCAGCTCACGGCGCCAGCGCTTCACGACGAAGTACTCCGCCACCATGATCCCGGCGATGGGCGGGAAGACGACCCCGAGCACGGACAGGAACGGTGTGAGGGCCCCGAGGAACCCGACGGCGGCGAGCACCGAGCCGACGACGCCCATCACGAGCGTCACGAGCCCGCGGTTCACCTGCTTGCCGAACACCGCGTCGATGAAGTTCGTGACGCCGAGGCTCGAGCTGTAGATGTTCCAGTCGTTGATCTTGAACGTGCCGAGCAGGATCACGAGGATGCCGACCCAGCCGACGCTCGACGTGATCACGCGGGTGATGTCCGCGGAGCCGACGGCGTGGGCGAGCAGGACGCCGGCCAGGCCGATGACGTACTCGCCGAGCGTCACGCCGAGCAGCGTCTGCTTCACGACGTCGCCGACCGACCGGTTGAAGCGCGTCATGTCCGGCGTGATCACCGCACCGACGATGAACCCGCCGGCCACCAGGGTGGTCCCGGCGACGAAGCTCAGCTCCGGACCGGCCGGGGCACGTGCGGCGAGCTCGGCGATGGAGTGCCGGCTCAGCTCGACGATGACCGCCCAGCCGACGAGCACCAGGAACAGCGGCACGGTCACGTTCGCCAGCCACTGCATCGAGTGGAACCCGCGCAGGACGATCGCGGTGACGAGCAGCCCGAACACGAGCGACCACGCCCAGGCCGGCAGGATCGGCAGGATCGAGACGAGGCCGGCCGCCGAGACGCCCGACTGGATGCCGAACCAGCCGATCAGGCTCAGCCCGATCGCCAGCCCGACCAGCGCCGAGCCGGCCTTGCCGAACCCGGTCCAGCGGGCGATGACCGAGGTGTTCAAGCCCTCCTTGACGCCGATGACGCCGACGAGCACCGAGACGATCTCCAGGATCACGGCGCCGAGGGTGATCGCCCAGAAGGCGTCCCAGAAGCTCATGCCGAAGCCGAGCGTCGCACCGAGCAGGAACTGGGACAGGGCCGAGATCTGCCCGAATCGCTGCACGGCGACCTGGAACCAGCCGTAGCGCGCGGACATCGGGACTCGGCTGAGCGAGTAGTCGTCGACGGCGACCGACTCGGAACGGGGGGTTCGTGGTGCTGACACTGCGGTCTCGCTGGCCATCGTGGCTCCTCGGGGAGGGGTGTCGGCGTGGGCCGATCGGGGTGTGAGCCACGGTAGGACGGCTTCGGATTGCGGTACATGTGCAGAACGTCGTTACGGGCATGTGAATCCGTGCGGGCTGCACAGCCAGCGCGCCCGGTCCGGTTGACGACACCGCTCCGGTTAGGCTTCCGGGGTGCGTCTCGTCATCGCCCGGTGCTCCGTCGACTACGCGGGCCGGCTCTCAGCCCACCTGCCGCTCGCGACCCGCCTGCTCATGCTCAAGGCGGACGGCTCCCTGCTCGTGCACTCCGACGGCGGCAGCTACAAGCCGCTGAACTGGATGAGCCCGCCCTGCTCGATCGAGATCACCGAGCCGGACGAGGAGCAGTCGGTCGCCGGCATCACGCAGGTGTGGACGGTGACGCAGAAGAAGACGCAGGACAAGCTCATCGTCTCCCTGTACGAGGTCATCGCCGACGAGACCCACGACCTCGGCGTCGACCCGGGCCTGGTGAAGGACGGGGTCGAGGCACACCTGCAGCAGCTCCTGGCCGAGCAGATCGAGCTGCTCGGTGACGGCCACACCCTGGTCCGCCGCGAGTACATGACGGCGATCGGGCCGGTCGACATCCTGGCCCGCGACGACGCGGGAGCGAGCGTCGCGGTCGAGATGAAGCGCAACGCCAACATCGACGCGGTCGAGCAGCTCACCCGCTACCTGGAGCTCATGAACCGCGACCCGCACCTGCGTCCGGTGCAGGGCGTGCTGGCTGCGCAGACGGTGGCCCCGCAGGCGCGCACCCTCGCCGAAGATCGCGGCATCCGCGTCCTCGTGCTCGACTACGACGCGATGCGCGGCATCGAGGGCGGGCACACCCGCCTGTTCTGAGCGGCGTCGGGCCGTCCGGCCTGGAGGCGCGGCGCACCCCCGCCCCGCGGCCGACGGATCCCGGATGGTCGCGTTCCACGGCCCGGCTAGGGTGGACAGGACATGACCAGCCCGTTCTCCGCCATCCTGTTCGACCTCGACGGCACCATCAGCGACTCCGCGCCGGGCATCCTCGAGAGCCTGACGCACACCTTCCGCACCGTCGGCGTCCCGGTGCCGGACCACGACACCCTGATGTCGTTCGTGGGCCCGCCGATCATGGACACGTTCCGCGTCGCGATGGGCATGGACGAGGAGCTCGCCGACCGCACCCTCGCCGTGTACCGCGAGCACTACTTCTCGCACGGAGCGCTCGACTCCGCGATGTTCCCGGACATCGACGTGGTGCTGCGCACCCTGCACCAGGCGGGGCTGCCGATCTCGACGGCGACGAGCAAGCCGGAGACCCCGGCGACCTACATCCTCGAGCACTACGGGCTCACCGGGGACATCGACATCATCACGGGTGCGAGCGACGACGAGGTGCGGTCGAGCAAGGCCGACGTCGTCGAAGAGGCGCTGCGACGACTCGAGGCCCACGGCTTCGACATCAGCCGCCCGGTGCTGATCGGCGACCGGAAGCACGACGTCGAGGGCGCGACCGTGCACGGCGTCCCGGTCGTCTTCGCCGAGTGGGGCTACGGCTCCCCCGACGAGGCCGAGGGCACCATCGCCCGCGCCGCCACCCCGCTCGACCTGCTGCCGATCCTGCTGCCGTCCGCGACGCCGTCCGCATGAGCGGCGACGTCGTCCGGCGGGGGCTCCGCGGGGCCGCCTGGCTGCTGCCGGCGGCCATCGTCCTGATCGCACTGAACTTCCGCGGCCCGATCGTCGCGACCGCACCGGTCATCGGGGACGTCCGCGCCGACCTCGGCCTGACCGCGACGATCGCCGGGCTGCTGACGACGATCCCGGTGCTGTGCTTCGCCCTCGCGACGCCGTTCGCCAGCTGGGTCATCGCGAAGGCCGACCCCGAGCGCGCGGTGTCCCTGTCGCTCGTCATCGTGCTCGCCGGCACCGTCGTGCGCTCGATGCCCTCGTCGGCGGCCCTGCTGATCGGCACCGCGGTCATCGGCATCGGCATCACGATCGGCAACGTGGTGATCCCGGTGGTCATCCGGCGCGACACCTCGCCGGAGCGCGTCGGCCTGGTCACCGGCGTCTACACGTCGGCGCTCAACGTCGGGTCGATGATCACGTCGCTCGGCACCGCTCCCCTGGCGGCGCTGTGGGGGTGGCCGGTCGCCATCGCGATCTGGGCGGTCTTCGCGCTCATCGCCGCGGCTGCCTGGACCTACGCGGTCGGCGCACGCCCTGCCTGGCGACGCCCGCTGCCGTCCGAGCGGGACGAGCCGCTGCCCGTCACGGGTCCGATCGACCAGGTGCTCGACACCGGGGCGATCCGGACCGCCCGCGCCGCCGAGGCCGCACGGGTCGCCGCCGCCGAGCCCATCCGACCGGCACGACGGCTCATCACCTGGGGCCTGACGCTCGCCTTCGGCGGTCAGGCGTTCTCGTACTACGCCCTGACCGCGTGGATCCCGACGCTGCTGCACGACGAGATCGGCTTCTCGAAGGCGTCGTCGGGCGCGAGCTCGTCGGTGTTCCAGATCCTGGCCGTCGTCGGGGCGCTCGGTGTCCCGCTGCTCGCGACCCGGTGGCGTCCGGCGGCGATCATCGCCCTGGTCGGCACCCTGTGGCTGGCGATGCCGCTCGGGCTGCTGTTCGCCCCGCAGCTCTGGTTGCTGTGGTCGGTGCTCGGTGGCGCTGCCCAGGGTGGGGGGATCACCGTGATCTTCATCGTGATCGTGCGGATCGTCTCGAGCGATGCCGACGCCCGCAGGATGTCCGCGTTCGTGCAGGGCGGCGGCTACCTGCTCGGCTCGGCCGGGCCGCTCGTCGCCGGTGCGCTGCACGGTGCGACGGGGACCTGGACGGCACCGCTGCTCGTCGTGCTCGTCGCGGTGCTCACCCTCGGTGTCGTCGGGACGTTCGCCGCGCGACGGGTGTCCTGACCGAGGACGTCGGCACGTGCGCCGCTTCGTGAGCAGGAACGGTCGGGTGCCCGCGGCCGACCCGACACCTTCTGCTCACCATGCACGGCGCCGGGTCAGCTCGTGGCGAGCACCTCGCGCAGGGACATCGGCGCACGCCCGGTAATGCGTTCGACGTCGCCGGACACGTGCGCGAGCGCCCCCTCGGCGATGGCCGTGTAGGTGCTCACCCAGGCGTCGGCCTGCCACGGCTCCGGGTTCCACCGCGCACGTGATGCGTACGCCTCGTCGAGGGTCTCCGGGTGGTAGCTGACCGTGCGGCCGCGGACCTCGGACACGATCGCCGCCGCCTGGGCCAGGGTGATCGCCTCGGGGCCGGTCAGCTCGTACGTCTGGTCGCGGTGCGCGTCCGGGTCGTGCAGCACCGCGGTCGCGACGCGAGCGACGTCCGCACGGGCGACCGCTGCCATGGCGCCGTCGCCGGCCGGCCCGCGGATCACGCCGTCCTCGCCGACCAGGTCCTCGACGAAGTCCAGGTAGAAGCTGTCGCGCAGGAAGGTGAAGGCCATCCCGCTCTCGCGGATCGCCTGCTCGGTCGCCCAGTGGTCGCGTCCGAGCGTGAAGGTCGCATCGGGAGCCGCACCGAGGAACGACGTGTACACGATGTGCCGCACCCCCGCGTCGGCCGCCGCGGCGACGAACGCCCGGTGCTGGTCGAGGCGGTCCTGGGCCTCGGCCGCCGAGACCATGAGCAGCACCTCGACGCCATCGAGCGCCGCTCGGCTCGCGTCGGCATCGGCGAAGGTCGCGACGGCGACCTCGGTGCCGGGCAGCTCCGGCGCACGCGAGGCGTCGCGCACGAGCATCCGGAACGACACGGCGTCCGCGGCGAGCGCGGCACTCACGGCGCCTCCGATGTTGCCGGTCGCTCCGGTGATGGCGATGGTCATGGTCGCTCCTCGTGTCGGTGCTGTTTCGTGGTTGTGGGCGTCACTTGGTGGTCGTCGCGGTCGCGTCGGTCAGGGGGTCACGTCCACACCGTCCTGGAGGCCCGGCTCACCGTTGGCGCGACCCTGGCGGCGTTCACGCCGTCCACCTCCACGGCCCACGCGCGGGCGGCGTCGTGGTCGCGGCCGTGCCGCATGTGGCGGCCGACCAGGCGGTCGAGCCGCACCGCGTCGTCGACGGCGCAGAACCACGTCTCGGTGAAGAGCGCCGGCAGCGCCGACCACGGTGCGGTGTCGTCGAGCAGGTAGTTGCCCTCGGACACCACGAGTCGAGCTGTGCGGGGCACCGCGATGCTGCCGGCGACGGGTTCGTCCACGCGACGGTCGAAGTCCGGCGCCCAGACGACGGCCTCGTCGGCGGCGACGAGCCGGCGGACGAGCGCGATGTAGCCGTCGGCGTCGAAGGTGTCCGCCGCGCCCTTGCGCTCGCGCCGACCGAGGGCGTCGAGCGCCGCGTTCGACAGGTGGAAGCCGTCCATCGGGACCTGCACCGCCGTACCCGCCCCGAGGCGGTCGTCGACGGCGGTGACGACGCGGCGGGCGAGCGTGGACTTGCCGGCACCCGGTGCTCCGGCGATCCCCAGCACCGTGCGGCGGTTCGAACGGGCCAGTTCGACGGCGCGCTCGACGGCCTGGTCGACGGTCGTGCCGGAGTCGCTCACGGCTTCATCCTCGCAGAGTGCACCGACGCCGGCCCGCGGTGGTTCACTTGCCGCATGGTCGATGCGACGAAGGCGTTCAGCGGGTTCTCGGTGCGTGGCGTGCCCGAGGCGAAGGCGTTCTACGAGGACGTCCTGGGGGTCGAGGTCACCGAGGACCACGGCATGCTCTTCCTGCAGCTCGGCGGTGGACACCAGGTGCTCGTCTACCCGAAGGGCCCGGGTCACGAACCAGCGGCCTTCACGGTGCTGAACTTCCCCGTACCGGACATCGACGCCGCGGTCGACGAGCTCACCGCGAAGGGCGTCGTGTTCCTGCAGTACGAGGGGATGACCGACGACCGGGGGGTGAACCGGAAGGGCGGGCCGCTCATCGCCTGGTTCACCGACCCGTCGGGCAACGTCCTCAGCGTCCTCGAGGAGTGAACATGTTGCATTCCGAAAGCTCGCGTCGGCGCTGCTGATCGCCCTACCGTCCTCTCACCGACGAGAGGACGGACATGACGAAGGTGCTGGGACGGCAGTGGACCCGCGAGGAGCTCCTGGTGGAGCGGGCGAGGGTCCGCGCGGAGTGGAACCTCGACGATCGGGAGTTCGCCCCGACCGAGCAGTGGCGGGACCTGTTCACGGACGAGTACCTCGCACAGGACTGGCTGGACAGCATCTCGTTCCTGCTCGGCGAGCGATGACCGGGCAGTCGACTGCCGCGGTTGAGCAACAGGCGGAGATCGCGCAGAGCCTCCTCGACGCTTCCCTGCCTGGTCACGGGGTGCGGTTCGACTACGACCTCGACGTCCCGAACGGAACGGCAGTCGTCCAACCTGCTGCCGTGGCGGGCAGGACACCGCCGGTCCGCCTGACGGTCGGCGGCATCCACACCGCGGACCTCACGCTGTCGATCCGCTTCAGATGGAGCGATCGCCTCGAGGTACTCACCATGAACGAGAGCCGGTTCACCCTGCTCCTCGCGGACGAACGACAGCCACTGGCCCGCTTCGAGTTCCAGGAAGCGTTGACCGCCACTCCGCAGTCGCACTGGCACCTGCACGCCGAGCGCGGCGCGTTCAGTTCGTTGCTGGCACGAGCCCGCGACCACGGTTCCGGTCGGCGTGATGCGGCGAGGTTGTCGTCGTTGCACTTCCCGCTCGGCGGCCCGCACTTCCGGCCGAGCCTCGCCGATGTGGTCGAGTTCGTCATCGTCGAGTGCGGCGTGGACGCTCTGCCGACGTGGCGGGACGCGGTGCACGGGTTCCGCAGTCGTTGGCGCCGCGCAGAAGCCGAGGCAACCGCTCGGCAGTTCCCGGCAGAGACCGCGCAGTCGCTCCGCAACCTCGGGTGGGGTGTCCAGCCCCCGGAACCCGCCGCGGTCCCACCGCAGTTCGCGGTGCTGCGCGCGGGATGACGCCGTCAGCGGGACAGGGCACCCGCCCAGCCGAGGGCGATCGGCACGAGCAGGCCGTGGCGGTGGTGGGGGAGCTCGGCAACGGGGATCCACCGCGACTCGTCGGTCGAGCCGTCGAGCTCGTGACGCAGGGCTCCCCCGGTGATGGTCGCCCGGAACACCACCTGCACGGCCTTCATCGGGCGACCGTTGGCGTGGATGCGGCGTTCGGCGGGGACGATGTGGTGCCGGACCCCGAGCAGGGCGCCGGCCTGGGCCTCGTACCCGGTCTCCTCGCGGATCTCCCGCACGACGGCCTGCTCGACGGTCTCGTCGAACTCCACCCCGCCGCCCGGCAGCGTCCACGTTCCCGCGTCGGGGTGACGCAGCTTGGCCAGGAGCACGCGGTCACCGTCCGTGATCACGCCGTAGGCGGCGAGCCGGGTGTCGTAGTCCGTGTACTCCATGGGCCGACCATGCCAGGTGGGTGCACCGACGTCTGCCAGCCGCGCCGGGCCTCCAGGCCGTGGACCGGGGGTGGGGCGGACGCTCCACCAGACCGCCGACCGGTCAGGACCCCCCCGCGGCCCGCACGCCGAGCGGTCACAGACCGTCGGCGCCGCCGCCCGCAGACGACGGAACCTGACCACGCGACGCTGCACGCGCGGGGAGTCGTGACCGCTCGCCGTTCAAGGCCCCGGACCCGGGGTGGTGCCAACCGGACCCGACGTGCGCGCCCGACCCGGATCAGGCGTCGACGCGTGTCGCTGCCCAGCCCACGCGCATCCGGGTGACCGCCCGGTCGAAGGCGCTGAGCGGTTCCCCGTCGTCGCGGATCACGGACTGGAGCTGGAGCCCCTCGTACAGTGCCATGAGCTGCTCGGCGGCGTGCCGGGGCGATGCACCGCGGGGTTCCCGGCCGGCGACGACGTCACGGACCAGGGCGAGCGTGACGTCCTCGAACGAACGCGTGTACTGGGTGCGGAACCATCCGGCGGCGGGGTGCGCGGGGTTCGAGGTGGCGCTCAGCACGGCGACCCGGAGGCGCACGAGGGCCGGGTCGTCGATGCCCGCGACGAGCCGGGCACGCAGGTACGCGACCGTGCCGTCGCGCTCGGCGATCGGCCAGAGCTGCCGTCGGCTGCCGTTGTTCCACTTGTCCATGACCGCGACCAGCAGCAGTTCCCACGTCGGGAACGCGCGGCGGAACTCGGCGGCCGTGACCCCGGTGTGCTCGGCGACCTCGTCCGGCCCGACACGGTGGAAGTCGCCGGCGCGGTAGGCACTGATCGCCCCGGCGACGATGCGTGCGCGGAGGTCGACATCGGTCGTGGGCATGCTGACGATTGTGCGGGGCCGGTCAGCGGCCCGCGACCGCCAGTTCAGGGGGCGCGGCCACCGTCACCGGCTCCGGGTCAGCCGCGGTCGAACGTCAGCGTCTCGTCGTCGGGCGCCCGGACCTCGCCGGTGCGGGCGAAATCGGCCCAGATCGCGCGGAAGGCCCGGCCGCGGCGCTCGACCTCTGGCCAGTCGCGCTCGGGGACGAACCGCGTGCCGGCCCAGGCCTCGCGGCCACCCAGCAGCAGCGGCAGATCACTCATGTGCACGGCTCCGGTCGGGGCGCTCGTGACACCGCGGTGCAGTCGGTACGAGGTCGCTCGACCGCCAGCACGCCGGTGCCGCTCGGTGAACCGTCGGGCGTCGCGCCCGTAGATGACGTCGGACAGCGGACGCACGACCCACCACCGCAGGGCCGACCGCAGCACCCGCGACCGGGTGACCCGACGCAGGCCCGGCACGAGCGGCACGTACATGCCGGCCTCGTCCGAGCCGGACCCGATCAGGACGTCGACGTCGGCCGCGACCCGACTCCACGCGGCGTCGAGCTCACGCTCGGCGGGCAGCGGCGCGAACCCGTACTGGGTGCCGAACGGCATGCCGGCGGCGAGCCCGTACGGCGCGGCGGCACGGGTGCCGAGCGCCTGACGGTCGAGCAGGTCCTCGAGCGGGGTGTCGGCGTGCACGGTGCCGACCGCCCGGACCATCGCGCGGTTCATCCGTGCTCGACGGCGGGACAGCCCGAGCGGAGCGCTCTGGATGATCGCGCGGCGGAACAGCCCTTCGGCGCCGGCGCTGATCATGAGATGCGCGGCCGCGTCCCCGCCGGCCGACTGCCCGAAGACGGTGACGAGGTCGGGGTTGCCGCCGAACGAAGCGATGTTCGCGCGCACCCAGCGGAGCGACTCGACCAGGTCGAGGAGCCCGAGGTTCGCCGGGATCGTCTCGCCGTCGCCGAGGAACCCGAGCACGCCGAGCCGGAACGTGACGGACACCACGACCACGCGCTGCTCGGTCACCAGGTCGCGGGCGTCGTAGATCGGCAGGTCGCCGCCGCCGATGACGTACGAGCCGCCGTGGATCCAGACCATCACGGGCAGCTGCTCACCGGGACGGACGTCGGCGGGCAGCGTGATCGAGAGCCGCTGGCAGTGCTCGTCGACCTCGATGCCCTGGATCGGGTTGAGCAGCAGGTCGACGAACTCCTCGTGCGGCTGCGGTGCGACCGGGGACGGGGTCGACGCGTGCAGCTCACCCTCGAACGGTGGCATCGGCTGCGGCGGGGCAAACCGTTCGGCCTGCGCGTACCGAATCCCGAGCACCCGCACCACGTCACCGTCGGCCGTCCCGACGATGCGGCCGGCGGGGGTGTCGAACGGGGCAGGCGTGACGTCGAGCATGGGGTTCACGGTATCGGTGCGCCCACGACGCGAGCGGACGTGACGAAAGGCCGTCCCGATGGGATCGGGACGGCCTCGCTCCGGCTCGGGGAGCCGGCTGCACGTGGTGCTCGGCGTCAGTTCGAACGGCCGTTGACGTCACGTCGGTCGTCGTCGTTCCAGTCGGGCTTGCGCACGCCGGACTTCGCGATGCCGCGGCTGACGACGTAGGCCGCCGTCACGATCGCGACGTACAGCCAGGCCTGGTCGGCGCCGAAGCCGGTGTGGCCCTCGTCCGCGTTGTCCACGACGGCCGACGCGACGAGGATCGCGATGGAAACGACCAACCAGGCGTAGAACTCCGTGGTCTTGAGCGCGGACTTGGTCTCGTTCCAGGTGGCACGCACAACTGAGTCGTGTCGTGCGGTGTTTCCTGCCGTGTTCGACATGATGACTCCTTCTGATCTCCGCCACCGCAGATCGGTGGCGCCATGACCGCAACAGTTGTCTCGCCTGGCTGATTACTTCCCCAGTTTGGGTTCCCAGGAAGGTCGGGGAACATGGAGTTCGTCCACCAAACGACAGGACGCAGGGGCGACCATGAGCGACGACGACCAGCAGCGCGGATCCGACCTGTTCGACCGGCAGCCGCGCACCGCCGAGGGCGCCGCCGCGATCGCGAGCCTGCAGGCCCTGAGCGACAGCGTCCACGATGCCGACGAGCAGGCGCTCCGCACCCTGGGGATGTTGCCCATCGACGCCCTCGCCCTGCGACACCTGGTGCTCGCGCGCCGCGAAGGACGGACGGTCAACCCCACGCAGCTCGCCCGGGCGTTGCGGCTCTCCACCGCGGGGATCACGAAGCTCATCGACCGCCTGGTGCGTGACGGTCGGGCCGAGCGGCGGCCGAACCCCGCGGACCGGCGCGGCATCATCGTCACGGCAGCCGGGTCCGCCGAGCAGGACCTCGCGCGTGCGTACGGGCACATCCACGCTCCGCTCATTGAGACCATCGACGCGCTGAGCGTCGACGAGGCGACGGCGGTCCGCCGGTTCGCCTCCCGCCTCGCCGAGGCGCTCCGGCAGGAGCTGCCCTCCCCCGGCACCCCCTGACGCCGGTCCGGTGGGTCGGTGGCCGCGACGGACGGGAGGCCCATGGCGGCGTCGCCACGGGCCTCCCGTCCGCCTTCTGGTCGCGTTCCGCGACGGGTGGTCGCATGGCGCGACGGGCGCTACCGCACCCGCTTGATGGGGATGACGACGAGTGCGCCGATGATGGCGATCGCACCGGCGGCCCAGCACATGAGCGTGTAGTTGTCGGCGGCGTCACCGGACCCGATCTTCAGGAAGAACAGGGCGACGGCCGGAGCGAGCGACTGCGGCAGGGCGTTGGCGATGTTGATGACGCCGAGGTCCTTGCCGGGACGGTCGGCGTTCGGCAGCACGTCGACGACGAGCGCGGTGTCGATGGCCGAGTAGATGCCGTAGGCGAAGCCCATGATGACCTCGGCCACGTAGAAGCCGTTGACCGTGTCGGCGTGTGCGAGGACGACGAGCCCGACCGCGAACAGCGCCGTGGAACCACCGACGAACACCTTGCGGCGCCCGAGCTTGTCGGAGGCCCAGCCGGAGAGCGCGGCACTGACCAGCAGTGCGATCGTGTAGAGCAGCACGCCGAAGGCGACGGCGGCCGTGGCGTCCTTCGCCTTCTCGATGCCGATGTGCTCCTGCATGTAGAGCAGGCGGTACGTCGTGAACATGAACGTCGCGAAGATGATCAGGAAGCGCGACCACCACGCGAACGCGAAGTCCGGGTTCTTGATCGGGTTCGTCCAGAACGACGCGATGAGGTTCAGGAACGTGAACTTCTTGAGCTTGTAGGTCGGCAGGTCGTCACGGGCCACGACGGCGTACACGGCGACCAGGATGATCGCCAAGATGCCGGGGGCGATGAACAGCACGGGCAGGTTCGCGACGAAGAAGACCGACAGGTAGGTGCCGGCGAGCACGGCGATGTTCTGCGCGAGCGCGATGATGCTCGAGGACCGGCCGCGCTGCAGCTGCGGCACGTTGTCGGCGAAGCTCGCGAGCAGGGTGGCGAGCGTGGCGTTCGCGGCGAGTTGGGCGAGCAGCCAGGCCAGCGTCAGGTTGAGGACGTCGGGCGAGTAGGCGATCCAGGCGAGGGCGATCGCGAAGACCACGACACCGCCGAGCAGCCAGGGGCGACGACGGCCCCAGCGCGTCCGGGTGCGGTCGGACAGGGCGCCGGCCAGCGGGTTCATGATGAGCGCACCGAACGCGCCGATCGGCAGCACCGAGCCGATGACGTTCGCAGCGTCGTCGCCGACCAGGGCCTGCGCCTTGAGCTGCATGCTCACGTAGACGGGCGCCATGAGCGCGACGAAGAGGCCGAACTGCCCGAGGAACAGGGCGATCTGGTAGCCGATGCCCACCTTCACCGTGCTGACGGGTTGGGTGATGCCCTCTTCCGGGTCGAGCAGTGCCGGGCTGCCGGGTTCGGTGGTGCTCATGACGCCTCCTTGAGTCGATGAAAACCTTGCCTGACAAGGTTTTTCCGACGCGAGCATACATCGACACGTGTTGTCTGCAACAGCAGGGGCGTCGCAGTCACCGCCGCGCGGGGCGGACGGGCCGCGTCACACAGGGCAGCAAAAACTACACACCGGGTGGTTTTTGGGGTAGCGTCGTGATCGATCTCGCCGCGGAGCATCGCTCCTCGACGGGCCGCGACACCCAGACAGGATCGAAGGAGCCTCTGCAATGCCCACCACTTCTGTGCAGCTGTACTCACTGCGCGACGCCATCGCCGAAGACCTCGACAAGGCCATCGCCCGGGTCGCCGAGATCGGGTACGAGAACGTCGAGCCCTACGCGTTCGTCGAGCGCGCCACCGACCTCGAGCGTGCCTTCGCGGCCACCGGCCTCAAGGCTCCGTCCGGCCACGTCGCCGTGATCGACGCCGAGGACACCGCGCCGATCTGGGACGCCGCCGAGCGCCTCGGCATCCGCACCGTCATCGACCCCTTCATCCCGACCGACCGCTGGCAGACCGCCGACGACGTCGCGAAGATCGCCGAGCGCGTCAACGAGCTGACCGCCGAGGCCGCCGGCCGCGGCCTGCAGTTCGGGTACCACAACCACCAGTGGGAGTTCACGAACAAGGTCGACGGCCGCACCGTCTACGACCTGTTCGTGTCGCAGCTGTCGCCGGAGACCGTCCTCGAGGTCGACACCTTCTGGGCGACCGTCGGTGGCGCCGACGCCCCCGCCGTCCTCAAGGGCCTGGGCGACCGCGTCGTCGCGATCCACGTCAAGGACGGCAAGGTCGACGGTGACATCCGCACCGCGCTGCCCTCGTCCGAGAGCGCCCTGATCGTGCCCGAGGCACTGCAGCGCGCCTTCGAGAACCAGACGCCGGCCGGCCAGGGCGACGTCGACGTGGCGGGCATCCTCGCCGCGGCGCCGCAGGCCATCCGCGTCGTCGAGTTCGACGCATACAAGGGCGACGTCTTCGAGGGCATCACCGAGTCCCTCACCTGGCTCAAGGACAACGACAAGTGAGCCGTGTCGGGATCGGCATCATCGGTGCCGGCAACATCTCCACCCAGTACCTGGAGAACCTGACCAAGTTCGCCGACGTCGAGGTCCGCTTCGTCGCCGACGTGCTGCTCGAGCGTGCCGCGGCGCAGGCGGCGTCCTACGGTGTGGCCGCGTCCGGCACGGTCGAGGAGCTCCTCGCGCGAGACGACGTCTCGATCGTGATCAACCTGACGATCCCGGCCGCACACGCCGAGGTCGACCAGCAGATCATCGACGCCGGCAAGCACGTCTGGAGCGAGAAGCCGATCGCGACCGACCACGCGTCGGCCGCCGCGGTGCTCGAGTCGGCGAAGGCCAAGGGCCTGCGCGTCGCGACCGCTCCGGACACCGTGCTCGGCGCGGGCATCCAGACGGCGCTCCGTGCCATCGCCCGCGGTGACATCGGCGAGCCGCTCTCCGCGACGACGCTGTTCCACGTCCCCGGGCCCGAGGCGTGGCACCCGAACCCGGACTTCCTGTTCGCCACTGGTGCCGGCCCCCTGTTCGACATGGGCCCGTACTACGTGACGACCCTGGTGCACGCGTTCGGCACTGCCTCACGCGTGCAGGCCGTCTCGTCGAAGTCGCTCGACCGTCGCACGATCGCGTCGGGCCCCCGCGCCGGCGAGACGTTCCCGGTCGAGGTCCCGACGCACCACGCGGCCCTGATCGAGTTCGCGGGCGGGCAGTCCGCCCAGTCGACGTTCTCGTTCCAGCACGCCCTGCCGCGCATGGGCTTCGTCGAGATCAACGGCACGCTCGGCACGATCTCGCTGCCGGACCCGAACACGTTCGAGGGGTCGTCGCAGCTCTGGCGCTACGGCCAGGACGAGCCCGAGACGCTCGAGGCGGTCGGCTCCACCTGGGGTCGTGGCACCGGTGTCGTCGAGCTCGCCCGAGCCATCGCCGAGGACCGCCCCGAGCGTGCCTCCGGCGCCGTCGCGCTGCACGTGCTCGACGTGCTGCTCGGCATCCGTGACGCCGCCGAGTCGGGGTCCGCCGTCGACATCACGTCGACCGTGGACGCCATCCCGCCGCTGCCCGAGGACTTCGACCCCGCGGCAGCCGTGCTGACCGCGGGCGCGAACGCCTAGGAGCGCCTAGGAGCGCCACGCGCACCATTTCGTGAGCAGCAATGGTCGGGTCCCCAACGGAGACCCGACCATTGCTGCTCACCAAGCGAGGCCGCGCGAGCGAGCCGCGCGAACCCCGCGCCCGCGCCTCAGACCAGCGCGGTGAAGGACGCGTCGCGCACGAGCAGCGTCGTCGCCTCGCCCACGACGGCCTGGTCGGGGTCGCTCGACAGCCCGAGGGACCAGCTGCCCCCACCCGGACGCTCCGGCAGCGTGAACTCCACCGTCGTGTCGGATGCGTTCAGCAGCACGGCCACGGTGTCGTCGCCCTGGTGCAGCACGAGCGTCACGGCCCGGTTGCCGCCGTCCGCCCAGTCGCCGTCCTCGAACCCGGCGGCGTCGGCACGGAGCACGGTCACCGTCGACTCCGAGTCGCCCGGCGCGGTGCGGAACCACTCCGGACGCAGCGCCTGGTGCTGCCGACGGAACGCGATGGCCGCCGTCGTGAAGGCGAGCAGGTCCTGGTCGGCGGCGGCCCAGTCGAACCACGAGATCTCGTCGTCCTGGCAGTACGCGTTGTTGTTGCCACCCTGCGACCGGGCGAGCTCGTCGCCACCCAGGATCATCGGGACGCCGGCGGAGAGCAGCAGGGTGCCGAGGAAGTTGCGGCGCTGCCGGTCGCGGTAGTCGTTCACCGCCCCGTCGTCGGTCGGGCCCTCGATGCCGCCGTTGAACGACGTGTTGTCGCTCTCGCCGTCGTTGTTGTCCTCGCCGTTCGCCTCGTTGTGCTTCTCGGCGTACATCGTCAGGTCGGCGAGGGTGAACCCGTCGTGGGCGGTCACGAAGTCGATCGAGCAGAGCGGGGAACGCCGCGAGCCCTCGTAGACGTCGGGGCTGCCGAGGACCCGCTGGACGGCGTCGCCGAGGGCACCCTCGTCGCCGCGCCAGAACGCGCGCAGGTCGTCGCGGTACTTGCCGTTCCACTCGGACCAATCGGCCGGGAACCCGCCGACCTGGTAGCCGGCGGTGTCCCACGGCTCGGCGATCATCTTGACCTCGCGCAGCACGGGGTCCTGGTGGATGATGTCGAGGAACGCGGAGTGCTTCTCGGCCTCGCCGTCCTGGCGGGTGAGCGTCGTGGCCAGGTCGAAGCGGAAGCCGTCGACGTGCATCTCCTCGACCCAGTAACGGAGCGAGTCCATGATGAGTCCGAGGGCCGCCGGGTGTCCGACGTTCAGGCTGTTGCCGGTGCCGGTGGTGTCGAAGTAGTTCGCCTCGTCACCCTCGACCAGCCGGTAGTACGACTGGTTGTCGATCCCCTTGAACGACAGCGTCGGGCCCATGTGGTTGCCCTCGGCGGTGTGGTTGTAGACGACGTCCATGATGACCTCGAGCCCCGCGGCGTGCAGGGCCTTCACCATCTCCTTGAACTCGGCGACCTGCTGCCCGGCGCTGCCCGAGGACGAGTACTCGTCGTGCGGCGCGAAGAAGCCGATGCTGTTGTAGCCCCAGTAGTTGCGGAGGCCCTTGTCGACGAGCGTCGAGTCCTGCACGAACTGGTGCGTCGGCAGCAGCTCGACCGCGGTGACGCCCAGGTCCGTCAGGTGCTTGATCGCCGCGGGGTGGGCCATGCCGGCGTAGGTGCCGCGGATCTCCTCGGGGACGTCGGGGTGCTGCTTCGTGAAGCCCTTGACGTGCACCTCGTACACGACGGTGTCGGCGAGCGGCGTCCGCAGCAGGGCGTCACCGTCCCAGTCGAAGGACCGGTCGGCGACGACAGACTTGGGCATCGCGCTGGCCGAGTCGGTGTCGTCGAGACGCTCGGGGTCCTCCATGTCGTGGCCGAACAGGGCCTGGCCCCACTCATAGGTGCCGTCGACGGCGGTGGCGTAGGGGTCGAGCAGGAGCTTCGCGGCGTTGTGGCGCAGGCCGTTCGCCGGGTCCCACGCACCGTGCACGCGGAAGCCGTAGCGGGTGCCGACGGTCACGCCGGGCACGACGTCGTGGAAGGTGTAGCCGGTGCGGTTGCGGAGCTCGGTGCGGTGCTCGGTGCCGTCGTCGTCGAAGGTGCAGAACTCGACCCGCTCGGCGGTGCTCGAGAACAGGGCGACGTTGGCGCCCCCGTCGACGAGCGTGACGCCGAGCGGGGTGCGCGTGGAAGTGGTCATCCTCCCCTTCTACCGGCCGGTCGCTGTGCCGCCGGCAGCCAGGCGTACCCCTGGCCGGTCAGGGCGGCGGCGGGACGAGCTGCTCGAGCAGCCGCAGCACCCGCTCGCCGTCGACCGCGTCGGGGTCCAGCAGCCACTGGACCTGCAGCCCGTCGGACGCCGCGATGCTGAGGCTCGCCAGGTCGGCCGGGTCCAGGTCGGCGCGGATCCGGCCGCTCGCCTGGTCCGCCTCGATCAGTGCGGCGAGTTCGGCGCGCAGCCGGGCGAAGCGTTCGCGCATGAAGTCGCGCGTGGCCGGGTGGCCCTCCTGCACGGCGTCGGCCGCGAGGGTCGTGTACAGCTGCACGAGCCCCGGCACGGCCCGGTTGCGTGACGCGCTCTCGCGCATGTCGCCGATCGCAGACTTCATCCGGTCGGGCGCGCCCTGCTCGCGGACCTCGTGCTCCCGGTAGACCGCGAGCAGCAGTTCGTCGCGGCTCGGGAAGTAGTGGCGGAGTGCCGCGTGCGTGATCCCGAGGGCCTCGGCCACCGAGCGCAACGATGATGCGTCGACCCCCTGCTCCGCGACCATGCGGATCATCTCGTCCAGGATCTGCGTCCGCCGCTCGGCGCCCTTGCGGTACCCGCCGCGGCGCGGCTGGGCCGCGTCGGCGTCGTCCGCGGGGTGGGTCATGCACCCAACTTACCGCTGGAAGGTTTTCTCGCCACCGTCCGGTCTGGAGGCCCGTGGCGGGCGCACCACGGGCCTCCCGTCCGTCTCTGGGTCGCGTCGCACCCCGCCGGGTCGCGTCAGCCGGGCGCGCCCGCGTCAGTCCTGGTCGTCGACCGTGTACTCGTCGACCGGCGCGGGCGTGCCCGCGGCGAGCGCGTCGACGATCTTCGTGAGCGAGTCGGCGAGGACGGCGTTGTCCGCGTCGGGGAGTTGCTCGAGCACCTCGACGACGGCCGCGTGGAAGCGCGCGTACGAGGCGTCGATCTTCTCGGCGGCCTTGTCGGTCGGGGCGAGCACCTGCGCACGACGGTCCGTGGGGTGCGCCGTGCGCGACAGCAGCCCCTTCTGCACGAGCCCGTCGACGATCTTGGTGACCGATGCGTTCGAGACGGCGAGCATGACGGCGAGGTCCTTCGGACCCATCGTCCGGCCGTCCCGGTGCGCCTGGAGCATGTACCGGACGGCGAGGAACTCGTTCTTCGACAGGCCGCTCTCGATGCGGGCGGATTCGATCTGCTGGTCCTCGGCGTGCTGCAGGCGCAGCAGCGCGTCGACGGCGGTCTTCGCGACCCGGGACTCGGGTTCGCGGGCGTAGAGGTGGACGTGCTCTCGACGGACGACGGTCAACGGCATGGGGTCATGCGCTCCTTGCTAAACGGCAGGCGTGGTGAAGAAGTCCGCGTAGGACGGCTCGGAACGACCGGCGAGCAGCGAGGGGTCCTGGATGCGACGTTCGACGTACGCGTCGATGATCGCCGGGTCGGTGAGACCGACGCGGGTGTGGCTGCCACCGATCCGTGCCGTCCGAGGCATCCCGGAGTACGTGCTGTGCATGTCGTGTCCCGCCCTTCTTGCTTGCCGTGTGTCCCCTGCGGACAGCTGAACTCTTTCACGAAGTGAACGGTCAGTTCAACGAACCATTCGCACTGTGTACGTTTTGCGCGCCGAACGGTTCGGCGGCATCCGTCAGGGCCGTCAGGAGCTGCAGGAGTGCCGCCCGTCGCGGCTCGTCGAGCGGTGCGAACAGGCCGTCGAGCACCCCCTCGGCGATGCGGTGTCCCTCCTCGAGCACCCGCCGACCGTCCTCGGTGACGGTGTGCTCGATGCGGCGGCCCCGGCCGGCGGTCCGGGTGATGAGCCCACGGTCGAGCATCCGGTTCGCGAGGGTGCCGAACGCCTGGTCGCTCTGGAACGTCGCGACGGCGAGGTCGTGCCCCGAGGCACGGGGCATCCGGTCGATCGCACGCAGGGCGTCCCACTGCACGAGCGTCACGCCGAGGTCGCGCAGGGCGGCGTCCATCGTGCGGTGGTTGCGGTACTGCGCCCGCTTGACGGCGTGGCCCAGGGCTTCGAGGTCGGTCAGCATGGTGCTATGGTATCAACACTCGTACATAAACATGTTGATACGGAGCACTCATGACCGACTCCCGCACCCGCACCGCGCTCGTCCTGCACGGCGGCGGCGGCCCCAGGACCGTCGCACCGATCGTCGCGCACCTCGCACCCGCCTTCCACGTCGTCGCCCCCACGCACCCCGGGTGGGACGGCACCCCGTGCCCGGACGGGATCGACTCCGTCCCGGCCCTGGCGGCCGCGTACCTCGAGCAGCTCCTCGCCGCCGGGGAGCAGGACGTCGTGCTCGTGGGGTCGTCGATCGGCGGCTGGATCGCCCTCGAGATGGCCGTGCAGGCAGCTGCCGACGACCGGTTCGCCGCGGTCGTCGGTGCCGTCGTCGACATCGACGGCGTGGGTGCGGTGGTCGAGGGCGAACCGATCGCCGACTTCTTCGCCCTCGATGCCCGCGGGCTGGCCGAGGTCGCCTGGCACGATCCCGAGCGGGGGTACCAGGACCCGGCGTCGGTCACCGAGGAACAACAGGCGGTGCAGCGGTCGAACGGGCAGACCATGGCGGTCGTCGCCGGCCGGTCGATGAGCGACCCGACCCTGCTCGGGCGGCTCGGGGCCGTACGGGTGCCGACGCTCGTGGTCTTCGGTGCGAGCGACGGGGTCGTGACGCCGGCGTACGGTCGCGCGGTGGCGGCGGCCGTGCCGGGTTCGGTGTTCGCCGAGGTCCCGGCCGCTGGGCACCTGCCCCACCTCGAGGCCCCCGCGGCCACGTGGGCGGTCATCGACCCGTTCCTCGGCGGCTGATCGGCGGTCGACGGTTCTCGGCGTCTTCCGAGCGATCTTTTGGCACTCACCAGGGTCGAGTGCTAAAACGGTGGCAGTTGAGTCGAGGGGACTCAACGAGAACCACGAAGGAGTTGATTCCGATGACGATGAACTTCGACCCGTTCCGCGAGCTCGACCGACTCGCGGGTTCACTCCTCGGCACCGCCGCCGGCCCGCGCTCGATGCCGATGGACCTGTACCGCACCGGGGACCACTACGTCCTCGACGTCGACCTGCCCGGCATCGACCCGGGCTCCGTCGACATCGACGTGGACGGCTCCGTCCTGACCATCCGCGCCGAGCGCACCCTGGGCGCGCCCGAGGGCTCGCAGTGGCTCACGCGTGAGCGCCAGCCCGGCACGTTCGTCCGACAGCTCACGCTCGGCGAAGGCCTGGACACCGAGCGCATCACCGCCGGGTACGACAACGGCGTGCTGAGCGTCACGATCCCGGTCAAGGAGTCCGCGAAGCCGCGCAAGATCGCCGTCACCGTCGGTGGCGCGTCGGAGCAGCTCGCGGTCGGTTCCGGCGCCGCCGCCGAGTGAGGAGCTGAGCGATGACGTCCGTCCTGCTGAACGCTGTGGTCGCGGTCCTCGTCGTCACCGCGGCGCTCGCGCTGACGAGCCTGGACCGGCGCACCGCCGTGCTCCTCGGGGCCACCGGCAGCCTGACCGGCACGTTCCTGACCTGGGTCGCCGCGCCCCGGCTCGTCGAGCAGTCGCTCCTGGCGCCCTGGGTCGCGGCGGTCCTCGGCACGGCCCTGCTGATCGCGGGGTGGAGCGCGGTCCGCGCCTACTCGGACATCTTCGAGGCACCACGCGACGAAGAACCCGAGACGGGGGCACTGATGACCGTGGGCGGGTCCGCCCCGTCGGTGCGGTGACCATGTGACGGACGGGAGGCCCGGCGCACGTCGTGCGCCGGGCCTCCCGTCGTTCCGTCGGTCGCGTGGGCGACCGTCGGGACTACTCCTTGTTCAGCTTGTCCTGCACCAGGCCGGCCGTCTTCTCGACGACGTTCGGCAGCTCGGTGGTGCCGTAGAGGCGGACGTCGGGGTGCGTGGGCGGGGGCATCGGGACCGAGGTGGTCGGGCCGTCGTGGTACGAGTACTCGCCCTTGCCGTCGAACGAGGGGCCGCTCGCCCACGGGCCGTTCTTCGCCTCGGCACCGTCGGAGAAGTTGAGGTACTGGTAGTTGACCTCCTGGTTCTCCTTCGACTGCGGGAAGTTGCTCGGCACGGGGAAGCCCTCGACGCCCTTCTCGCGCAGCTCGGCCGCGGCGGTCGCCCACATGTTCTGGTGCATGGTGTCTCGGGCGATGAGGAAGGACAGCAGGTCCCGCACGCCGTGGTCGTCGGTCATGTGGTAGAGCCGGGCGGCCTGCACACGTCCCTGCATCTCGGCGTTCTCGTTCGCCGTGAAGTCGGCGAGCAGGTTGCCGCTGGCGGTGATGTACGAGCCCTGCCAGGGGTTGCCGTTGCTGTCCACCGGACGGGCACCCGCACCGGCGACGATGGCGTGCTGGACGTCCGTGCCGCCGACGATCGCGGCGACCGTGGGGTCGTCCTGCAGCGCGTCCTCGGTGATGCCGAGCGGGGACTTCTCGAGCAGCTGGGCGATCATCGTCGCGAGCATCTCGACGTGGCCCATCTCCTCGGCGCCGATGCCGAACACCATGTCGCGGTACTTGCCGGGGATGTGCATGTTCCACGCCTGGAACTGGTACTGCAGCGCGACGGAGATCTCTCCGTACTGGCCACCGAGCACCTCCTGCAGCTTGCGGGCGTAGATCGCGTCGGGCTTGTCGGGCGTTGCCTTGAACTGGAGTTCCTGCTTGTGGAAGTACAAATCGTGCTCCTTCGTCTCGATCGAGCGATTGCACGGCCGATGGTTCGCCGGGGGCACTGAGCGGCCGTCCAAGGTGGCCGGATCACGCAGAGGGTGTCCCGGATGCGCCGTTCGACGGATCCGGGTCCGCCGCGGGCTTCACCCGGCAGGACGAGGCCCTTCGGTCGACCGCCCGATGCCGTCCGCCGTCCGGTTGCCCAGGCTGGGAGCATGCAGACCTCGACCAAGCACACGATCGCCACCCTGCTGCTCTGCGCGGCGATCGTGGTCGCCACCGTCATCGCACTCATGGCCATGACCCCGCCCGCGTGACGCCCGTACGGCATGGGAGGATCGCTCTCGTGACCGAACGGGGCAGGTTCCTCCGGCCGCTCGCCACCCGGTCGATCGTCATCGACGTGGCCTGGGCGGTCCTGGCGGCGTTCGTCTTCCTGCTGCCCATCGACCTCGAGCTCGAGCACGCGAGCCTCGCCGCGGTGCTGTCGGCCTCGGTGGCGATCGCCCTGCGTCGCATCTCCCCGTCCGCCGCGATGGCGATGGTCGTCGTCCTCGGGGTCATCCAGGTCGGCGGTGGCGAACGCCCGTCCCTGGTCGACCTCGCGATGTTCGTCGTGATCGGCACCGCCGCGGTCGTGGGCACCCGCACCGAGGTCGTCGTCTCGGGCGTGCTCGCGGTCGTCGCCGGGGCCGGCGCCACCGTCTACCTGGCGTCGACCGGCTTCCGGTTCCTCGTGCTCATCAACGGCCCGCGCGACCAGGCCTTCCTGGCGATGGCCGCCCCGGTGACCGCGCTGCTCGGGGTCTGGGCGGGCGGGGTCGCCGTCCGGGCCTTCCGCTCCCGCGACCGCGAGTCGGAGCGCCGTGCCGACGCCGAGGCGGCAGCATCACGTGCCGAGGCCGTCGCCACCGAGGCCGAGGCCACCGCCACCCGCGCCATCGACGTCGCCGAGTCCGAACGCATCCGCGCGGACATCGCCCGTGACGTGCACGACGTCGTCGGCCACTCGCTCGCGGTCATCATCGCGCAGGCCGACTCGGTGCCGTTCCTCGACGACGAGGCGCGCATCCGAGCGGTCAGCGCCACCATCGCGAGCACCGCCCGGAGCTCCCTGGTCGAGGTCCGGCAGGTCCTCGGGCACGTCGACGGCTCCGCCGAGGCGACCGGCCCGGGCTCGCTCGAGGAGATCGTGCAGGGCATCCGCGACGCCGGGGTCGACGTCGACCGCACGGTGCGCGGGGTCCCGCTGGCCCTGCGCCCGGACACCGGCACGGCCGCCCGTCGCGTGTTGCAGGAGATGCTCACGAACGCCCTGCGCCACGGTGCCCCCGGCAACCCGGTCGTCGTGCGGGAGACCTGGCGGAACGCCGACCTGGTGCTCGAGGTCGAGAACGTCGCGGGCGACGGCACCACCGCGGGCTCGGGCCGCGGGATCGACGGCATGGACTCGCGCCTCGGCGCCCTCGGTGGGTCGTTCGACGCCGCCGTGCTGGACGACGTGTTCACGGCACGCGCCCGCATCCCGTTCGACGTCCAAGGGGGACCCGTCCGATGACCGAACCGATCAGGATCCTGCTCACCGACGACCAGGCGCTGTTCCGCGCCGGGCTCCGGGTGGTGCTCGACGCCCAGGACGACATGCGCGTGGTCGGTGAGGCCTCCGACGGCGCCGAAGCGCTCGCACTCATCCCCGAGGTGCGCCCCGACGTGGTGCTGCTCGACATGCGGATGGCCGGCATGGACGGCGTGGAGACCGTCCGGCAGCTCCACTCCGGCGCCGTCCCGGGTCCGCTGCCGCGCGTCGTCGTGCTCACCACCTTCGGGCTCGACCCGGCAGCGGCGACCGCGATCCGGCTCGGCGCCAGTGGCTTCCTGCTCAAGGACACCACGCCGCCGTTCCTGTTCGCCGCGGTGCGGGCCGTGCACGAGGGCAGCTCGGTCATCGCACCGAACGACCTCGCGCAGCTGTTCGGCACCGACGTGGCGCGGGCCCCGGCACCGCAGCCGCCGGAGTTCGCGACCCTGACCGAGCGGGAGCGTGTCGTGTTCGGGTGGGCGTCCCGCGGCCTGTCGAACGCCGAGATCGCCACCAAGGAGTACGTCACCGAGTCGACGGTGAAGACCCAGATCTCGAGCATCCTCGGCAAGTTGTCGCTGCGCGACCGGGTGCAGCTCGTCGTCTACGCCCACGACCACGGGCTGGCGGGCACTCGCGAGGACTAGTCCGCGGCGATCCGGTCGAGCCACTCCGCGAGCATCGTCCGCTCGGCTGCCGACAGTCGATCGAGCCGGCGCGCTGCGGCACGGAGCGTGATCGCGGCGCTCGTCACGGCGTCACGCCCCCGGCCCTGACCACCCGGACCCGCGCCGCCGTCGTCGTCCGTCGTCGGACCGCTCGGCACGAGGATCCGCCCGAGCACGGCCTCCAGGACGTCATCGGCGAGTGCCGGGTCCCGCTCGTCCGCCGGAGCGGCCAGGATCGCGAGCACCGCCCCGGTGCCGGCCGCGTGCACGAGGTCGACCGCACGGCGTTCCGGCACGGCCAGTCGCCCGGCCTCGGCGACCCGCTGGATGCGCTCGGCGAGCAGCGCGGTGCCGGCCCGGGCCGCTGCTGACCGACGGCCACGCTCCGGGTCGCTCAACAGCACGAACAGGTCGGGGTTCGCCAGCCCGAAACCGATCGTCATCGACCAGCCGGTGCGCAGGTCCTCGACGGGGTCGGTCGCCTCGTCACGAGCAGCCCGGACGGCGTCGGCCTTCATCGCCGAGAAGGTCGTCATCGCGTGCTCGGCGACCGCTTCGAGCAGACCATCCTTGTCGCCGAACAGCCGGTAGATGGTCGGCGCCTGGACACCAGCTCCGTCCGCGACCGCCCGCGTGGTCACCGCCGCGGCGCCGCGTTCGCGCAGCATGGTGCCGGCGACCTCGACGATGCGCGATCGCGTCTCGTCACGCGGGGTTCCCTGATCGATCACGGAACAACGATAACGGATGTGTGCTATCACTGTGCTACCAGCGATACCCACACGCTGTTTCCATTGATCGGGAGAAGCCATGATCGTCATCACCGGGGCCACCGGAGCCCTCAACGGCGCCACCGCCGACCACCTGCTCGAGCACCTGGCGCCGTCCGACCTGGCGGTGGTGACCCGCGACCCGGCCCGCGCGCAGCGGTTCGCAGACCGCGGCGTCGAGGTCCGCCGAGGCGACTACGCCGAGCCGGAGACCCTGCCCTCGGCCTTCGCCGGCGCCGACCAGCTCCTGCTCGTCTCGTCGAGCGACCCGGCCGCCGACGCCGTCGCACTGCACCGTGCTGCGGTCGACGCAGCCGTCGACGCCGGTGTCGTGGACCGCCCGCGAGGACGCCGCCGAGGCAGCCGCCGCGATCCTGCTCGCCGACCAGCCGTTCGACGGGCCGGTGACGCTCACCACTCCGGACGCGCCGACCTTCGCCGACCTGGCTCGGCTGGCGTCCGAGGTGTCCGGTCGGATGATCGGGTTCGAAGCCCTCGGCGAGGACGAGTGGCGTGCCCGTGCGCTGGCCGCGGGGCAGGACCCGCACATGGTCGCGTTCCTGCTCGGCATGTACCAGGCCGCCGAGCGGGGGCTGTTCGCCGGCACCGATCCGCTGCTCGGCGAGCTGCTCGGTCGCACCCCGCGCCCGGTCCGCGACCAGCTCAGCTGAGCGCCGCGACCTCGTCGAGGATCGCCCGGACCGCGGCGGGGTCGTGCGCGAACCGTCCGAGGAACAGCCCGCCGATCCGCCCCTGCCCCCGGGTGAGCAGGCCCGGTCCGGCACTGCCCCCGTAGAGCACGGTGCTGCCGTGCAGCGCCGGCCGGGTGGCGAGGTGCTGCTCGATCCCGGCGAGCACCGCGACGATGTGCTCGTCCGGTGCGGGTGCCGGTGCGCCGATCGCCCACACGGGTTCGTAGGCGACGGTCAGGGGTCCGGCGAGCCCGTCCGCGACGGCGGTCGAGACGGCCCGGTCGAGCTGCGCGGTCACCGCCGCCACCGCCTCGGTCGGATCGGAGGCCCGCTCCGGCTCCCCGACGCAGACCAGCGGACGCAGGTGGTTCCGGAAGGCCGCGTGCACCTTCCCCGCGATCGTCGCGTCGTCCTCGTGGAACAGGGAGCGCCGTTCGGCGTGCCCGATCTCGACCAGGTCGACACCGATCTCCCGCAGTTCGGCGCCGGAGACCTCGCCGGTGAACGCGCCCGCGTCGGCCCACGACAGGTCCTGCGCGGCGAGCTGCACACCGGTGCCGGCGAGCAGGTCACGCACCGGGACGAGGGCCAGGAACGTCGGCGCCACGAAGAGCGACGCCGCACCCGAGCGCACCGCGGAGTGTCGCCGGGCGATGTCCGCGACCTCGGCCGCCCACGACAGCGTCCGGGCGTGCGAGAAGTACGTCTTCAGCGACACCCCGACGGTGATCACGGTGCGACCGTCTCCACGACGAGGGCGAAGGACAGCGCGCCGGGGTCCGCGGTGCCGACGGCCTGGTCGGCGTGCGTGCGTGCCCGGCCCATCTTCGGCACGAGGGACTCCGTGGCGTCCGCTGCCTGACGGGCGGCACGGACGGCGTCGCCCCAGGCCTCGGCGAGCGCCGCCCCGGCGTCGAGCCGGGTGCGGAGCACCTCGTCGAACGGCACCAGGGCGTCCACCATCGTCTTGTCACCGACGGTGGCACCGAACGCCAGCACGGCCTCGGTGGCCGCGCGGACCCCCTGCGCGACGGTGGCACCCGACGGACGCGAGTCGTCCCCGACCACGCGACCCAGTGCCTCCAGGGCGGCACCCCAGATCGCACCGGACGTGCCGCCGGCCTTGTCGGACCAGGCATCCGCAGCGACCAGCAGGACGGTGCCGGCACCGGCACCGCGGCTGACCGCGTCGGCGGCTGCGGCGTCGGCCGCGTGCGATCCACGCTGCATCCCGATGCCGTGGTCGCCGTCACCGGCCACGGCGTCGATGCGGCCGAGTTCGTCGGCGTGCTCGTCGAGGACGGCGCGGACCGCGGCGAACCCGGCGGCGACCTGCTCGGCGACCGCGCGTGACTCGTCGCTCGCCGGGCCGATGCCGACGCCCTCGGCGTCCGCCGCCACGGTGGACGGATCGACGCGCTGTTCGACGACCGCACCGCCCTTGCGGTAGGCGGGCGTGTCCGCGGGTGCTGCCCAGAGTTCCTCGAGCTCGTCGTCGAGCCAGAACAGCGTCAGGGAGACCCCGGCCATGTCGAAGCTCGTGACGAGTTCGCCGACCTCGGGCTCCACGATCACGACCCCGGCGTCCGCCAGGCGCCGCTGCACCGAGCGGTAGACGACGAAGAGCTCCTCGTACTTGACCGAGCCCAGACCGTTGAGGATCGGCACCACCCGCTGGCCCTCGAGCGTCACGCCGTCGGGCAGTTCGTCGAGCAGCCGGTCCACCAACAGATCCGCGAGACCGGAAGCGGTGGGCACCTCCGTCTCGTCGATGCCCCGCTCACCGTGGATGCCCATGCCGACCGCCATCCGGCCCTCGGGGACCGTGAACAGGGGTTCCTCGGCACCCGGCAGCGAGCACCCGGAGAACGCGACGCCGAAGCTGCGCGTCCGATCGTTCGCCCGCTCGGCGACGGCGGTGACGGTGTCGAGGTCGTCCCCGCGCTCGGCGGCGGCGCCCGCGACCTTGAAGACGCAGAGGTCACCCGCGATGCCGCGGCGCTTCGCGCGGTCGTCGGACGGGGCGCTCGTCACGTCGTCGGTGACGCGGACGGTGCGGACCGGGATGCCGTCGGCCTCGAGCGTGCGCGCCGCGGCGTCGAAGTTCAGGACGTCTCCCGCGTAGTTGCCGTAGCTGAGCAGCACCCCGCCGCCGTGCTCCGCGGCCTTCGCGACCCCGGTGACCTGCTGGGCGCTCGGGCTGGCGAAGAGGTTGCCCATCGCGGCCCCGGCCGCCAGGCCGTGCCCGACCAGCCCGCCGAACGCGGGGTAGTGGCCCGAGCCGCCGCCGATCACGACCGCGACGGTGCCGTCGGGGCTCGTGGTGGAACGGGCGACCCCGCCGTGCACCCCGCGCACCCACCGCTCGTTGGCGGCGACGAAGCCGTCGGTCGCCTCGTCGGCGAAGTCCGCCGGGTCGTTGAACAGTCTGGTCATCGCTTGCTGCCCTTCGGGTCGGTGGTGCGGACGTGCGAGGTGTCGAGCAGTTCGTCGGCCTTGGCCCCGCGGAAGAACTTGGTGCAGAAGATCATCACCGCGGCGACGAACGCCAGGACGCCGAGCGAGACGATGCCGAACGCACCGCTGTCGGTGGGCACCACCTCGTTGATCGCGGTGCGCATGATCGGGGCGACGAACCCGCCGAGGTTGCCGAGCGAGTTGATCAGGCCGATGCCCGCGGCGGCTGCGGCACCGGTCAGGAACGCCGTCGGGTACGCCCAGGTGATCGGGCCGACGGCCAGGAAGCTCGCGACGGCCAGGGTGATGAACAGGATGCCGAGCACCGGCTGCCCGTTCGCCCCCGCCCATGCCGAGCCGAGGATCGACAGGCCGGTCGTGATGTAGAACAGGGTTCCCCAGCGCCGGCGGCGTCCGACGGAGTCCGCCCGCGACCCGATCAGGTAGCAGGCGACGAGCCCGACGAGCCACGGGATCGCGGTCACGAGCCCGACCTGCCAGCCGACGTCCTGCCCGAGCAGCGAGGACACCTGCTGCGGCAGGTAGAACGTCGTGCCGTAGACGGCGACCTGCAGGCAGAAGTAGATGATCGTGAAGTACCAGACGCGCCCGCTCGCCATCGCGCGCCAGATGCCCTTCGGACCGTCCTCGGTGCGAGCGGTGTCCTCGCGCTCCATGGCCGCGGTGAGCGACGCCTTCTCGCCCGGTTCGAGCCACTTCGCCTGCTGCGGACTGTTCGTCAGGAACACCAGGGCCGCGATGCCCGCCAGCACCGCGAGGATCCCCTCGCCGGCGAACATGACCTGCCAGCCGTGGAACGGGGTGACCTGGTCACCGACGCTGATGAGGCCGCCGGACAGCGGGGCGCCGATCATCTGCGAGAACGGCTGCGCCAGGTAGAAGATCGCGAACATGCGCACGCGCACCTTGTTCGGGAACCACTCGGACAGGTACATGATCACGCCCGGGAACAACCCGGCCTCGGTCACACCCAGGATGAACCGCAGGATGATGAACATCGTGTCGTTCGTCGTGAAGGCGAACAATGCGGCGACGATGCCCCACGTGACGGCGATGCGGGCGAGCCAGAAGCGCGCACCGAACCGCTTGAGCAGCAGGTTCGACGGGATCTCGAAGATCGCGTAGCCGATGAAGAAGATGCCGGCGCCCAGGGCGAAGGCGGCGTCGGAGATGCCGCGGTCGACGCGCAGGGCCTCTTCGGCGAAGCCGACGTTCGTGCGGTCGAGGAACGCGACGAAGTACAGGATGACGAGCATCGGCATGAGGTGCTTCGTCGCCTTGCCGATGGCGGACTGCAGGCCGGGGTCGTTCGTCGACCCGAGCGCGGGGGCAGGGGGTAGTGACACGGGTTCGCTCCTTTGCGAGCACGGTGCGGTCGTTCTGGCGTCCGGCGGTCGGTTCGGCCTGTCGGACGGGAGGCACGGATCGCGTCGCGCGGTCGGCGCGCGTTCCGTGGGCGGCTGGCCCTAGTGCATGTACAGGCCGCCGTTGACGTTGAGCGTCTGGCCCGTGACGAACCCGGCGTCCTCGCTGATCAGGTAGGCGATCGCGGCGGCGATGTCCCGCGGGGTGCCGATGCGCGGCAGCACGCCGTCGGCGGCCATCTCGGTCTTCCGCGCCTCGGACAGGGTGCCGCCCATGATGTCGGTGTCGATCGGGCCCGGGGCGATCGCGTTGACGGTGACGCCGCGCGGGCCGAGCTCGCGCGCCAGGCCGCGGGTCAGGCCGATCACGCCGGCCTTCGCCACCGTGTACGGGGTCTTGCTGAAGGTGCCGCCGCCGCGCTGGGCGGAGACCGACGACAGGTTCACGATGCGCCCGTAGCCGGACCGCACCATCGACTCCGCCGCCCGCAGGCTCGCGAAGTGCACGCCGTCGAGGTTGATCGACAGCACCCGGTGCCACTCCCCCTCGGGCAGGTCGAGGTAGGCGTGCGCGGACGAGACCCCCGCCAGGTTCACCAGTGCGGTGATCGGCTGGAGTTCGGCCTCGATCGTGTCGAAGGCCGCACGGACGGCGGACTCGTCGGCGACGTTCGCCCCGACGCCGACGGCCCGCACGCCGTGCTGTTCGCGGATCTCGGCGGCGACCTGCTCGCTCGCCGTCTGGTCGAGGTCGATGATCCCGACGTCCCACCCGGCCTCGGCCAGGTGGTGGGCGGTGGCGCGGCCGATGCCCCGCGGTGAGGCGGCCCCGGTGAGGACGACGGTGCGGGCCTGGGGGCCCTGGGGGTTCTGCGTGTTCATCGTTCGTGCTCCGGGCTCAGTGGATCGGGGCCGGGCCGAGGTCGTCGAGCAGCTTCTGCATCGCGACGTACGCCTTGTTCCGGTAGGCCACGAGCTCGGGCGTGCGGTCGGCCGGCACCTCGAGGTACCCGGCGCCGGACTTCGTGCCGAGCTCACCGGCGTCGACGTGCTGCTGCAGCGACGGCGGGGTGGCGAAGCGCTCGGGCCAGCGGGTCTGCAGCGACTCGAAGCAGAACGCGTAGACGTCGAGCCCGGCCATGTCGGCGATCGCGAACGGGCCGAAGAACGGCAGGCGGAACCCGAACGTGGTGCGCACGATGGTGTCGATGTCGTCGGGGCTCGCGATGCCCTCGTCGGCGATCTTCGTGGCCTCCTCGAACAGCGCGTACTGCAGGCGGTTCAGGACGAACCCCGTCGAGTCCTTCACCCGCGCCGACTGCTTGCCGGTCGCGGCGACGACGGTCTCGCCGACCTCGATCGCGTGCTCGTTCGTGGTCGGGTGCGGGATGAGCTCGACGCCGGGGATGAACGGCGCCGGGTTCGAGAAGTGCACGCCGAGGAACCGCTCCGGGCCCACGACCGCCTCGGCCAGCGACTCGATCAGGATCGTCGAGGTGTTCGAGCCGATCACGGCGTCGGGGCGGGCGGCCTCGCTGATGCGGCGCAGCGTCGCGTGCTTGATCTCGAGCTTCTCCGGCACGGCCTCCTCGATGAAGTCCGCGTCGGCGACGGCGGCCTCGATCGACTCGGCAGCGCTCAGGTGTGCGCGGACCCGTTCGACGGCGTCCTCGGGGAACAGCCCGTCGGCGACGAACTGCGCGGTCTCGCCGAGCAGCCGCTCCAGGTTCTGCTCGGCGATCTCGGCCGAGACGTCGGCGATCCGGACGGTGTGGCCGGCGAGGGCGAGGACCTGGGCGATCCCGCCGCCCATGTAGCCGGACCCGACGACGGCGATGTCGAGGGTGCTCATCGGATTGCTCCTTCGGTGCTGGTTGCTGCAGTCGGGGTCGCCGTCGCGTCGAGCTTCGTCGTCGCGAGGACGGATCGGATGTACTGCTGGTTGGTGGCGCAGACGCCGAGGCTGTCCCCGCCGTACTGCTCGGTCATGACGATCCCGCGGAACCCGTCGGCGACGGCGTCGCGCAGGACCTGGCGGTAGTTGATGAGGCCCGTCTCCATCGTGCTCGGCGCACTCGTCGCCCAGCTGCCGTCGCCGGCCTCGTCACGCGTGTAGTTCTTCACGTGCAGGTAGTTGGTGTGCGGCATGGTCTTCGCGAACAGCTCCCGCCAGTCCTCGACGGGACGGTGCAGGCGGATGAGGTTCGCGACGTCCGCGTTCAGGCCGACGTTGTCGAGCCCGATCTCCTCGACCAGGCGGACCGCGCTGTCGGCGGTGCCGAGGTACGTGTCCTCGTACAGCTCGAGCGCCATCGGCAGCCCGACGCTCGCAGCGTGCTCGCCGAGCTCCCGCAGTCGCTTGACCGCAGCGGCCCAGACCTCCGGGTCGTCCGGGTCCTTCGGGCCCGGCGCCGTCCAGAACCACAGCGCCCGCTTCTGAGCGTCGGTGAACGGCTGGTGCAGCCCGGTCGAGAAGACCTGCATGCCCCACTCGGCCGCCGCGTCGATGGTGCGGTGGGCGTAGGCGAGGTTCTCCTCCTCGTGCCCGGGCTGGATGACGCTCTTGCGCTGCAGGTGCACCGAGGGAATCCCGATGCCGTGCGACTTCGCGACGGCGAACAGCTCGTCGCGGCGCGAGGCTTCGAGGTCAGCGGGGCGGATGTGGCTGTCGGCGAGTTCGGCGAGCGAGAAGCCGACGGCCTCGATCTGTCCGAACACCTCGTCCCACACCTCGGTGGGGGCTTCGTGGAAGGCCGTCCCGTCGCGGGTGACCTGCGCGAACCCGTGCAGGCAGGCGGCGATCGGCCAGGTCCCCGACGTCCAGGTGGTGGGGTCCCAATCCTGGTCGACCCAGTCCTGTGGAGTGGTCACGGAATGCTCCCTTGCATGTCGTGGTGGTTCAGCCCTGAACCTCTTTCCTATAGGAAACATACTCGCACGGCGCCGGAACGCAACCCCTCTGCTTCAGCTCGTGTGGGACGCGTCCGCGCGCGAACGCAACCGGACGGCGTCGATGTGGAGCCGCATCGCGGCGACGGCCGACGTCGGGTCCGCAGCCAGCGCCTCCAGGATGGCCCGGTGTTCCTGCACGGCGCGATCCGTGTCGTCCCCGCCACCCTCGACGATCTGCCGCATGCGGTGCACGCGCGTCGTGATGATGTCGGACATCTCCTCGAGGAACGGGTTCCGTGTCGCGTCGAAGATCAGCTGGTGGAACTGCCAGTCGCTGCGGAAGAAGCGGGCCATCAGCTCTTCCGGAGCGTGCGCAGCACCGACGGACGCGACCTCGGCGGCCACCGCAGCCTGCTCGTCGAGTGCTGTCGCCAGCCGCTCGCGCAGGCCGTCGACGTCGCCGCGGGCCGCGAGCTCGACGGCGCCGCTCTCGACGATGAGCCGGGCGTCGAACAGCGCCTCGAGCTGGTCGCCGGCCAGGGGCGGGGAGACCCGGTAGCCCTTGTTCGCTTCACGGGTGACGAGGCCGGTGCGTTCGAGTTGCACCAGGGCTTCGCGCACCGGGGTCGGGGACACCCCGAGACTGCGGGCGAGGCCGTCGATCGACAACCGCATGCCCGGTTCGACGTCGTGGCCCATCAGGACCTCGAGCACCCGGTCGTAGACGCGGTCACGCAGGCCGAGCTGCGTGATGCGCTCCGCCCCGAAGCCGGGCATGGTCGTGGACATGGGTCGATCCTAGAGAATCCATGAAACGAGGATCCTGTGCGACCGGCTCCTACGGGCTGTCGGAAGTGAGCGAATTTCTCCTATTCTCGTGCGGGCACCCACTGCGTCATCGACGACACCCGAAGAACGGAATCACCATGGCCCGACCCGAACGGACCGTGCGCAGAGCCTCGCGGCTCCTCCTCGCACTCACCGCGACCGCATTGGCGGCGGTGACGGTCCTCGCTGCCACCGCGCCAGCGGACGCCGCCTCCGCGCCCGCGGAGACCACCACGGCGCCGACGGCACCACCAGTGACGTCCGCTCCGAACACCGCCGCGCCGTCCGTCCAGGCAGAGCCGACCACGCCGCTGGACGAGGTGACGCCGGAACCGACCCTCACTCCGAGCCCCACCCCGACGACGGTCCCGACACCGACACCGGTTCCCCAGCCGAGGAAGTTCACGACGAAGCCCGCAACGGTCTCTGGAACGGCCAAGGTCGGCAAGACCCTCACCGCGACCTTCCCGAGCTGGTCGCCGGCCCCGACGACCAAGAAGTACCGCTGGCTGCGGGACGGCGACTCGATCCGCAACGCAACCGGTTCGCGGTACACGGCGACGGCCTCGGACCACGGCCACAAGCTCTCGGTCTCCATCACCGGTTCCCGCACCGGGTACACGACCGCGACGCGGACGCAGTTGATCGGTGTCGTCGTCCGCGGCGACGCTCCGAAGTTCACAGCTCGCCCGTCGGTCAGCGGAACGACGAGGAACGGTGGCGTACTGACGACGACGAAGGGCTCCTGGAACACTTCCGGCCTGACAGCCCGGTACGAGTGGCTCCGCAACGGCAAGGTCGTCGCAGGCATGACGTCGCGGACCTACCGTCTCGGGTACTACGACGTGGGGGCTACCATCGCGTCCCGGGTCACCGTGTCGAAGGCCGGCTACGCCAATGGTTCAGTCCGAAGCGTCGCCACCGCGAAGATCGCGAGAGCCACGGCATCGTTCTCGGGCAACGGCACCTTCAAGGTCGGCTCGACGATCAAGCCGGGCACGTACTACTCGACGACGCGACAGGACCAGTTCTGCTACTGGGCACGACTCAGCAGCGCACGGGGCACGCTGGACGACATCCGCGCGAACGACATCGGTTCGGGTCAGCGCATGATCCAAGTCTCGAGCACGGACAAGTACGTCGAGCTGGACGATTGCGGCACCTGGTACGCCGCGACCACCGCCGGCCCGAAGCTCTCGAAGATCGCCGGAGACGGCGTCTACAAGGTGGGCCAGCAGGTGTCGAAGGGCACCTGGAAGACGACTGCTCCGAGCGGGTGCTACTGGGCGACCCTGTCCTCCGCATCAGGCAGTCTGGACGCGATCATCGCGAACGACTACCTCGACCGCCGAGGCAGCGCCGTCGTGACGATCACCAACGACGTGGTCGCCTTCTCGTCGAGTGGTTGCGGGACCTGGACCCGAGTCGGCTGACGCGGTCGGTCGGGGCACGGAGCTTCCGTCCGTGCCCCGACGCGGATCGGGTAGTTCCGCGCGGCTCCACGACGACCTCGAGAACTTGCTCGCCGTCAGCGGAGCGAACGGGGTCCGGTAGCCGATCCGTTACCGCGCGTTGAGTTCGAGGTAGTCAAGGGCCTGGCGCACCGTGTCTTCTAGCGGGCGGGTGCTGTCGATGACGAGTCGATCGTCCGTGCGGGGCTCGTACTCGTCGGCGACGCGCTGCACCTCGTCCCACGTCGGCAAGGTGAACCCAGGCAGGTCATTCGCACGCTGCTCCACCCGGCGACGGTGCTCGTTGACGTCCGCACACACGACCTCGATCACGCGCAGCGAAACCCCAGCGGCTTCCGCTGTCGACGCCCATCCAGCGCGAGCGGGTTCCACACCACTCACCGCGTCGGCGATGACCACCTGTCCTCGCCGCAGATTCGGCACCGCGATGGCATGCATGACCGAGTAGGCGGCGATCCCGGACTGCTCGGGCGGAATCTGGTACTTCCACATCGCGCCCTCGATCGCATCAACGCGAAGGGTCAGCGAAGGTGTCAGCTCCGCGATCGCAGCAGACAGCGTCGACTTCCCTGCACCGGGAAGACCACAGACCTGAACCAGCATCGACAACTCCTTCGTTGGACGTGGCTCACTGTCTACCGGTCGTGGATGCGCAGCACCAGCAAGGTGGATACCTTCGTCGGCTTCCCATGACGCGTCCGAATGCGGATCGGCGGTTTCAAGGGGTCGTTGCAACGGGTCGTTGTTTCGGGTCCGAGAGTAGCTGCTCGAATGCTTCTGCTGGGGTG
>NZ_QKLE01000013.1:0-85645 GCF_003224275.1 Curtobacterium sp. MCSS17_011 | reverse complement strand
CCGCGGCCCTGGACGAACAGGGACTGGTAGATCGTCTCGTGCGACACGTGCATCTCCGGCCGGTTCGGGAAGGACCGAATCAGGTCATCACGGATCTGCTCTGGGGACCAGTTCCGCACCAACCGCAACTCGACCTGCAGGGCGAGCTCGACCCGGTCCAGCTTCCGCGGCTTAGGCCGGCGCGCTCGGACGCGGCACCGCTTCTCGGCCGCGTATGGCCGGTAATCGCCATTGCGGGAGCTGTTCCGGGCCAGCTCTCGACTGATCGTCGAAGGAGCCCGCCCGAGCTCCGCTGCAATCCGGCGAACCCCGGCACCAGTCAGACGGAGGTCAGCGATCCGGAGTCGTTCCTCCTCGCTCAAGAACCGGCCAGAACGGGGTGCGCGCTCGAACGGGTTCTTCCCGCGAGCGGCTTTGAACCATCGGTAGCCCTGACGTGGATGCACGCCGACAGCATCGCAAGCAGTTGGCCTGCTCATGCCCTGTCCGAGTAGCTCCCAGAATCGCGCCTCTCGGGCACGCTGTTCCAGCCTCGATCCCATCTGCAACACTCCAAATCACGGTGGTGTTGCAACGACCAGCTGAACCCAAGATCGGCTACCGGACGCTCGGCTGCGTGGAGCAGGGGCGCGAGGTGCCCTGTCTGCGAGGGACGACCCTTCCGGACGAGGACGTGCCAGCGTCGAACTGTGGCAAAAGGTCCGGCGGCGCCGACTCAGCCCCGCGCTCAACTCGATGCCGAACCGCCCGGTTGAACGTCGAAGCAGCGCGCACAAGTGCAGGTCGAGCAGCGCGGCGGAAAGCTGGCGGTAGGGGGAGGCGGTATGCCGTCGCCCCACGGCGCGTACCTGCCTGAGTGCGGAGTAATGTTCATTTGCCGCTCTACCCGGGAGCGTGCTCCGGGACAGAACGGACTACGCAATGCGGCGCATCGCCCGCTCAGCAGCCATCAGTGCTGTTGCACTTCTCACCGCAGGACTCTTCACCAGCGTCGGCACGTCGGAGGCGAACGCTGCCACGGCGAGCGGGGGCGTCTTGCAGATCTTGTCCCCGTGGTACCAGACGAAGGGCGTCCCCGAGTTCGCTGACGGGAACAGCGTCGTCCTGACCGACGCCGACACCACTCGAGGTATCAACGCTCGCACGACCGGCACGGGTCGCGGTTCGTTCACGCTGAGCCCTCCAGAAGGGAAGCCACTGACGACGGGGGTCTACTGGCTCGACGGCAACCACCCGCACAGCGAGAAGCAGCCGACGCTCGAGATCGACGGAACGTACATCTACGGCGAGTTCTCGATCCTCGACCTCGCGTCCGACCCGACGAACGGTCAGATCACCAGGTTCGACGCAGTCGTCCCGGGCGTCGGCGAATTCCGGTTCGGCGAGGACGCTGCCGGCTCTGTGATCCTGGGCGCACGGAACGTCGTGTTCACGAAGACGTTCATCGGGTTGCCGAAGACAACCCAGGTCGAGACTGTGCACAACACCGGCACAGCACCGGTCACGATGGGGAAGCCGGCTGTCACGGGGGTGAACGCGAGGTCGTTCTCGGTCAGCAACAGCACCTGCGAAGCCACCCTCGCAGCCGACGCGACCTGCACGTTCAACATCAACTTCCGACCGAGGACCGCTGGTCCCGCCACCGCTGTGGTGAACGTGCCGGTCGGCGGAGCAACGCAGACGGTGGCGTTGACCGGTTCGGCGTTCCTCGGGAAGACGATGATCACCTCCTCCGGGAAGGACATGGTCAACAAGGGCAAGACGACGAAGGCAACCTCCGGCTCAACGGCGATGTCGATCTCGTACAGCGCACTCGCTTGGTGGTTCAAGGCGGATGACCTCGACGGCAGCGGCGGCATCGTCAGCGTCCGCCTCGAAGGCCCCTACGGCAAGGTGTTTCCCCTCGGTACGACGAAGACGACGATCAGTGGGAAGTACTCGATCGTCACAACCGTCGATGGGTACGGATGCGACACCAACGGCACGATGACGGTGAAGCAGTTCAAGCTCGACCCCGTCAGCGGGTTGCCGGACACGGTCGACATGTCGTTCACGCAGTACTGCGTCGACAAGATCGCACAGCACGGCACGCTGCAGTGGCAAGCACGGTCCGACGTCACGGCACCGGCAGCCCCGACCGGGATCCGGGTCGGTTCAGCAACACCGACGAAGGTGAAGTGGACGTCGTCCACATCGAAGGACGCAACGTCGGTCGTCGCTCGTCTCGTGCAGGGCGACGGTGCTGGCGCGACCGTCCAGAGCGGTGTGCCGCTGGTGGTCACCGGCGCTTCCGCGGCGGTGCCGCGGCTCCCGACCGGCCAGCGGTACACCATCGCGGTGTTCGCCGTAGACGCAACGGGAAACGTCAGCAAGGCGGGAACGACGTCCTTCGGGACCGCGCCGATGACCGTGATGGCTCCAGGGCGTCCCACCATCACCGGCACGACGACCGGGCCCGGTTCCGTCACCGTGTCGTTCGACGCGCCAGCAAGTGATGGGGGCCTGCCCATCACGAGCTACATCCTCTCCGATTACCGAGACAGTGTGACTGGAACGTCGAGCCCTCTGACGCTCACAGGGTTGTCCGCCGGGAGCAACATGGTCTCCGTCACCCCGGTGAACGCAGCAGGCAAGGGCATGCCGTCGTACAGCAGGCAGGTCACCATCGGATAGCAGTGCCGATGGCTCACTGAAACGGGGACTACGGCCGTCCGACCCCGACTGCCGCGACGGCAAGGTGCGGCGATCTACGTGTTCGTCGCCGCCTTGAGGATGACGACGGCGGCCGCGGTCAGCAGGAGGGCGCCGCCGAGGCCGGCGAGCGGGTACCAGACGCCGCTGGCGCGGTGGTGGCGGCGGATGCCGAACGCACCGCCGGTGATGACTGCAGCGAAGCCGCCGAAGAAGGTGAGGCCCATGCTGCTGTACCAGCCGGCATCACCGCAGGAAACGGTGCGGGCGCCACAAGTGCTGTACGAGATGAGGCTCTCGTTCAGGATGTAGCCGACGCAGCCGATCGCGGCCAGCAGCCCGACGACGATGACGACCCAGATGAGGGCGAGGTTCCACAGCGCGCCGCGGTCGCCGAGCGGTGCGCGTTGGATGCGGGACGCCATCGGGCTCCTGTTCTGGTCCGTCTCTCGGACGTCATCAGAGTGCCATGCGGGCAGCGAGGATCGATGCCATCGCCGCTGGCCACAGCGCATCCAGCCGCGGCCCCCATGGTTCTGCCATCACCCCATTCTGACGAAGCGCGGTGACCTCCGACAGGGAGACCCAGCGCGAACCCATCACCTCGGTCGGATCCGCTCGCACCGCGGACCCACTCGGCTCCTGCACGACGAAGAGGTCCACGAGCGCCGTCTCCTCGATGAAGCGGCCGACGCGGCGCAGAGCCTCGGGCTCGACTGTGACGTTGGTCTCCTCGAGCAGCTCTCGGCACGCAGCTGCAAGACCAGTCTCGCCTGCGAACGCGCTCCCACCGGGGAACTCCCACCCGAAGGCGAATTCCTTCATCGGAGCTCGCTGCGTGAGCAGGACGGTTCCGTCGGCTCGGTAGACGCACACCGTGACCACCAGATGGAACGCCCCGCCCGGCCAACCCGCGTCACCGCGCCGGAACGTCCCACCCATCGGCACCCTGGCCGCGTCAACAAAGATCCCACCACTCGTCCACACCGCCAGCGTAGGACGAACCGGCACGCGGAACGTCGACATGCGGTGGCAGCGGATCGGCGGCCGAGACGTTGTCGAGGGGTTCCAGTGGTCGGAGCAGGACGGTAACGTGCCGCCATGCACTGGGGGGACACCGGACTCGACGACGACCAGATCGCGTTCGTGCAGCAAACACTCCCCGATGCCGTCGTCGTGGCTGATGAGTCGTGGGGGCTCCTCGACACAAGGGTCCTGCACGTCCGCGCTGGCGACGACCGCTTCACCGTGAAGGCCTCCGGCCCGACCAACACCCACTTCCCCCGCGAGCTCGAAGCACACCGCACCGCCACCGCCGCACTCCGAGCCAGCGGGGACACCGGTGCCCTCGTCGCCGCGAACGAGGAGCACCGCGTCCTCGTGCTCGAACGCGTCCCCGGGCACCTCGCCCTCGGGACCCCGGACGAGCACGACACCGACGTCCTCCGACAGGCCGGAGCACTGCTCCGATGGCTGCACGACCAGGAGACCCGCCACGATCCGACGTTCGTGCAGCACGAGCAGGCGAAGGCACTGGCCGCGCTCGACACCCCGCACCGAATCCCCGCGGGAGTCGTCGCCCGTGCACGAGCGGCGCTGGGCGAGCTCCCGACCGACAGCACGACGCAGTCCCTCGTTGCGACCCACGGCGACTTCCACCCGCGCAACTGGATCGTGGACGACGGACGGCTCCGCGTCATCGACTACGGCCGCTTCGGCTGGCGGCCAGCGTCCTTCGACCTCACCCGCCTCGCGGTGCTCCACTGGCAGCACGATGCAGCCCTCGAAGCGGCGTTCTTCGACGGGTACGGCGACGATCCGCGCACTCCGGACGCGTGGCGCTGGCTGCAACTCCGCGAAGCAGTGGGGACGGCGACCTGGGCCTACGCGGTCGGCGACGAGGGCTTCGAGGCCCAGGGCCACGACATGCTCCGCAGCGCCCTCGCCGCGTTCTGACCCCTCAGGCCCGGACGCCGCTCACGGCACCCGCACGAACCGCGGCGCCCCGCGGTCCCGCAATCGGAACCCCAGGTGCTGGTACAGCCCGATCGCCCCGGTGTTCCCGGCGGCTGCGTGCATCAGCGGGGTCTCGCCCCGCTCCCGGATCCCGTGCGCGACGGCGAGCACGAGCCGCCGCCCGAACCCCTGCCCGCGGTACGCCTCGTCCGTGCACACCGCGCTGATCTCGGTCCACCCCGGCGGGTGCAGGCGCTCCCCCGCCATGGCGACGAGCCGTCCGTCCCGCCGGATGCCCAGGTAGGTGCCGAGCTCGATCGTCCGCGGCAGGAACGGCCCCGGCTTCGTCCGCTCCACCAGGGCGGTCATCTCCGGCACGTCGTCGGGCGTCAGCACGACGGCTTCGTCGTCCGGCGCACCCTCGATCGCCTCACCGGTCAGCTGCACACCCCCGGCGCCGTCGACGAGCTCCCACCCCTCGGGCAGGACGGCAGCCGCACCGACGCCGAGCATCCCGCCCGACCCGAGCAGCGCCCGGACGTCCTCCCAGTCCTGCGCGGTGGGCTGCTCGGGGATCCCCGTCCACACCGACACGTCGGTCTGGTACCGGACGACGTCGCCGCGCCGCTCGGCGAACCGTGCGTGGTGGCTGTTCAGTGCGGCCATCGCGGGGGCGTCGAGCATCCGCGTCGGCGTGCCGTCGTCGGCGATGGTCAGGTCGAGCGTCCGGAGCGCCTCACCGCGGGAGTCACCACCACGGAACCCGAGGTCCTCGATCCGCCGACGATCGCCGTCCGTCCACCCGGCGGTGTCCGCGACGACACCGGAGGCGTACTGGTTCGTGGCACGGTGGACGACCTGCTCGACCTCCGCTGCCGAGGTCACGAGGACCTCTCCGAGTCGGGGCAGCGCGGTCGAGGTCGGCGCAGTCGTCGTCATCCCACCATTCTCTGCCCGCGGCGAGCGCCGCCGGCGCATCGTTGCACCCGGTGACGCCGTGCCGCGGCTCGCACGGTGCGAGGGGGCTCACGGCCCGTGCGAGCCGCCTCACGCCAAACGCGCCGCCACGAACTCCACCATCCGCCGCACGAGCAGCGCCTGCGACGCCGCCCGCCGGTACTCGTGCCCCTCGCCCTCGAGCTCCAGGTACTCCACATCGCGCGCCCGCTCCCGCAGCGCCGCGACCACCTGGTGCGCCTCACCGATCGGCACGTTCGTGTCGAGCTCGCCGTGCACGACGAGCAGCGGCGCCGTGACGTCGTCGATCGCGCGCATCGGCGACAGGGCCGCGAGCAGGGCTTCGTCCTCGACGGGGTGGCCGTACTTCGTGGCGGCAGCAGCCGCGATCCACGGTTCGGTGTCCCGGTAGAAGGTCGCGAAGTCGCTCATCCCGCACACCGCGACCCCGGCCGCGAACACGTCGGGCGTGAACGCCAGCGACGCGAGGGTCGCGTACCCGCCGTACGAGCGCCCCTCGACGGCGACGCGGGAGCGATCGGCGTACCCGTTGGTCACCAGGAACCGCGCGGAGTCGACGACGTCGGCGAGCGCGTTCCACCGCAGCGCCAGGTCGTCGGCGTGCACGAACTCGTGACCGTACCCGGAGGACCCGCGGATGTTCGGCGCGAACACGGTCACCCCGGCGGCGGCGAGCGCCTGGTGCTGCGGCGAGAACGTGGGTCGTTCCTGCGACTCCGGTCCGCCGTGCAGGTGGACGAGCGCTGCGCGGCCGGGAGGCACGGCACCACCACCAGGGTCGGCGTCCGCCGTCGACGCGGTCGGCTCCACGGCCCGGTACAGCCACCCGGTCAGCTCCAGTCCGTCGCGGGCGGCGAACCGCTCGAGCGTCGGCTCGACCAGCTGCACGTCCGGCAGCACCGGCACGTCGGTGACCCGGCTCCAGGTCAGCGCGTTCGTGTCGAGTCGCCACAGTTCGCGCGGACGGGTCGGTCCCTCGACGGCGAGCAGGACGCTCCGGCCGTCACGGCTGAGCACGGGATCGGTGACGACGTACCCGGGCAGGTCCGGCACCGGGGTGCGCGAGGCGTCGTGCGTGTTGATGAGGTCGAGTTCACTGCGACCGTCGACATTCCAGACGAGCAGCAGCGTGCGGCCGGCGTCGTCGGCGTCCAGGTACTCGAGCTCGGCGTCGTCGCGCTCGACGATCCGCCGGGGCGTGCCGCGCCAGCCGTGCGGCCCGACCGGCTGCGCGACGAGTCCGCGGCGGGGCAGTCCGGCCTCGGTGGCGACGTAGGCGACGAGCGGGCTGGTCTCGCTCGCGGGCGAGGGCCGCAGGAACGCGATCTCGGCGGACCCGTCGGGGTCGTCGGCGAACAGGGCGTGGCTCTCGTCGGTCAGCCGGTCGACGACCACGACGAACTCCTGCCCACGCTGCCCGTCGCTCAGCACGACGAGCCGTTCCTCCACCGACAGGTCGAGGATGTGGATGAGCTCCCCGACGGCCAGGTCGTCGCGATCACCGGTGACCGGGTCGACCAGGTACGCACGGGCCGGCTGCTCGGGCTCGGTCGAGGGCAGGGTGATGACGACCCGGTGGCCGCTGCGGCTCCACGGTCCGAGTTCGGCGTGCTGGTACCGCGAGCCGGCGATCTGCGCGGCGTCGGAGCCGTCCGGCCGCACCACCCAGACCTGCTGCTTCACGCCGCCGTCGGTCGCGATGGCGACGGCGAGCCACTCCCCGTCGGACGACCACGACACCCGGATCACGGGGTCGTCGGAGAGCACGATCCGCACCGGTTCCGGCAGTTCACCGTCGACGACGACGTCCTGCACGAAGACCTCGGGGGTGCCGTGCCGGTCGCTCACGAACGCCACGCGCCGGGCGTTCCGGGTCATGGTCGGTCCCCACGACCCCCAGGCGGCGGTGAGCCGCGCACCCAGGTCGGATGCGGCCCTGGTGGTGACCGACGGCTCGACGGTGGCCGACGACGCAACGCCCTGCGCGCCTCCAGTCCGGACGGCACCCACGGTCACCGCACCCCCTGCTGCTGCAGCCACATCTCGATCAGGCCGAGCTGCCAGAGCGCGTTCGCGCCGATCGCGGTCCTGGTGCTGTTCGGGTCCTGCAGCATCCGCTCGACGGTGGCGGGGTCGAAGAGCCCGCGATCCCGCGCCTCGGGTGCGTGCAGTGCGTCGCGGACGCGCTCCAGGTACGGGCCCTCGAGCTGCCGGATGGCGGGGACCGGGAACGAGCCCTTGCTGCGGTCGATGACGGCGTCGGGCACGATCCCGCGCGAGGCGCGCTTCATCACGCCCTTCCCGCCGTCGGTGAGTTTCATCGACGGCGGGATCGCGGCGGCGAGCTCGACGAACTCGTGGTCCAGGAACGGCACGCGGGCCTCGAGGCCCCACGCCATCGTCATGTTGTCGACGCGCTTCACCGGGTCGTCGACGAGCATGATCGTGGTGTCGCTGCGGAGCGCGGCGTCGACGCTGGTCTCTGCTCCCGGCCGTGCGAACTGGCGGTCCACGAACGACGACGGGGTGTCGTCGTCGCTCTTCCACCGCTCCCCGAGCAGCCCCTGCAGCGCGGGCCAGCGGCGGTCCATGAACACGGAACGGTAGGCCTCGGCGGCCTGGTCGCGGGGGACGTCGGCGAGCGGCGGGTACCAGTCGTACCCGGCGAGCACCTCGTCCGCACCCTGGCCGGACTGCACCACCTTGACGTGCTGCGAGACCTCCTGCGACAGCAGGTAGAAGGCGACGCAGTCGTGGCTGACCATCGGCTCGCTCATGGCGGCGACCGCACCGTCGATGCCGTCGAGCAGGCGCGACGAGGGGATGTGGATGCGGTGGTGGTCGGTGCCGAAGTGCCGGGCGACCTGGTCGGAGTACTCGAACTCGTCGCCGGACTCACCGCCGGCTGCTTCAAACCCGATGCTGAACGTGGCGAGGTCCTGCTGCCCGGCCTCGGCGAGCAGCCCGACCACGAGCGAGGAGTCGATCCCGCCGGAGAGCAGCACCCCGACGGGGACGTCGGCGACCATCCGGCGCTCGACAGCGGTGCGGAGCGACCCGATGAACGCCTGCTCCCAGTCGCGCTCGGACCAGTCGGCCCTGGCGGGGTCACGCTCGAAACGGGGCTCCCAGTAGACGGTGTCGTGCGCGGTGCCGTCGGGTTCGATCACCCGGACGGTCGCGGGCGGGAGCTTGCCGACGCCGGCCAGGATCGTGCGGGGCGCGGGGACGATCGAGTGGAAGCTCATGTACGAGGCGAAGGCGACGGGGTCGATGGACGTGTCGACGCCGCCTGCGCTGGTGCCGCTGGCGCTCGTGCCGCTGGCGCTCGTGCCGCCGCTGCCGCTCGTGCGGCCGCTGCCGGCGTCGCCGGCCAGGATCGCCGGCAGGGAGCTCGCGAACCGGAGCCCGCCCGGGACGGGGGCGACGTAGAGCGGCTTGATGCCGAGCCGGTCCCGCGCCAGCACCAGTCGGCCGCCGCCGTGCTCCCAGATGGCGATGGCGAACATCCCGATCAGGTGGTCGACGAACGCGGTGCCCCACTCGGCGTACGCCAACGCGATGACCTCGGTGTCCGACGTCGACGCAAACCGGTGCCCCTTGCCGTGCAGCTCGTCGCGGAGCTGCCGGTAGTTGTAGACCATCCCGTTGTAGGCGATCGTCAGCCCGGCCTCGGCCAGCACCATCGGCTGCGCGCCCGCGGTGGACAGGTCGACGATGGACAGCCGTCGGTGCCCGAGGGCGACCGGGCCGCGAGCCCACAGGCCGTCGCCGTCCGGGCCGCGGTGCGTCATGCAGCCGGTCATCCGGGCGACCGCCCCGACGTCCGGCGCTCGGCCGTCGAACCGGATCTCGCCCGCGAGTCCACACATCAGCGCTCTCCCTCGGTGTCCGCCCGGGCGTTCCCCACGATCCACGTGTCCTTCGCGCCACCGCCCTGCGACGAGTTGACGACCATGCTGCCCTCGGGCGCGACGCGCGTCAGGGCGACGTCGGCCAGGTGCACGTCGTCCGGTCCGGTCCCCGTCGCGTAGACGAAGGCCCGCAGGTCCACGTGTCGCGGGTCGAGCCCGGCGGGTCCGATCGTCGGGTGCGAGGACAGCTGCACCACCTCCTGCCCCACCCACCCGGCGGGGTCCGCGGCGATCTCGCGCCGTCGCTCGGCGACCTCGGGGGCGCTCGCGCTCGGTCCGATCAGGACCCCGCGGCCGCCCTCGCCGTCGACCGGCTTCGTGACGAGTTCCCCGACGCGGTCCAGGACCGACAGCCGTTCGACCTCGATGCTCGTGCGGTACGTCGGCACCGATGCCAGCAGGGGTTTCTCGTCCAGGTAGTACCAGATCAGGTCCGGCACGGTGACGTACATCGCCTTGTCGTCGACCAGCGCGTTGCCCGGCGCGTTCGCCAGGTAGACGCGTCCTGCCTCCACCGCGTCGAGGATCCGCGCACCCAGGTCGGGTGCGTGCTCAGCCGTCAGCGCGCTGACGTCGCGGTCGATCCGCAGGTACAGCCCGTCGAGCACGTCACCCGTCGTCGCGTCGACCACGCGTCCGTCCCGGACGTCCAGGTCGGATCCGGACACCAGGCGCAACCCGGCCCCGTCGGCCAGCCTGCGGTGCTCGAACCACGCGCCGGCGGCAGGGCCGTCGCTGACCAGCGCGATCACCGGGTCGGTCGCGCCCGTCACCGCGGTGGTGTTCGCGCAGAGGGTCCGGCGCAACCGGTCGGTCACGCCGTGCGGGTCCCGCAGGTGCGCCGGCCGCGGGGCGTCCGGCACGACGTCGTCCATCAGCTCGCGCAGGGCGATGCCGTACGCGACGCCCGAGGGCGAGCGGACGTTGTCCTCGAGCACCCGCCAGCCGCCGAACTCGTTGCGCACCAGGTCGAACCCGAGCACCGGCGCTCGGACCGCGGACGTCGGGAGCCTGGTGGCGTCCGGGTCCCAGCCCTTCGCGCCGACGAAGTGGTCCGCGTCCAGCACGCCGTCGGCCACGATCCGCCGGTCGCCGTACGCGTCACGCAGGAACAGTTCGATCGCGCGGGCCCGCTGCCCCAGGCCACGCTCGAGCTGGGACCACTCGTACGCGCTGATCGTCCGGGGCACCAGGTCGCAGCCGAACTCCTGCGCGCCGCCGTCCACCACGAAGCCGACGTGGTGCTCACGGGTCCAGACGTCGCGCGCCGTGCACCGCTCGATCGCGGTCTGGGCGTCCCAGCCGCTGAAGAAGGCCGCCAGGTCACGGAACGCCGGACGGGGGCGTGCCCCCGGGCCGACCGCCTCGTCGCCGGCGCGGACCCGGTACCCGGGGATCGGGACCACCGGGTCCTCGTCGCGTCCGGACGGGAGCCCCGCGGTGTCCTCCACCACCAGGGCGACGACGTCGTCCATCTCCCCACGCTCGGCGTACGCGGTGCGCTGCCGGTCGGTGGAGTTGCCGCGGGCCAGGGTCGCGTCGAGCAGCTCCGTCACCGTGCCCCAGTCGCCGAGCTCCTCGAGCTCCGGGCGCAGGCGGGACACGAGCTGGCGCACCGCGACCTCGGCGGGCAGGCGCTCGGGGTGCTGCCCGAGGCCGACCAGCTCGCCGCTCAACCCGGAGCGAGCGGCCTGCCACATCGCAGCTCGGTGCAGGGGCTCGCTGCGCGGGTGCCACTCGGCGCCGGACACGACCGACTTCTCGGCCTTGCGCACTGCGGCGCGGAAGAGTCCGGCGATGAGCACGGCGTCGTCCACCACCGGGGTCGCGTCGCAGACCCGCAGTTCGAGGGTCGGCGCGTGTGACGACGGTCGCACGTCGAAGTAGGCCATCTTCTTGTCGGCGATAACCCCCGAGGCGATCAGGTCGTCGAGCACCCGGTCGTACTCGGCGGCGTCCGCGACCGGACCGAAGCTGCCGGCCGACGGCCACCGCTGCCAGATGATGCTCCGGAACGAGGCGTACCCGGTGTCCTGCCCGTTCCAGAACGGACTCGACGCGCTCAGGGCCAGCAGCACGGGGAGCACCGGCGCCACCCGCTGGGCGATCAGCACCGCCAGGTCGCGGTCGCTCACGCCGACGTGCACCTGCAGGCCGCAGATGAGTTGTTCGTCGACGAGCATCCGGTACTGCTCCTGCATCCGGCCGTACCGACCGCCGGCGCTCAGCTCGAAGTCGGCGTACTCCGACCTCGGCGCGGTGCCGACGGCGGCGATGGTGACGCCGGCCGGGGCGATCGCGGCGCTGAGTTCACTGCGCAGGTCGACGATCACCCGCCGCAGGTCGTCGAGGGTCCGCACCACCGGGGTGTTCGTCTCGATCGTCGTGCGCTGCAGTTCCGCGCCGAAGCGATCCGTGGGCAGTTTGGGCAGAAGGCGCGGGGCCTTCGCGGAAAGTCGGCCGGACTCGAGGTCGATGAGGTGCAGCTCTTCCTCGGCGCCGAGCGTCAGCTCTGCACTCATGGCTGGAACCTACGCGCGGCGGCTGTGGCGCGCACCGCGGCACACCGCCCGACTCGTGCCCGTAACACTCCCGTCCACCGGTCGTCACCTCCGCTGGTGGAGCACCTCGTGGCCCCGTGCGAGGTTGCGTGCTCGGTGCGAGGCGCGCGGGCTCGCACCGAGTACGGAACCTCGCACCAGAGCACCAGCGGGCCGGCGCACCAGCGCGCGAAGCCCTACCCCCGCGTGCGCGCCAACCGCCGGTTGAGCGCCCCGTTCAGCAGCGCGACGAGCAGCCCCACCGCGAACACGAGCGTCCCGAAGCACAGCACCTGCGGCGGCATCCCGGCCTTCGCCGCCCCGTAGACGAACAGCGGGAAGGTGACCGCGGGTCCGGCGACGAACGAGGTGATCACGTAGTCGTCGATCGACATCGCGAGCGCGAGCAGCCCCGCGGCGAGCATGCCCGGCGCCAACAGCGGCAGGGTGACGAGCCGGAAGGCCTGGAACGGTGTCGCCCCGAGGTCACCGGCGGCTTCCTCGAGTGCGCGCGAGGTCCCCGCGATCCGGGCCCGCAGCACGACGACGACGTAGGCGACGTCGAACGCCACGTGCGTGATGAGCACGGTCAGGAACCCGGTGCCGAGCCCCACCGACAGGAAGAAGGAGAGCGACGCGGAACCCACGACGATCGACGGCGCCGCGATGTCGGCGAACACGACGGTGTTCACGACACCGCGACCCGGGAACCGGTACCGCTCCAGCGCCAGTGCGAGGGGCAGCCCGATCGCGACGGAGATGATCGCGGCGAGGAACGCGACGAGCACCGAGGTGACGAACGCCGCCCCGAGCCCGGACACGTTCACCAGGTTCGCGTACCAGTAGGTCGTGAAACCGTTCCAGGCGAACGACAGCCGGTTGGTGGGGGCGTCGTTGAACGAGTACACGATCATGTAGACGATCGGCACCAGGGTGATCGCGATCGTCACCCAGTACACGATGGCGAGCCAGGGCCCACGACGGTTCACCCCGTGACGTCGCGGGCGACCGGCGACGGAACCGGTCACGGGCGAGGCCGGAGCGGCGGACGAGCGGGACGGTGCGACGGCGGTCATACGAGGTCCTCGAGGTCGTCGGTGCCGGAGACGCGGGCGTAGATGAACAGGATGATGCCGAGCACGACCATGAGCACGGTGGACAGGGCTGCGGCGACGTTGTACTGCTGGTTGCCGGAGTAGGCGTCCTGGATCGCCTGACCGATCGTGTACGTGTTCGTGCCGCCGAGCAGGGCCGAGTTCACCGGGTCGCCGACGCTGTCGATGAAGACGAGCAGGACCCCGGCGAAGATGCCCGAGCGGGACAGCGGGAGCGTGGTGTGCCAGAAGGCCCGGAACTTGCCGGCGTACAGGTCGTTCGCGGCCTCGCCGAGTCGTGGGTCGATGCGCTCGAGGGCGGCGTAGATCGGCAGCACCATGAAGGCCAGGTCGTTGTAGGCGTCGCCGAAGATCACCGCGCCGCCGGTGCCGAGGATGTGGAAGTCCTTGCCGGCCAGTCCGAGCGCCTGCAGCGTCGTGACGACCGGGCCCTGCGACGCGAGCACGAACGCCCACATGTCGGTCCGGATGATGAACGACACCAGGAAGCTGATGAACACGAGCATGAGCAGCGGGTTCTTCCACCGCGGGGACACCCGGAACGCGATGAAGTACGCCACCGGGTACCCGACGACGATGCAGGCGATCGTGGCGGCGGCGCCGTACCAGAGCGACCGGAGCAGGAACGTCAGGTAGGGCACCTGCGGGTCGATGAACAGCGAGCCGTAGATCCCGAAGTTCCAGGTGAACGTGTAGCCGTCGTCCGGGTTGCCGGTCATGAGCGAGACGATCAGCCCGGACACCAGCGGGATGACGAAGAACACGCAGAGGTACGCGGTGCCGACGAGCGCCAGGAAGAACGGTGTGCTCCGACGGCGTCCCCGCCGCACCGGCGCGGGGCCGGCGGAACCACCTGGACCACCGTGAGCGAGCCCCGGCGCCACCCCGACCGCGCTCACGACTGCACCACCGCGTTGAAGATGCCGTTCCACTCCGAGTACTCGTCGTAGTTCTCGAACACCCGGAACTCGTGCGACTGCTCCAGCACGTCAGCAGAGGGGAACACGAGCGGACTGTCCGCCACGGTGGCGTCGTCGAGTTCGTCCCGTACGTAGTCCTCGGCCGCGGGCACCGGGCAGACGTAGTTGACCCAGTCCTCGACGATCCCGGCGACCTTCGGCGTGTAGTAGAAGTTCATCCACTCGAGCGCCGACACCGGGTTCGCGGCCTGCCGTGGGATGAGCATGTTGTCGTGCCAGGTCATCTGCCCCTCTTCCGGCGTGACGAACTCCAGGTCGGGGAACCCGGACTGCTGCGCCTGGAACACGTCACCGGACCACGCCTGGGTGATCCAGGTGTCGCCGTTCTCCAGCCGGTTGATGTAGCTCTGGTCGTAGAAGCCGGTGACGCTCGGCCGCAGTTCGCGCAGCCACGCCTGGGCCTTCCGCCAGTCGGCGGGCGTCGAGGTCTCCGGGTCGATGCCGAGGGCGAGCAGTCCGAGCGACCCGAGTTCGGTGTTGTCGCTCATCAGCCCGATGCGGCCCCTGAAGGCCGGGTCGTGCAGGTCCTTGAGCGAGGTGATCTTCCGCCCGGTGTACTTCGGGTTGTAGGCGAGCCCGGTGAACCCGGTCTGCCACACCACGGAGTGCTTGTTGCCCGGGTCGTAGATGGGGTCCTTGACGGAGTCCGAGGCGTTCGCGGCGAAGTTCGGCAGCCGCGAGTGGTCGAGCTCGCACACGAACCCGTTCTTGATCATCTGGGTCAGCTCGAACCCGTTCGTCATGACGACGAGGTCGTAGCCGGTCGCACCGTGCGCCCGCAGGATCGGTGAGACGGTCGCGTAGAAGGTCGCGTTGTCCTGGATCACCGCCTGGTAGTCGACCGCGATCCCGGTCTCCTCCTTGAACAGCGCCAGGGACTCGGACTTGCCGTGGTCGGAGTCGATGTACAGCGGCCAGTTCGCGAAGTTCAGGGTGCCGGTTGCCTTCGCGTCCTTCCAGAACGCCGCCCAGTCGACGGTGTCCTCGGCACCGGCGGCGGCGGAGCCCTTGATGCTGCAACCGGTGAGCAGGGCGGCCAGCGCGGAGGCCCCGCCGCCTGCGAGCAGGCCGCGTCGGCTCACGCGGGCCGACGTCAGCCCGCGTAGCAGGTCCGGACCGGGTACCGCGCCGGTCACGCGAGTGATCCTGCCGTTGCGGGGACGGCCTGGAGGCCCGGGTCGTCCTGGGTGGTGACGGCCCGGTCGGACGCGGGGTGGGCCTCCAGACCGAAACCGTGGTCGACGCCCCACGTGAGCCAGACCTCGGTGCCGGTCGCGACCCGCGGCCCGCCCTTCGAGTTCTGCGCGAACACCGAGACGCGGCCGGCGCCCGGCACGTCGACCAGGTACTGGGTGCTGACACCGGAGAACGAGACGTCCACGACCCGACCGGGCCCGAGGATGTTCCGTCCGGCCTCGGGGGTCGGTTCGGCGGTGCGGATCTTGAGCTTCTCGGGCCGGACGCCGACGACGACGCGACCGGTCGTGGCGACGGCTCGGTCGGCCGGCACGGCGATCGAGCCGGCCGCGGTGGCGACGACGAGCAGGCCGGCGTCGGCGCCACGGACATCGCCCTCGAGCAGGTTCGACTGGCCCAGGAAGTTCGCGACGAACGCCGTGCGCGGCAGCTCGTACAGGTCCTCCGGGCTGCCCATCTGCTCGATCCGACCGCCGTTCATGACGGCGACCGTGTCGGCCATCGTCATCGCCTCTTCCTGGTCGTGGGTGACGTGCAGGAAGGTGAGTCCGACCTCGGCCTGGATCGTCTTCAGCTCGAGCTGCATCTGGTGGCGGAGCTTCAGGTCCAGGGCGCCGAGGGGTTCGTCGAGCAGCAGCAGGGCCGGCCGGTTCACGATCGCTCGGGCCAGGGCGACGCGCTGCTGCATGCCTCCGGAGAGCTGGGCGGGACGCTTCGACGCCGACCCCTCGAGCTCGACGAGCCGCAGCGCTTCCGTCGCCTTCGTCATCGGGTCCGGGATCCGGCGCCGCTTCAGCCCGAACGCGACGTTGTCGAGCACGCTCATGTGCGGGAACAGCGCGTAGTTCTGGAACACCGTGTTGACCGGCCGCTGGTACGGCTTCGTGTCGGTGACGTCCTGGCCGCCGATGGTGATGGTGCCGCTCGTGGGTTCCTCGAGCCCGGCGACGAGCCGCAGGGTCGTCGTCTTGCCGCAGCCCGACGGGCCGAGCAACGCGAAGAACGAGCCGGCGGGCACCGTCAGGTCGAGGCTGTCCACCGCGGTGTGGCCGGGGAAGGACTTCGTGATCTGGTCGAGCCGGAGATCGGCTCCCGATTCGGCGAACGTTCCGGTCATTGCCATGGTGCCTCCAGGGGGTGGTCGGCCTCAGCCGATGTAGGACATGACGTGCTTGATGCGGGTGTAGTCGTCGAAGCCGTACTGGGACAGGTCCTTGCCGTACCCGCTGTGCTTGAACCCACCGTGCGGCATCTCGGCGACGATCGGGATGTGCGTGTTGATCCACACGCAGCCGGAGTCCAGGTCGCGGGCGAAGCGCATCGCCCGCGCGTGGTCGGTCGTCCACACCGAACTCGCCAGGCCGTACTCGACGCCGTTCGCCCACGTCAACGCCTGCTGTTCCGTCGAGAACCGCTGCACGGTCTGCACCGGACCGAAGATCTCCTGCTGCACGGCACGGTCGTCCTGCCGCAGGCCGGCGACGATCGTGGCCTCGTGGAAGTACCCGCGGTCGCCCTGTCGTGCGCCGCCGAGCTCGATCGTCGCGTGGTCGGGCAGCGTGTCCAGGAACGACCGCACGTGCGCGAGCTGGTTCGCGTTGTTGACGGGCCCGAAGTAACCGTCGGATCCGGTTTTTGCGTTGTGCCGTGCTTCTTCGGTGAGCGCCGCGACGAACTCGTCGTGGATGCCCTGTTGCACGAGCAGCCGGGTGGCGGCGGTGCAGTCCTGTCCGGCGTTGCAGAACCCGGCGGCGACGATCCCGGCCACCGCCGAGGGGATGTCGGCGTCGTCGAACACGATCACGGGTGCCTTGCCACCGAGCTCCAGGTGGGTCCGCTTCAGGTCACCGGCAGCGGCGCGGGCAACCTCCGTGCCGGCGCGCACGGACCCGGTGATGGACACGAGCTGCGGGGTGGGGTGGTCGATCATCGCGGCGCCGGTGGTGCGGTCCCCTACGACGACGTTCAGGACCCCCGGCGGCAGGAACTCGGCGGCGACCTCGGCGAGCAGCAGGGTCGACAGGGGTGTCGTGTCGCTCGGCTTGAGCACCGTGGTGTTCCCCGCGGCGAGCGCCGGCGCGAACTTCCACACCGCCATGTTGAGCGGGTAGTTCCACGGGGTGACCTGGGCGACGACACCGATGGGTTCACGCCGGACGAACGACGTGTGGTCGGCCAGGTACTCGCCCGCGCTCCGGCCCTCGAGGTTCCGGGCGGCCCCGGCGAAGAAACGGATCTGGTCGACGGACAGCAGGATCTCGTCCTCGACCAGGGTGGCCCGGGGCTTCCCGGTGTCCAGCGACTCGAGGTCGGCGAACTCCGACGCCCGCTGCTCCATCGCGTCGGCGATCCGGAACAGGGCGAGCTGCCGTTCGCCGGGGGTGGTGCGGCGCCAGGTCTCGAACGCGGTCGCCGCCGCACCGAAGGCGGCGTCGACGTCGGCGGGGGTGGACACCGGGGACGTGCCGTAGACGTGTTCGTCGGTCGGGTCGACCAGGTCGAACGTGGTGTCGGCGGTCGACTCGACCCATGCGCCCCCGACGAAGTTCCGCAGGACCCGGGTGTCGGTGTCCTCCGTCGCCGTGCTCTGTGCGTCCAGCATGGCGGTGATACTGACACGGATTCCGGCGGCGCGGAAGAAGGATCCGGAGGTTGTGGAGAACCGTAACAACGGAAATCGTCGCGAAACACGGTGTTCACAACGGAATCCCTTGCGCAGCCGGGACCTCGCTGCCATGCTGTCCGGCATGGCGGCAGCACCACGACGTCCGGGACCGATCGACGACACCTCGAAGCGGATCATCGAACAACTCCAAGCGGACGGGCGCCGCCCGTACGGCGAGATCGGCAAGGCCGTCGGTCTCAGTGAAGCGGCGGTCCGGCAGCGGGTGCAGAAGCTGACCGAGACCGGCGTCATGCAGATCGTCGCGGTCACCGACCCCCTGCAGCTCGGCTTCCACCGGCAGGCGATGATCGGCATCCGGGTCAGCGGCGACACCCGAACCGTCGCCGACGCCCTGGAACAGCTGCCGGCGGTCGACTACCTCGTGATGACCGCCGGCAGCTTCGACCTGATGGTCGAGGTCGTGTGCGAGGACGACGACGACCTGATCGAACTGCTCAACGGCACCATCCGGGCCATCCCGGGCGTCGCCGGCACCGAGACCTTCGTCTACCTGCAACTCCGCAAACAGCTCTACGACTGGGGAACGCGATGACCATCGAACAGCCCACCCGCCTCGGCTCCTACGACCCGTTCGCACCGGTCGACGACGCCGACCTGCAGCGGAAGTCCCGGGACCACCTGTGGATGCACTTCGCCCGGCACGGCGCGAACCAGGCCGGTGCCGACGTGCCGATCATGGTGCGCGGCGAGGGCCACCACGTCTACGACAGCCACGGCAAGGAGTACATCGACGGGCTGTCCGGCCTGTTCGTCGTCGCCGCCGGGCACGGGCGGAAGCGCCTGGCCGAGATGGCCGCGAAGCAGGCGGAGACACTGAGCTTCTTCCCGATCTGGTCGTACGCGCACCCCGCCGCGATCGAGCTCGCCGACCGGCTGGCCGAGCACGCCCCCGGTGACCTCAACAAGGTCTTCTACTCCACCGGCGGTGGCGAGGCGGTGGAGACCGCCTTCAAGCTCGCGAAGTACTACTGGAAGCTCCAGGGCAAGCCGATGAAGCACAAGGTGATCTCCCGCGCGGTCGCCTACCACGGCACCCCGCAGGGCGCCCTGGCGATCACCGGCATCCCGGCGATGAAGGAGATGTTCGAGCCCCTCACCCCCGGTGGCTTCCGGGTGCCGAACACGAACTCGTACCGCGCCGAGGAGATGGGCTTCCCGGGTGGCACCGAGGAGCAGTTCGGCTTCTGGGCGGCGGAGCGGATCCGCGAGATGATCGAGTTCGAGGGCCCCGACACCGTCGCCGCGGTGTTCCTCGAGCCGGTGCAGAACTCCGGCGGCTGCTTCACCCCGCCGCCCGGGTACTTCCAGCGGGTGCGCGAGATCTGCGACGAGTACGACGTCCTGCTCGTCTCGGACGAGGTCATCTGCGCCTTCGGCCGGATCGGCACGATGTTCGCCTGCGACACCTACGGCTTCGTGCCGGACATGATCACGTGCGCCAAGGCGATGACCTCCGGGTACTCCCCGATCGGCGCGACGATCATCAGCGACCGGCTGTTCGAGCCGTTCTCCAAGGGGGACACGACCTTCTACCACGGCTACACGTTCGGCGGGCACCCGGTGTCGGCCGCCGTCGCGATGGAGAACCTCGACATCTTCGAAGAAGAGGGGCTGCTCGCCAACGTGCAGCAGAACGCCCCGCTCTTCCGCGCCGAGCTCGACACCCTGCTCGACCTGCCGATCGTCGGGGACGTCCGCGGTGACGGCTACTTCTACGGCATCGAGCTCGTCAAGGACAAGGCCACCAAGACGACCTTCGACGACGACGAGTCCGAGCGGCTGCTGCGCGGGTTCCTGTCGAAGGCGCTGTTCGACGCGGGGCTGTACTGCCGGGCCGACGACCGCGGTGACCCCGTCGTGCAGCTCGCACCGCCGCTGACGATCGGGCAGCCGGAGTTCCGCGAGATGACGTCGATCCTGCGGAGCGTCCTGTCCGAGGCCTGGACGAAGATCTGACCGTGGGCGGCTACCGGGGCGTCTCGTTCTGGCTCGACCAGCTCGCGTCCACCGGACGCGACGACCTGACGCCCCGGCCGCCGCTCGACGGCGACACGACGGCCGACGTCGTGATCGTGGGCGGTGGACTGACGGGTCTCTGGACCGCGTGGTACCTGCACCGGGCCGACCCGGGCCTCCGGATCGTCGTCCTGGAACGCGAGATCGCCGGTTTCGGCGCGTCCGGTCGGAACGGCGGCTGGTGCTCGGCACTGTTCCCACGGTCCGCCTCCGCGATCGCCGAGGAGCACGGGCGCGACGCCGCGCTCGCGCTGCGGGCCGCCATGCGCGACACCGTCGACGAGGTCGGCCGCGCCGCGGCCGAAGCCGGGGTCGACTGCGACTACGTGAAGGGCGGGACCGTCCTCTACGCACGGTCCGCCGTGCAGGAACGCGCCGCCCACGACGAGGTCGCGTCGTCCGCCGCCTGGGGCGACGACATGACGTGGCGGCCCGCGCGAGCGGGCGACGCCGCCGGATCGGCGGGTGTCGCGTGGACCCCGGACTGCGCGCGCGTGCAGCCCGCCGCGTTGGTGCGTGGCCTCGCGGCCGCCCTGGAGGCCCGTGGCGTCCGGATCGCGGAGCACACGCCCGTCTCGTCCTGGGATCGCGGGCGTGTGGTCACCTCGCGCGGCACCGTGAGCGCCGGCGCCGTGGTGATCGCGGTCGAGGGGTACGGCGCCCAACTGGAGCAGACGAAGCGGCGGATCCTGCCGCTGTACTCGCTGATGATCGCGACGGCCCCGCTGCCGGCGTCCGCGTGGGAACGCATCGGCCTGGAGCACGGGCAGACGTTCTCCGACTACCGGCACCTGCTCGTGTACGGGCAGCGCACGGCCGACGACCGGCTGGCGTTCGGTGGCCGCGGAGCCCGCTACCACTGGGGTTCCGCGATCACGCCGGGGTACGACCGGGTGCCGCGGGTGTTCGAGCACCTGCGGAGGGCCCTGGTCGACCTGTTCCCCGTCGTCGCGGACGCCCCGGTCACCCACGCGTGGGGCGGACCGCTCGGGGTCCCGCGTGACTGGTGCGCCTCGGTGACCTGGGACGGCCACGTCGGCAGCGCCGGCGGGTACGTCGGTGACGGCCTGTCGACGACGAACCTGGCCGGACGGACCCTCGCCGACCTCGTGCGCGGGGAGTCGACGGCACTGACCGCACTGCCGTGGGTGAACCACCGATCGCCCGACTGGGAGCCCGAGCCGCTGCGGTTCCTCGGGGCGAACGCGGGACTCGTCGCGACCGACCTGGCCGACCGCGAAGAAGCGCTGACCGGGCGGCCGAGTGTGGCCGCTCGGCTGATGGCACCACTGACCGGAGGGCACTGATGGCTGCCGCCGGTCCTGGTGCTCCCGGTCACGACGCCGACGTCGTGGTCGTCGGGGCGGGGGTCGCCGGGCTCGCCGCCGCCCGGGCGCTCGCACTCGGCGGGCAGCGGGTCGTCGTGCTCGAGGCCCGCGACCGGATCGGCGGACGCACCTGGACCGACTCGTCGCTCGGAGTGCCGGTCGACCTCGGCGCCTCGTGGATCCACGGCGTCGACGGCAACCCGCTCTGGGCCCTGGCGTCGTCGTTCGGCATCGACACCGTCGAGTTCACGGTCGGCAGCTTCCAGTTCGACGGCCGACCGATCGCCTGGCACGACCCGTCCGGCGTCCGGTTGTCCCCGGCGGACGCGTCGGCGTTCGTCGCCGACCTGCACACGGTGGACGCCGCACTGCAGGACGTCGTCGCCGCGGCCCCACCGCCCTCGACCTACGCCGCCGCGGTCGACACCGTGCTCCGCTCGCTGCGGTGGCAGGGCGACCGGGCCGCACGGGTCCGTGAGTTCGCGGCCCACCGCTCCGAGGACCTCTGCGGTGCTCCCGTGACCGTCCTCGATGCGCACGGGCTCGACGAGGAGCACGTCCCCGGTGACGAGGTGGTGTTCCCCGGCGGCTACGCCCAGTACGCACGGGCACTGGCCGCGGGCCTCGACGTCCGGCTGTCATCGGTCGTGCGGTCGGTGACGCAGACGGACGACTCGGTGACCGTGGGGCTCGCCGACGGCACCACCGTGGTCGCCCGCCAGGTCGTCGTCACAGTGCCACTCGGGGTACTGCAGGCCGGCGACGTGGTCTTCGACCCGCCCCTGTCCGCACCCGTGACCGGAGCGCTCGACCGACTCGGGATGGGCGCGTACGACAAGGTCTTCCTGCGGTTCCCGTCACGGTTCTGGGGTGACTCGTGGGTCGTCCGGCAGCAGGGGCCGGCCGGGCTGGACTGGCACTCCTGGTACGACCTGTCACGGGTGACCGGTGCGCCGGTCCTCGCCGCCCTGGTCGGCGGAGCCGGAGCCCGTCGGCTCGAGACCCTGCCCGATGCGATGGTCGTCGACGAGGGCGTGACGGCGCTGCGGCGCATGTTCGGCCCGTCCGTCCCCCAGCCCGAGGCGTGCCGGATCACCCGGTGGGCCGAGGACCCGTTCTCGCGGGGGTCGTACTCGTACCTGCACGTCGGGGCGTCACCCGACGACCACGACCTGCTCGGCACCCCGTCCGGCCGGGTGCAGCTCGCAGGCGAGGCCACCTGGAGCGACGACCCGGCGACGGTGCACGGCGCGCTGCTGTCCGGGCTGCGGTCGGCCGGGCGGTTGCTCGGCACCGAGGTCGAGCCGCTCTCCCTCGCCGACCCGCTGTCCACGCCCTGAGCGCCATCCCGGTGCGTGCCGGTCTCGATCTGGCCCCCCCGCTCGCGGCCGCCGGCAGTCCGTCACGGCGGCTCATCAAGGAGGACCCGCGGGCGGATGGCGAACCGCAGAGATCTTGCGATAGTTGATCGCCTGATCAACAATGGCGACATGGACCTCGTCATCGCCCCCTCGCTCCCGTCGCCGCTGCACGCCGACACCGGCGCACCCCGACGGTCCCTCCGCGTCGCCCTCGTGCAGATGCGGTGGCTCCCCGACCCGGACGAGCACCTGGCCCAGCTCGCCGACGGCATCGCGACCGCCGCAGCGAACGGTGCCACCGCGGTGTTCCTGCCCGAACTGACGCTGCGCCGCTACCCGGGCGACACCCCGGCGAGCGGGACCCCGAAGGACCTCGCCGAGTCGCTGCAGGACGGTCCGACCGTCACCTTCGCGCGTGCCCAGGCAATCGAGCACGGGGTGTTCGTGCACGCTTCGCTGTACGAGCGGCCGGACGACGACGACCAGCCCGACGACCTGCGCGGCTACAACACCGCCGTCCTCGTCGTCCCCGACGGCACCCTGGTCGGCCGGACCCGGAAGACCCACATCCCGATCAGCGCCGGCTACCACGAGGACACGTACTTCCGCCCGGGGACGGCCGACGATGCCTTCCCGGTGTACGAACCGGCCGGCCTCGGCGCGCGCCTCGGGCTGCCGACGTGCTGGGACGAGTGGTTCCCCGAGGTCGCCCGCGCCTACGGGCTCGCCGGGTCCGAGGTGCTCGTGTACCCGACGGCGATCGGCTCCGAACCGACGTTCCCCGACTTCGACACCGCGTCGATCTGGCAGCGGGTGATCGTGGCGAACGGCATCACCGCCGGGCAGTTCATGGTCGTGCCGAACCGGTGGGGCGACGAGGGCGACATCACGTTCTACGGCTCGTCGTTCATCTCGGACCCGTTCGGCCGCGTGCTCGTCGAGGCTCCCCGTGACGCGAGCGTGGTGCTCGTCGCCGACCTCGACCTCGACGCCCGGACGGAGTGGCTCCGGCTGTTCCCCTTCTACCTGACCCGGCGCCCCGACCTGTACGCGCGACTCGTCGAACCCGTCGACGAGGAACGCCACGCGTACGGCGCACGTGACGCGATCGACGCGGCCCTGGCCGTGGAACCGGCCACCACCGGGCGCGAGGTGCGCGCATGACGTGGGTGATGCCTCCCGAGACGGCTCCGCAGGAACGCACCTGGATGGCGTTCCCGCGCCCCGGCCTGACGCTCGGTGACGACGCGGCGAGCGCCGAGGCCGCGCGCCTGGCGTGGGCGACCACGGCCAACACGATCAGTGAGCACCAGCCGGTGACCGTCGTCGTGGACCCGGTCGCACGGTCCGATGCCCGTCGCCTGCTGTCGTCCGGCGTGGACGTGCTCGAGGCGCCGCTCGACGACTTCTGGATGCGCGACACCGGCCCGACGTTCGTCGTCGACGACGTGACCGGCGAGCTCGGCGCCGTGGACTGGGTCTTCAACGGCTGGGGCGCGAACTCCTGGTCGACGTGGACCCGTGACGCCGCGGTCGCCGCCATGGTCGCGGTCGCCGCCGGTGCACAGCGGATCCCCTCGTTGCTCGTGAACGAGGGCGGGGCGATCCACGTCGACGGCACCGGCACGGTGCTCGTGACGGAGACGGTGCAGCTCGACCCACGACGGAACCCGTACGCCGACCGCGAGCGAGTCGAGCTCGAGCTGACGCGCACGATCGGCGCCACACGGGTGATCTGGCTGCCCCGCGGTCTGACGCGCGACTACGACGGCTTCGGCACCCGGGGCCACGTCGACATGGTGGCGACGTTCGCCGACCCGGGAACGGTCCTGCTGCACGCCCAGCCGGACGCCGGCCACCCGGACCACCTGGTCATGCCCCAGATCCGGCGAGCGCTCGAGCGGGTGACCGACGCGACGATCATCGAGCTGCCGGCCCCGTCGACGCTGTCCGACGACGGTGGACCGGTGGACTGGAACTACGTGAACCACGTCGTGGTGAACGACGCCGTGATCGCCTGCGCGTTCGGCGATCCGGTCGCTGACGACCGCGCCAGGGGCATCCTCGCCGAGGCGTACCCGGGCCGACGGGTCCGCTCGGTCGACGCGCGACAGGTGTTCGCGCGGGGTGGTGGGCTGCACTGCATCACGCAGCAGCAACCGGCGGCCCGAACCACTGCCGCGGTGTACAGCGGGTGCCGATGACCTGTACACCGCGGCCGGTCCGCCCGCTGCCGACCCGTCGGTATGGTGCTCCGAACTGATCGGGCGACGCTGCCCGGCCCCGAAGAGCAGGGAAGTCACATGGCATCACCGATCGCGGTCACCGCGCCGGCAGCACCGGTGCGCGGCGGGTCGCTGAAGCGGAGCCTCGGGCTCTGGGCGATCGTCGGACTCGGTCTCGGCTACATGACCCCGACGGTCGTGTTCGACACCTTCGGCATCGTCTCGGACCAGACCGACGGTGCGGTGCCGAGTGCGTACCTCATCGCCCTGGTCATCATGGCGCTCACCGCGATCAGCTACGGGAAGATGGTGCGCGTCTACCCCGCCGCCGGTTCGGCGTACACGTACGTCCGGGAGTCGATGCACCCGAACCTCGGCTTCATGGTCGGCTGGACGTCGCTGCTCGACTACCTGCTGCTGCCGATGGTGAACGCCCTGATCATCCGGCTCTACCTGGAGCAGGTGTTCCCGGGGCTGCCGCCGTGGGTGACCGTCGTCGTCTACTCGGTCTTCGTGACGACGGTGATCTGCCTGTCTATGCGCGGCACGTCGAACCTCAACATGGTGCTGCTCGTCGGTGCGGTCCTGGCGATGATCGCGTTCGTGGTCTTCACCGTCATCGAGCTCTCCCAGGGCGCCGGTGCGGGCACGATCGTCAGCGCCGAACCCTTCGTGCACGACGGCGTGACGATGTCGGCGCTGCTCACCGGGGCGACGGTGGTGTGCTTCTCGTTCATCGGCTTCGACGCCGTGACGATGTACACGGAAGAGGCGAAGTCGATCCGCATCATGCCGAAGGCGATCATGCTGACCGTCCTCCTCGGCGGCGCGATCTTCCTGGTCTCCGCCTACTTCGCCCAGCTCCGCTTCCCCACCAACGCACCCTTCGGCGAGTTCACCGACGACCCGCTCCCCCAGATCGGCCTGCTCGTCGGCGGCCCGGTCTTCCAGGCGGTCCTCGTGTCGGCCGGCTTCGTCGCCGCGCTCGCCTCGGGTCTCGCCTCGCACGCCAGCGTCGCCCGCATGCTCATGGTGATGGGCCGGAACAACGTGCTGCCGAAGCGGGTCTTCGGCTACGTGCACCCCCGCACGCACACCCCGGTGTTCAACGTCGTCTTCGTCGGTGCGGTCACCCTGCTCGCGATGAGCTTCTCGCTCGACACGATCGCGGCCTACATCAACTTCGGCGCACTCATCGCGTTCACCTTCGTCAACGCCACCGTGATCGTGCACTTCGCGATCCGGAACGGGCGCCGTCACACGGCGGGCGACCGCTGGCGCTACATCGTGCTGCCGGGGGTCGCGATGCTCCTGACCGGGGTGCTCTGGTCGCAGCTCCATGCCGACGCACTGATCGCAGGAGGAGTGTGGGCGGCGATCGGGTTCGTCTACCTGCTCGTCATCACGAAGGGCTTCCGGGTCGCACCGAAGGGCTTCGACGAGAACCAGCCCGTCACCGGTGTGAACAAGCAGCTGACCGACCAGGCCTGACCGCCACCACGAGAGGACGCCATGTACGCCGTCACCGACCCCTCCACGGGCACGACCCTCGAGACCTACCCGACCATCACGGACGCCGAGCTGCACGACGCCGTCGCAGCCGCCGACCGCACGCACACCGAGTGGTCGCGGACGACGACGGTCGCCGACCGCGCGGCACTGCTCCACCGGGTCGCGGACCTGTACCGGGAGCGGCACGCCGAGCTCGCCGCCACGATCGTGCGCGAGATGGCGAAGCCGATCGACCAGGCCGAGGGCGAGGTCGACTTCTGCGCCGACATCTACGACTACTACGCGGACCACGCCGAGGCGTTCCTGGCCGACCAGCCGATCACCCTGGCGGACGGGTCCGAGGGGTCCGCGTTCATCCGCAAGGCCTCCATCGGCGTCGTGCTCGGCATCATGCCGTGGAACTTCCCCGCCTACCAGATCGCCCGGTTCGCCGGCCCGAACCTGGTCATCGGCAACACCGTGCTGCTCAAGCACGCACCGCAGTGCCCGGAGTCCGCCCTGGCCATCGAGCGGATCTTCCACGATGCCGGCTTCCCGGACGGTGCCTACACGAACGTGTTCGCGACGAACGACCAGGTCGCCGACGTCATCGCCGACGCGCGCGTGCAGGGCGTCTCGCTCACCGGTTCGGCGCGCGCCGGTGCCGCGGTCGCCGAGATCGCCGGCCGGAACCTGACGAAGGTGGTGCTCGAGCTCGGTGGCTCCGACCCCTTCATCGTGCTGTCCACCGACGACCTGGACGCCGTGGTCGAGTCCGCCGTCACCACCCGGCTCGAGGGCAACGGTCAGGTCTGCAACGCCCCGAAGCGGTTCCTGGTGGTCGACGGCCTGTACGACGACTTCCTGGCGCGGTTCACCGCGGCGATGTCGGCGGTCGAACCGACGGACCCGAGCGTGCCCGGTGCCGAACTCGGTCCGTTGTCGTCCCCGGCCGCGGCCGACCGGCTGCAGGAGCAACTCGCGTCCGCCGTCGAGCAGGGTGCGACCGTCGTCACGGGCGGCGACCGGCGGGGCAACGCCTTCCCGCCGACGATCCTGACCGACGTCACGCCGGACAACGACGCCTACCGCGAGGAGTTCTTCGGCCCCGTCGCCACCGTGTACCGCGTCGCCGACGAGGACGAGGCGATCGCCCTGGCGAACGACACCCCGTACGGCCTCGGTTCGTACCTGTTCACCACCGACGCGGACCAGGCACTCCGGGTCGCCGATCGGATCGAGGCCGGCATGGTCTACGTGAACATCGTCGGCGCGGACAGCCCCGAACTGCCGTTCGGTGGCGTCAAGGGCAGCGGCTTCGGCCGCGAGCTCGGCCCCCTGGGGGCCGACGAGTTCGTCAACAAGAAGCTGATCCGCATCGGCTGACCGACGCGAAGACGCCGGCGTCTTCGCGAGACGCCGCCGAATCAGACGGCGTCTCGATGACGTGACGGCGCCTGACCAAGACGCCGGTGTGTTGCCGCCGGGCCCACGACGGACGGGAGGCGCGGTGCCAGCTGGCACCGCGCCTCCCGTCCGTCCGTCGGTCGCCGCTCCCACCTCGCCGCCGGAAGACGCCGTCGTCACGCTTCGACGCCGCGGAACGCGCGAGACGCCGCCGGATCCGGCGGCGTCTCGATGGCGTGGAGGCGTCGAGCGAACACGCCGGCGTCTCACGCCGCCGCGGCGCCGCTACTGCTGTGGGTCGGCGGGCTCGCCGCCGGAGTCCGTGTCGCTGTCCTGCTGCGGGTCCTTCGTGGCGTCGCCCGTGGGCGAACCGTCCGGCAGGTCCTCGGTGTACTGCTCCTGGTCCTTCGTGGGGTCGCTCGACCCGTTCGCTGCGTCACTCATGGCCCGGACGGTACGCGTCAGCGCCTGGACACGTCAGCGCCTGGACCCCTCAGCGGCTGGACGCGGCACGCATCCGTGACCTGTCGAGACGGTCACGGCGTCGAAGCTGCCTGCGGAACGACCGCCAGGATCTCCTCGGCGACCTCGCGACCGATGCGCACGGCGCCGTCGACGTGCTGGTACCCCTGCCCGGCCAGGTCGCTCGAAGCGAACCGGATCGGACCGACCGCGGCACGCTGGTCTGCGCCGTAGCGGACGAGCCCGCCCAGGTCGAAGCTCGCCGCGTAGGCACCGCGCGTCCACTCCTCGGTGCCCCAGTCGCTCTCGTAGTAGACGACCGGTCGCAGGGCCTCGTCGCCGTAGTAGTGCGCCAGCGAGGCGAGCACCCGGGCCCGGCGTTCCTCGGTCGACAGCGCGAACAGGTCGTCGGCGTGCTGGTCGGAGACGAACCCGACCAGGGTCCCTTGCTCGGAACCGTGCGAGGTGTTGTCGTACGCCTCGTGCACGACCTCGTACGGGCTGAAGGCCGTGCCGGACAGGCCGGCGTCCCGCCAGAAGGGACGGTCGTACACGGCGTGCACCTTGATGACGAAGCCCATCGACAGGTGCTGGTGCAGCTGGTGCTGCCGACGGGGCAGCGGCGGCTCGTACGAGATCCGCGAGTACAGGGGTGGCGGTACGGCGACCAGGGCCTGCCGGGCACGGACCTCGATGCCGCCCTCGGCGAGGGCGACGACACCGTCGTCACCCCATCGCAGCGTCCGGACCGGGGCGTTCAGGTGCACGTCGTCGCCGAGGCGCTCGGCGAGCCGCTCCGACACCTGCTGCATGCCGCCGACGACCCGCTTGTCCAGGATGAAGTCGGCGTCGACCAGGTTCGTGAAGCTGCCGGCGGACGCCGCCATCAGCAGGGCCTGCAGTGCCGAGAACGCGTGCGCGGGCTTCGTGAGCATCGCGCCGGCGATGAACAGCTCGACGTTGTCGGTCGCGACCAGGTCGGTGCTGAGTCCGTGCAACCAGGCGCGGAACGAGACCTCGTCGAGGGCGGCAGCGTCCGGGGTCTCCCAGGCGCGCGCCGGGTCGACCTTCGCGACGTACTCGTCGACGACGGCGACGAGCCGTTCGATCTCGTTCGCAGTGGCCTCGGGCAGGGGGAAGATGTCGCCGGTGTACTCGGTCCGGGTGCCGTCGGCGTCGATGTAGACGCTCGAGCCCTCGCGGTACCGGTCGTACGTCTGCAGCCCGAGCTCGTCGAGGGTCTCGAGCAGCGCGGTCTGGTCCGGCGAGACCCACTGCCCGCCGATCTCGAGGGTGACCCCGTCGATGTCGTTCGTCCAGGTGCGGCCCCCCACGCGGTCGCGGGCCTCGAGCACGGCGACCCGCAGGCCGGCGGCCCGCAGGCGGTTCGCGGCGGTGAGACCGGCGACACCGGCTCCGATCACGACGACGTCCTTCTCGATCATCGAGCTGCTCCTTGTGCGGTCGTGGTGCTGTCGGTGTGCCGGAACGGGTCCGGGGTCAGCGTGTACATGGTCTCGAGGTACTCGGCGATGCCCTCGCCGCCGCCCTCGCGACCGAGGCCGGACTGCTTCACGCCGCCGAACGGTGCCGAGGTGTTCGACACGATCCCGGTGTTCAGCCCGAGCATGCCGGTCTCGAGCCGCTCCATCAGGCGCTGCCCACGGGCCGGGTCCTCGGTGAACGCGTAGCCGACCAGACCGTACTCGGTGTCGTTCGCGGCGGCCACGGCCTCGTCCTCGGTGCGGAAGGCGCGGATCGCGAGCACCGGTCCGAAGATCTCGTCGTCGAGGATCGCGCTGCCGGGCTGCACGTCGGTCAGGACGGTGGGCTCGTAGAAGGTGCCGGGTCCGTCGACGGCGTGCCCGCCGGTGCGGAGCGTCGCCCCGCGCTCGACCGCGTCGGTCACCAGTCGATGGGCCTTGTCGACGGCACGGGCGTCGATGAGCGGTCCGATCGCGACGCCGTCCTCGGTGCCCCGACCGACCCGCATGGCCTCGACGCGCTCGGTGATCCGCCGGGTGAACTCGTCCACGACGTCCGCGTGCACCAGGAACCGGTTCGCGGCGGTGCAGGCCTGCCCGGTGTTCCGGAACTTCGCGGCGAGCGCCCCCTCGACGGCCAGGTCGAGATCGGCATCGGCGAACACCAGGAACGGGGCGTTGCCGCCGAGCTCCATGCTCGTCCGGAGCACGTTCTGCGCCGCCTGGCCGAGCAGGGTGCGTCCGACCGGCGTGGAACCGGTGAACGACAGCTTCCGCAGGCGGCGGTCGGCGATGACGGGCGTGGAGACGTCGGCTGCGCTCGTGGTCGGGATCACGTTGACGACACCGGCGGGCAGGCCGGCCTCGACCAGCAGGTCGGCGAACAACAGGGTGGTGAGCGGCGTCAATTCGGCGGGCTTCACGACGACGGTGCAGCCGGCGGCGAGCGCCGGCGCGATCTTGCGGGTCGCCATCGCCAGCGGGAAGTTCCACGGGGTGATCAGGAACGCGGGGCCGACGGGCTTGTGCGAAACGGTGGCGCGGCCGGTCCCCTCGGGATTGGTGCCGTACGAACCGCCGATCCGCACGGCCTCCTCGGAGAACCAGCGCAGGAACTCGCCGCCGTAGGCGACCTCGCCGCGGGCCTCGGCCAGGGGCTTGCCCATCTCCAGCGTCATCAGGAGCGCGAACTCCTCGCGGCGCTGCTGCAGCAGGTCGAACGCGCGGCGCAGCACCTCGGCGCGCTGCCGCGGGGCCGTGGTCGCCCAGCCGTGCCGTGCGGCATCCGCCGCGTCGAGGGCACGGAGGCCGTCGGCGGGGGTGGCGTCCGCGATGGTCAGGAGCGTCTCGCCGGTGGCCGGGTCGACGACGGCGAAGGTCCTGCCGTCGGCCGCCGGCTGCCAGACGCCATCGACCAGGAGGCCCGTGGGGACGCGGTCGAGCACCGCCTGTTCGGCGGCTGGTCCGGTGGCGTCGGGGACGGTGGGCCAAGCCGTCGCGGGGACCGTCGCGCTCACGACGCGGCCAGCCCGTCGAGGACGACGGTGAGACCGTCGTGGAGCAGCGCGTCGTCGATCGACAGCGGGGGGAGGAACCGGACGACGTTGCCGTAGGTGCCGGCGGTCAGCGCGATCACGCCCTGTTCGAAGGCGTACCGGACCACCCTGCCGGTGAGCCCGGGATCCGGGTCCCCCGTGGCCGGGTCCACCAGTTCCATCGCGACCATCGCACCTCGGCCGCGGACGTCGCCGATGCGCGTGTCGGTCGTCTGCGCGGATCGGAGCCGTCCGAGCAGCACGTCCCCGATCCCACGGGCCCGCTCGACCAGTCCGTCGTGCTCGAAGGCGTCGATCGCGGCGAGGGCTGCGGCGCAGGCGATCGGGTTGCCGCCGTACGTCCCGCCGAGGCCGCCGACGTGGGCGGAGTCCATGATCTCGGCTCGCCCGGTCACGCCGGACAGCGGCAGCCCGCCGGCCATGCCCTTCGCCGTGGTGACGACGTCGGGCACGATCCCCTCGTGTTCGCTGGCGAACATCGCGCCCGTGCGGGCGAAGCCGGTCTGCACCTCGTCGGCGATGAACACGACGCCGTTGGCGGTGGTCCACTCGGACAGGGCGCCGAGGAAGCCTGCCGCCGGGACGACGAAGCCACCCTCGCCCTGGATCGGTTCGATCAGGACCGCGGCGGTGTTCTCGGCCCCGACCTGCTTCTCGATCTGGCTGATCGCACGCTTCGCCGCCTCGGGCCCCGACAGACCGTCGTGGAACGGGTACGACATCGGGACCCGGTACACCTCGGGGGCGAACGGACCGAAACCGTTCTTGTAGGGCTGGTTCTTCGCGGTCAGCGCCATCGTCAGGTTCGTACGGCCGTGGTAGGCGTGGTCGAACACGACGACGGCCTGTCGACCGGTGTGCTTCCGGGCGATCTTGACGGCGTTCTCGACAGCCTCGGCCCCGGAGTTGAACAGGGCCGTCCGCTTCTCGTGGTCGCCGGGGGTCAGGCGGTTGAGCGCCTCGGCGACGGCGACGTACCCGTCGTAGGCGGCGATGGTGAAGCACGTGTGCGTGAAGGCCGCGACCTGCTCGGTGACCGCGGCCACGACCCCGGGGTGGGCGTTGCCGACCGACGTCACGGCGATCCCGGAACCGAGGTCGACGAACGAGTTGCCGTCGGCGTCCACCACGACGCCGCCACCGGCCGCGACGACCGCGATGGGCACGGCGACTCCGACCCCGGCAGCGACGGCACCGACCTTCCGGGCGAGCAGCTCCTGCGACCGTGGGCCGGGGACGGCGGTGACGAGTCGCCGCTCCTGGGGCAGCGACGGGCCGCCCGTGGTCGCACTGGTCGAGGGCGCTGCGGTGGAGGACATGCGGCGATGGTAGGAGCCACCGTCGGCCATCCCCGCTGTCCACGGTGTACATCGCGCCGGTGGTCGACCGACCCGGTGGATAAGGTGACCGCATGCCCGCAACGCTGCGCTCCCTGCTGCACCGTGGTGAACTCCACCTGCGCCCGCTCACCGACGCGGGCGAGCACGCCCTCGACGCCCCGCTGTCCTGGCTGCACAGCTCGGACCTCGAGGACCCGACCCCGTTCCTCGCCGAGGGACAGGGACTGCTCACGACCGGCACGCAGTTCGGGGCCGAGGCCGAGGTGCTCGACGAGGTCGCCGAGGCCTACGTCCGGCGGCTCGTGGACGGTGGTGTCGTGGCGCTCGGCTTCGGGACCGAGGTCGTGCGCGCCGGCACCCCCGACGCCCTGGTCGCCGCCTGCACCCGACACGGACTGCCGCTGTTCGAGGTGCCCTACGAGACCTCCTTCATCGCGGTCGCGCAGGCCAACGCCGAAGCGGTCGCGCGGGACGCCAACGCACGCGGTGCCTGGGCCCTCGCCGCGCAGCGGGCCATCTCGCTCGCCGCGATGCGACCGGACGGACTCGGCGCGACCATCGCCGAGCTGTCCCGGCAGCTCGACGGGTGGGTCGGCCTGTTCGACGTCTCCGGGCGGCTCGACCGCGGACACCCCGCCGACGGTCTGCCCGCTGCCGACCTCGACCTCCTGCGGACCGAGGCGCTGCGGCTGCTGCGCTCCGGGCAGCGGGCGAGCCTGCCGGTCGCCACGCAGCGGGGCGTCGGGTACACCCTGCAGACGCTCGGCAGCGGCGGGCACCTGAGCGGCGTGCTCGCGATCGCGAAGGGCGGTGCACTCGACCGCGCCGGTCGCGAGGTCGTCACGGCCGTCATCGCCCTGGCCGGCCTCGCCCTGCAGCAGAACCGCGAGCTCGCCCGCGCCCGGGGGCTCCTGCGCACCGGACTCCTCACGATGCTGTCCGTCGGCGAACCCGAGGTGGTGCAGGCCACGTCACGCGAGGTGTGGGGGCCACTGCCCGCCGAACCCGTCCGGATCGCCGCTGTCGACGTCCCCGACCACGACCTCGACACCGTGGTCGACCTGCTCGAACTGTGGGTGCAGGACCGGCCGGGGCACCTGTTCTTCGCGGTCGACGACGCCCTGTTCCTCTGCGTGAACGCGGACGACACCGGGATCGTCGCTGAACTCGTCGACCGCTTCGACCTGCGCGCCGGCCTGTCCGACGGCACTGCGTACCGGTCGTTCGGACGCGCCCGCACCGAGGCAGTGCAGGCACTCGACCGACGCCGTGAAGGACGCCCGGGCACCACCGAGTTCGGCGACCTCGCGCGAGAGGGCGTCCTCGCCCACCTCGCCCACGTCGACGTGGACGCCGGTGCCGTCGCCCGCGCGTTCCTCGCCCCGCTGCTCGACCACGACCGCACGGCCGGCACCGAGCTCACGGGCACCGTCCGGACCTGGCTGCAGGAGAACTGCGAGTACGACCGCGCCGCACGGGTCCTCGGCATCCACCGGCACACCGCCCGCGCCCGGGTGGAGCACGCCGGAAGGCTCCTCGACCGTGACCTCTCCGTCTTCTCGACCCGGGCCGACCTCTGGGCAGCGTTCGTGGTCGAGGGCGCGTGACGCGCGGCTACGGTGGGGCGATGGCGTCGACACCGGCCCGCCGGCGCCTGAGTCCGGCCGAACGCGGATCCCAGATCACGGCGGCCGCCGTCGACCTGGCGCGTGCCGAGGGTCTCGCGGCGGTGACGCTCCGCGGGGTCGCCGCCGTGATCGGGGTCGCGCCCTCGCTCGTCGCCCACTACCGCCCGAGCATGGAGGACCTGGTCGGCGAGACGTTCCGCACCGTCGCGGACGCCGAGGTCGCCGAGGTCCGCGCGATCGTCGCCGCTGCGCCCGACCCCGTCTCCGGCCTCCGCACCCTGCTCGGCTGCATCGCCGACCCTGCGCGCGACGACGTCGCCACCCTGTGGGCCGACGCGTGGAGCATCGGCCGCACGAACGCGGCACTGGCGACCGCCGCACGGGACGTCATGGACGACTGGCAGCTCCTCGCGACCACGGTCGTCGTCGACGGCGTGCGCGCGGGCGTGCTGCGCACCGACGACCCGGACGGCGTCGGACGCCTGCTCTTCGCACTCGTCGACGCCACCAACGGGTACGCCCTGGTCGACTACCTCGACCGCTCGACCCGCGAGGGGCTGGTCCGCACGACGATCGCGCGTGCGGTGGGCCTGGACGGGTCAGCCCTGTCGGGGTGACATCCGCCGCAGCGCCACCCACTGCAGCAGCATGATCGTCTTGCCGTCGGCGATCCGACCGTCCGCCACCATCGCGAGCGCCTCGTCGAGCTGCACCTCGAGCACCTCGATGTCCTCACCCTCGTCCTCCACGCCGCCTCCGGCCTCGACCCGGTCAGCCGGGGTGTAGGCGCCGACGTAGAAGTGGACCCGCTCGGTGACCGAACCGGGGCTCATGAACACGTCACCCAGGTGCTCGAGCACACCGAGCCGGATGCCGAGCTCCTCGGCGGCTTCGCGCCGGACGGCGGTCTCGGGGTCGTCCTCGTCGAGCAGTCCCGCCGCGGCCTCGATCAGCATGCCGTCCGGGTGCCCGTTGACGTACGCCGGCCACCGGAACTGCCGCGTGAGCAGAACGGTGCCGCGCTCGGCGTCGTACGGCAGCACCGTCGCGCCGTTGCCGCGGTCGTAGGTCTCGCGCTGCTGCCGGTCCCACCGACCGTCGCGGCGCCGGACGTCGAGGGTCGTGCGGCGGAGCACGTGCCAACCGTTCGACACCACCTCGACGTCCCGCACGACGACGTCGGGGTTGCGGTCGAGAGCACGGCCCACGGCATCGAGGCCCGTGCGACCACGGTCGTCGGGGACGTCGACACCGGGACGGGGGACGGTCGTGCGTTCGTCGGTCACCCGGTCACCGTAGCGGGGCACCTCGGCAGGACTCCGTCCGCTCGGTACGCTCGACGTGCCGCACCAGGGAGCGGCAGAGGACGGTGCAGCATGACCAGGACGTTCATCCTCCGACGACCGGACCGACCGCAGGTGGTCACCGTGTCCTTCGTGCTGTGGTTGGTGTGGGTGGCAGCCTGCGTCGCCGCCACCGTGCTCCAGTTCTTCGCGACGGACGCGGCGGTCGGCCAGGAGCCGGTCCTCGCCGGGATCGTCGCCCTGGTGCTCTGGGCGCTGGTGACGTGGGCGGTGTTCCGGATGGCCGCGGGGTCCCGCGTCGCGCGCATCGTGCTCGTCGTCGTCGCGGCCTTCCGCGCGCTCCTGAGCCTCACCGGCGGCGAACTCGCGGTCCTGACGATCGCACTGTCGGTCGTCGCCGCCGTCCTGCTCTTCCTGCCCGGCGCGCGCCCGTTCTTCGCCTCGCAGCAGGCCCGGAGAGCCGACCACGGGTTCGACGGAACCGGCGTGTCGGGGCCGAGCCGTGCCTCCAGGCCGGATGCCGACCACACGACGGACGCCGACCGGGCCTGACAGCCGGGAACCGCGGACGACTCCGAGAAAAGACTCCGGAGAAACAGGAAAGGCCCCGGATTCCTCCGGGGCCTTTCCTGTTCTCGCCTGGTGCGCGAGGGGGGACTTGAACCCCCACGCCGTTTCCAGCACACGGACCTGAACCGTGCGCGTCTACCAATTCCGCCACTCGCGCCAGCCCCGAAACACTACCACGCACAGACGGGTGTCAACGCCAACCACTACCATGCAGTGGTTGACGACCGACGACACGGGAGACGCATGGGCCTGCTGGACAACTTCGAGCGAGGGTTGGAACGCGCCGTCAACGGCGCGTTCGCGAAGACCTTCCGCTCCGGGGTGCAGCCCGTCGAGATCTCGAGCGCCCTGCGGCGCGAGCTCGACACGAAGGCCGCAGTGGTCTCCCGTGAACGCATCCTCGTGCCGAACGAGTTCACCGTGCGCCTGGCGCCGCCGGACTTCACGCGCATGAACGACGTCGGTCGCCCGCTCATCGACGAACTGACCCAGATGGTGCACCAACACGCCGTCGCGCAGAACTACTCGTTCTCCGGCCCGGTCACCATCCGGCTCCAGCAGGACGGCACGCTCTCGACGGGCATCCTGCAGGTCGACTCCACCACCGTGCAGCGCGACGTCGCCTGGATCCCGGTGCTCGACATCGGCTCGCAGCGACACCGACTGCACCGCGGGCGCACGGTGGTCGGGCGCGGCAGCGACGCCGACATCACCATCGCGGACACCGGGACGAGCCGGAAGCACGTCGAGGTGCTGTGGGACGGCAAGCACGCCCAGGCCACCGATCTCGGCTCCACGAACGGCTCGAAGTTGAACGGTCAGCACTTCCAGCAGGCGATCGTCGAGCCGGACTCCACCATCGAGATCGGTCGTACCCGTATGGTGTTCCGGGTGATCCCGGAGAACGAAGGAGGTGCTCGATGACCACAGGGCTGACCCTGCTCGTCCTGCGCTTCGCGTTCCTCGCGGTGCTCTGGCTGTTCGTCTTCGTGATCGTGTTCGCGCTGCGCAGCGACCTCTTCGGTCAGCGCGTCCGGACGATCCCGACCGATCCGAAGTCGGCCCCGTCGGGGCCGAGCACCCCCGCCGTCCCTGCGGCAGCGGCCCCCGGCCCCGTCTCGAGCGGCGCGTTCACCGACCTCATCGAACGGCCCGGAGGCTCGCAGCAGTCCGCCTCGCCGGTCGCGGCCCGCCTCGTCATCACCGAGGGCGCGCGCGAGGGCATGGAGATGCCCCTCGGCGGCGGCCCGATCACGATCGGGCGTTCGAGCGAGTCGAACGTCGTGATCCGTGACGACTACACCTCGACCAACCACGCCCGCCTCGACCTGCGCGCTGACGGCTGGCTCCTCACCGACCTCGAGTCCACGAACGGCACCTTCGTCAACGGTCAGAAGGTGAGCGCTCCCGTCCTCGTGGCAGAGGGCACGCCGATCACGATCGGGACGACGACGTTCGAGCTGCGGCGGTAACCCGGCATGACCGCTCGCACGCTGAGCGCTGCTGTGTCCCACGTGGGGCGCATCCGCGCGAACAACCAGGACTCCGGCTACGCCGGAGCCCACCTGTTCGCGGTGGCGGACGGCATGGGCGGCCACGCCGGCGGTGACGTCGCCTCGGCGATCGCGATCCGGCGCATCCGCGAGGTCGACCGTGAGTTCCCCTCGGCGCACGACGCCGAGTTCGCGCTGCAGTCGGCACTCATCGCGGCGAACCAGCTGATCACCGAGACCGTGTTCGAGCACCAGGAGCTCACCGGCATGGGCACCACGGTGTCCGCGATGATCCGCGTCGGCGAGCAGATCGCGATCGCGCACATCGGGGACTCCCGCATCTACCGTCACCGTGACGGCGAGTTGCAGCAGATCACGTCGGACCACACCTTCGTCCAGCGGCTCGTCGACAGCGGCCGGATCACGCCGGAGGAAGCCGCGGTCCACCCGCGTCGCTCCGTGCTCATGCGCGTGCTCGGCGACGTCGACGCCGCACCCGAGGTCGACACGGCGATCATGGACATCCAGCCGGGCGACCGCTGGCTGCTCTGCTCCGACGGCCTGTCGTCGTACCTGGCCGAAGAGCGCATCCGTCACGCCCTGGCGTCGAACATGGACGCCAACCAGGTCACGCAGCGCCTGGTGAAGGAGACGCTCGACCACGGCGCCCCCGACAACGTCACCGTCGTGGTGATGGACGTCACGGACACCGAACCCGAAGACGACGACGACGCGGCCACCACCGTCGGCTCCGCCGCGGCACCGCTCACGTTCGAGGCGTCGACCGGCCGCAAGCCGATCCGCCTCCCCACGATCCTGCTGCACCCGCTCAAGGTCACCACGGCGCCCGAGGACTCGCACTTCGAACCCGAGTCCGACCAGTTCTTCGCCGAGCTCATCGCCGAGGACCGCCGACGCCGCATCCGTCGTCGAGTGTCCTGGACCGTGGCGCTCGTGGTCGCCGTCGCCGTGCTCGTCGGCGCGGTGTTCGTCGGCTGGCGGATCACCCAGGACCACTACTACGTCGGCACCGACCGCGGCACCGTCGCGATCTACAAGGGCGTGCAGCAGTCGATCGGGCCGTTGGCGCTGTCCGACGTCTACGAGGACACCGACATCACGGTCTCGTCCCTGCCGGACTACACCCGCGAGAACGTCCGCTCGACGATCAACGCGCAGTCGCTCACCGACGCCCGTGACATCGTCGACCGCCTGCGCAAGGCCGCGGCGACCGGCGAGGACCAGGCCGGTACCGGTGGGGACGGCGACGCGAGCTCGTCACCGTCGCCCTCGCCCACCCGTTCGCCGTCACCGAGCCCGACGCGGAGCCCGCGATGAGCAACGCCACGGCCGCCCAGTCCTTCACGCAGGCGATCACGATCAAGCTCCGGGAGCCCGCTCGCGCGCGGAACCTCGAGCTGTTCCTGCTCGTCATCGCGTGCGGCATCTGCGCGGGAGCGATGGTGCTCGTGCAGCTGGGCACCAAGGGCCGGCTGTTCGACCAGTCGGTGCTCTGGGTCGGCGGCGGCATCCTCGGCCTCGCGCTGGTCATGCACGTGGTGCTGCGGGTCGTGGCCAAGAACGCCGACCCTTTCATCCTGCCGATCGCGCTCGTCCTGAACGGCATCGGCATCGCCGAGATCTACCGCATCGACGTCCACAACGGCCTGTCCGGCTGGGACGCCATCGGCGTGAAGCAGATCGTCTGGACGATGCTCGCGATGGTCCTGGCGATCATCACGCTCGTCGCCGTCCGGAACCACCGGTTCCTGCAGCGGTACCGGTACATCTTCATGGCGCTGACGATCGTCCTGCTGCTCCTGCCGATGCTGCCCGGCATCGGCACGAACATCGGCGGTGCACGGGTCTGGATCAAGATTGGCCCGTTCTCGTTCCAGCCCGGTGAACTCGCGAAGATCACCATGGCGCTGTTCTTCGCCGGGTACCTGGTCACCGCCCGCGACTCGCTGTCGATCGTCGGCAAGAAGTTCCTCGGCATGACGTTCCCGCGCGCCCGCGACCTCGGCCCGATCCTGGTGATGTGGGGCGCTGCGATGGCCGTGCTCGTGTTCCAGCGCGACCTCGGCACCGCCCTGCTCTACTTCGGCCTGTTCCTCGTGATGATCTACGTGGCGACGGCACGGATCAGCTGGGTGGCGATCGGTCTCACGATGTTCGTCGGTGGCGCCCTCGTCGCACAGAGTGTCCTGGAGTACGTGCGCGGCCGCTTTGAACAGTGGCTCGACCCGTTCAACCAAGAGGTCTTCAGCCGCGACACCCAGGCGAGCTACCAGCTCGTGCAGGGCCTGTTCGGCTTCGCGAACGGCGGTATCACCGGCACGGGGCTCGGGCAGGGCCGGCCGTACATCACGCCGGTCGCCAACGCCGACTACATCGTCGCGTCGCTCGGCGAAGAGCTCGGCCTGATCGGCGTCTTCGCGATCCTCGCCCTCTTCATCGTGTTCGCATCGCGCGGCATCCGTGTGGGCTTCATGGCGCAGGACGACTTCGGCAAGCTGCTCGGTGTCGGCTTCGGCTTCATCATCGCCCTGCAGGTGTTCGTGGTCGTCGGCGGCATCACCCGGATCATCCCGGTGACGGGCCTGACCACGCCGTTCATGGCAGCCGGTGGTTCCTCGCTCATCGCCAACTGGATCATCGCCGCGATGCTGCTGCGCCTGACCGACTCGATCCCCGCCGAACAGCGTGTCCAGCAGGGCGCGCTCCCCGCCGCGAGCGGGCGGACCAGGAAGGAGCGTCGTCGATGAACCGACAGCTCCGCGGTGTCTCGACCGTCATCGTGCTCATGTTCGTCGCACTCTTCGTGTCGACGACGTCGATCCAGTTCTTCGCGGCCGACTCGTTGCGCGCCGACTCCCGGAACTCCCGAACCATCTTGGACAGTTACTCGACCAAGCGTGGCGCGATCCTCGTCGACGGCAGCCCCATCGCCGAGTCGACCCCGGTGGACGACCAGTACCAGTACCAGCGGAAGTACACGAACGGCGACCTGTACTCGGCGGTGACTGGGTACTTCACGATCGGACAGGGCAACACCGGCATCGAGAGCGCAGAGAACACCGTGCTCTCGGGCAACTCGGACGCCTCGTTCTTCCAGAACCTCAACTCGATCCTCACCGGCCAGGACGTCCAGGGCGACAACGTCAACCTGACCATCGACCCGGACGTGCAGCAGGCCGCGTACGACGCGCTCGGCACCAACAGCGGTGCCGTCGTCGCGATCCAGCCGAAGACCGGCAAGATCCTCGCGATGGTGTCGAAGCCCAGCTACGACCCGAACTCGCTCACCTCGCACGACACGGCCGAGGTCAAGCGGCAGTACGACGCGCTGCTCGGGGCCGACACCGCCCCGCTGCAGAACCGTGCCATCGGCGGGGATCTGTACACCCCCGGATCGGTGTTCAAGCTCGTGGTGGCGTCGGCGGCACTCGAGGGTGGCAAGTACAACCTCGACTCCACGTTCCCGAACCCGTCCCGACTGCAGCTGCCCGGGACGAGCTCGTACATCAACAACGCCGAGGGCGGGACCTGCGGCGGCGGCGACAAGGTCAAGCTGCGCACGGCCATCCAGTACTCGTGCAACATCCCCTTCGCCGAACTCGGCCAGAAGCTCGGGTACGACGCGATCAAGAGCATGGCCGACAAGTACGGCTTCGGCGACGCGATCGAGATCCCGATGGCGGCGACCGCCAGCCAGTACCCCGACGTCGACTCGACGGCCCAGCTCATGCTGAGCGCCTTCGGCCAGGCCAGCGTCCGGGTCTCTCCGCTGCAGATGGCGATGGTGTCGGCCGGCATCGCGAACGGCGGCAAGGTCATGCAGCCCTCGCTCGTCGACTCGATCACCACGAGCGACCTGAAGACGGTCGAGTCCTTCTCCCCGAGGCAGTACAGTGATCCGCTGTCGTCCTCCGAGTCCGCTGACCTCACCGAGGCCATGCAGAGCGTCGTGAGCGCGGGGACCGGGACCAATGCCAAGATCGACGGTGTCGACGTCGCCGGCAAGACCGGTACGGCCGAAGGCGGCACCGGCGATCCCTACACGCTCTGGTTCACGGGGTTCGCCCCTGCCAAGGACCCGGAGGTCGCCGTGGCGGTCGTCGTCGGCAACGGCGGCGGGCTCGGGCAGTCCGGAGTCGGCAACACGGTCGCGGCCCCGGTCGCGAAGAAAGTCATGGAGGCGGTGCTGAACAAATGAGACCCACCAGCGGACTCACCTTCGGTGGGCGGTACCAGCTCTCCTCCCGGGTCGCCATCGGCGGCATGGGCGAGGTGTGGCAGGCGACCGACCTCGTCATCGGCCGAACCGTCGCACTCAAGATCCTCAAGGACGAGTACCTCGGTGACCCCGGCTTCCTCGAGCGCTTCCGCGCCGAGGCCCGGCACGCTGCCCTCGTCAACCACGAGGGCATCGCCAACGTCTTCGACTACGGCGAAGAGGACGGCAGCGCCTACCTCGTGATGGAGCTCGTCCCCGGCGAGGCCCTGTCGACCATGATCGAGCGCGAGCACACGCTCCCGGTCGACAAGGTGCTCGACATCGTCGCGCAGACCGCGAACGCCCTGCAGGCCGCCCACGCGGTCGGCCTGGTGCACCGCGACATCAAGCCCGGCAACCTGCTCATCACGCCCGATGGTCGCGTCAAGATCACCGACTTCGGCATCGCCCGCATCGCCGACCAGGTCCCGCTCACCGCGACCGGTCAGGTGATGGGCACGGTGCAGTACCTGTCGCCCGAGCAGGCGAGCGGTCATCCCGCCTCGCCGTCGACCGACATCTACTCGCTCGGCATCGTCGCGTACGAGGCCCTGGCGGGTCGTCGTCCGTTCACCGGTGAGTCGCAGGTCGCGATCGCGATGGCGCACATCAACGAGCAGCCGCCGGCGCTTCCCGGGGACATCCCGGAGCCCGTCTCGGCGCTGGTCATCTCGTGCATCGCGAAGAAGCCCGCCGACCGTCCCGCGACGGCCGCCAACCTCGCCCGTGCCGCACAGGCGCTGCGTCGTGGTGACGTCGCCGCGGCCACCGTGGCGGTCCCCGCGATCGCGCAGAACGGCACCGTTGCGTTCAACCCGCCGCAGGGCCAGGGGAACGACGCCGCGACCGCGCTGCTCGGCACCCAGGCCGGCGCAGTGGCCGGTGGCCCGGGCACCCCCCGCTCGCCCGTCTCCGACGAGTCCGAGGAGCCGAAGAAGAAGCGCGCCTGGATCTGGTGGGTCGTCGGCATCATCGTCGTGCTCGCGATCGCCGCCGGCACCGCGTACGCGCTGAACGCCAACAACGCTCCGGAGCCCGAGCCCACGAAGTCGTCGAGCACGCCGAAGCCCAGCCGCACGCCCACGCAGACGCCTTCGCCCGAGCCGACCGAGACCCGCGTCACGGTGTCGGCGGCCGACTTCCAGGGGCAGAACGCCGAGCAGGTCGCGAACCAGCTCCGCGCCCAGGGTCTGCAGGCCGAGGTCGTCGCCGGGTCGAACGCCACGTCGTCCGACCAGGTCGGCACCGTCGAGTCGCTCAGCCCCGAGGGCAGCCTGGCCCCCGGCACCCTCGTGACCGTCAAGGCGTTCGGCGACGTGCTGACCGCACCGGCACCCGAGCGTGCCACCGGTGGGACCGTCAGTGAGTCCGGTCGCGTGACCTTCAGCTGGCCGGCCTACACGAGCTGCCCCGCCGGCTACTCGGACGTCAGCTACACGTACACGATCGACAACGGCACCGTCACCTCGAACGGCAGCAGCTCCGGCTCCACCTCGGGCACGGCGGTGACCGTCGCCGGTGCCCAGTACGGCAAGGTGACGCTGTCGTACAAGGTGACGTGCAAGTCGCCGCAGTCCGACGCCTCGGTCGTCTCCGCGTCCTCGCCGGGCGCCCAGGTCGAGTGGACCGAGCCCACGGACGAGGAGACGACCAACCCGGACGAGGGGATCAACCCCACCGAGACCCCGCAGGACGGTCTGTGAACGCCCCCCGGACGGGGACTGTCGACACCGTTCGGTAACGGTTCGGTCGCCCCCTCCGTGACCAGCGTCTCACCAGGTGGTGCTGCCGTACACTAGCCCGGACGAACAGACGGAGGAGTACGTGCCAGAAGGTGTGACCGCGGGGATCACGCTCCTCGCCAATCGCTACGAGATCGGTGACGTCATCGGTCGGGGCGGCATGGCGACCGTGCACCTCGGCAACGACACCCGCCTCGGCCGCAAGGTCGCGGTGAAGCTCCTCAAGCCGAGCCTCGCCAACGACCCGGCCTTCCGCACACGCTTCCGGCAGGAAGCCCAGGCCGCTGCACGCATGGCGCACCCCACCGTCGTCCGCGTCTACGACGCCGGCGAAGAGACGGTGTCCGAGCCGTCGGGCGCCGAGGTGCAGGTCCCCTTCATCGTGATGGAGTACGTCGAGGGTCGTCCGCTCTCCGACATCATCGCTGAGGGCGCCGTCGCCCCGGATGAGGCCGTCCGCATCACCGAGGGCATCCTCACCGCGCTCGAGTACTCGCACCGCGCCGGCGTCGTCCACCGTGACATCAAGCCCGCGAACGTCATGGTCACGCACAGCGGCCAGGTCAAGGTCATGGACTTCGGCATCGCGCGGGCGATCACCGACACCTCGGCGACGGTCGCGCAGACCACGTCGATCCTCGGCACCGCCTCGTACTTCTCGCCGGAGCAGGCCCGCGGCGAGACCGTCGACGCTCGCACCGACCTCTACTCCACCGGCGTCGTGCTCTTCGAGCTCCTCACCGGTCGCGCGCCGTTCCTCGGGGACACCCCCGTGGCAGTCGCGTACCAGCACGTCAGCGAACAGCCGGTCGCACCGTCGACCATCTCGCCCGACGTGTCGCCGGCCCTCGACGCCGTGACCCTCCACGCCCTGGTCAAGGACCGCACGCGCCGGTTCCAGAACGCGGCCGAGTTCCGCTCGGACCTGCAGCAGGCCGCGGCGGGCCGGGTGCCCGCGTCGACCAAGAAGCAGCAGCAGAACGCGGCGAACGACGCCTCGACCGTGCTGTTCGGGGTCGATCCCCGCACGACGACCAACGCGGCTTCGGCGTTCCGCGAACTCGACGACGACACCGCCGAGCACCGTCCGCAGCGCAAGCAGAACCGCCCTCCGGTCGCGTGGATCTGGGTCGGGATCCTCCTCACCGTCGCCGTCATCGTCGCCGTCGTGTTCTTCGTGGCGAACCTGCAACCGGGCAAGCCGCCGGTGTCGTCCTCGGTGAGCGTGCCGAACGTCGCGGGCTCGACCTACAGTGCAGCGGCCAGCGCCCTGGACAAGAAGGACCTCACGCCCGTCAAGGTCGAGGAGAACTCCGACAGCGTCGACAAGGGCACGGTCATCCGGACGGACCCGGGCTCCGGGGTGAACGTCGGGCGCAACCAGAACGTCAACGTCGTGGTCTCGCTCGGCCCGGAACGCGTCCCCGTACCCGAGCTGAACGGGCAGTCGCAAGCGGCAGCGCAACAGGCCCTCGACGACGCCGGCTTCCGTCTCGGCGCGATCTCGAGCGACTACTCGGCTGACGTCCCCGAGGGCACGGTGCTGAACTCCGACCCCGAGTCCGGTTCCCTGCACACCAAGGGCATCGTGATCAACCTCACGGTCTCCAACGGCAAGGTTCAGCTGCCCGACGTCACGCAGCAGCAGTACTCGGCGGCGAAGGCCACCGTCGAGCAGCTCGGGCTCACCGTGAACCCGGCGCCGTCCTACTCGTGCACCGGCGGGCTCGTCACCCAGCAGGACACCCCTGCCGGTGACGTCGCCCAGGGCAGTGCGGTCACGCTCACCTACTGCGCACGCTCCGCCGCGCCGCCGAAGGCCCCGACCTCGAACAACGACAACGGTGGCAAGAGCGGGAACGACGATCGCGGTGGCGACGACGGCGACGACGGCCGCTGAGCCGACCGTCTCGTGATGTGACCGTCCCGAGGGACGGGTGACGGGCCTCCAGTCAGTTCGCCGGGCCCACAGGCACGTCTGTTCGTCGCCTCCGCCCTCAGGCTGGTCGCGACGGCCTGGAGGCCCGGCACACGACCGCAACCGCCCGCGCGTCATGCAGGCGGTCCGGCCCAGTGCCCGGGAGACGCCGTCCTGTCGGCACGACGCCCCGGAACGCACGAGACGCCACCGGATCCGGCGGCGTCTCGATGACACGACGGCGTCTGCCGCCGGGCGCGTTCGTCAGGCGCGATGGGTCGCGATGAGCGGGCCGAGGTCGGCGGCGCGCTCCGCGGCTCCGGACAGGCCGGTGGTCTCGAGCCAGTTGCCGACCATGCGGTAACCGCCCTCGGTCAGGACCGACTCCGGGTGGAACTGGACGCCGAACACCGGGTGCTCACGGTGCTGGACGCCCATGATGACCCCGCCCCCGGTGCGCGCGGTCACGGTGAGCTCGTCGGGGACGGTGCCGTCGACGATCGCGAGCGAGTGGTACCGCGTGGCCGTGAAGGGGTGCGGGACGCCGGCGAAGAGCGGGCTGTCGTCATGGTCGACCTCGGAGGTCTTGCCGTGCATGAGTTCCTCGGCGTGCGTGACCGTGGCACCGAGTGCCTCCGCGATGGCCTGGTGGCCCAGGCACACGCCCAGCAGCGGGGTCTCAGCAGCGATGGCCGCGTGCACGGTGGGGATCGAGACGCCCGCAGCCGCCGGTGTGCCCGGGCCCGGGGACAGGAGCACGCCGTCGTACTCGGCGATGCGGTCGGCGATCTCGGACTCGGGGAAGGCATCGTTGCGCACGACGTCGGTCTCGGCGCCGAGCTGCTGTACGTACCCGTTGAGCGTGTAGACGAAGCTGTCGTAGTTGTCGACGACGAGGATCCTGGTCATGGCGGTTCACCGTACTCGTGGGGGATGTGTGCGGCGGTCCGCGGGCCGATGTGCACACGTGGTCACGGTAGGATACCGGCCATGGCCAAGGACAAGGACCGCACCAAGCCCGCCCGGACGACCCGAGCCGACTCGGTCGACACCGCGGGGGACGCCCCGAACCCGGTGTGGTTCAAGCCGGTCATGTTCGGCTTCATGCTCATCGGCCTGGTGTGGGTGATCGTCTTCTACATCTCGAACGCCACGCTGCCGGTTCCGAGCCTCGGCTCGTGGAACATCGTGATCGGCTTCGGCATCATGTTCGTCGGCTTCCTCATGACCACTCGGTGGCGCTGACCCCGGCCCCCTGCTCTTCCGACGCCCGTCGCACCGAAAGGTGCGGCGGGCTTCGTCGTTCTCCACAAGCCGGAGCACCGCCGAACCGCACATCCTCGATGATCCGACTGTTCTCCACACTTTTCCCCACTCTCCACACGACAATCCACAACACCGCCCCGGAGTTATCCACAGCTGAGTCCACAGTGGGGATAATCACACTGGTGTAACTCACGGACTTCTCCACACCTGTGGATAAGTCCTGGCGACACTGTGGACAGCTGCAGACAGCCGTGGACCGCTGGAGATCCGGACGAGCTGGGCACCCCGGGAACGACGAACGCCCCGCCGCAGTGCGACGGGGCGTTCGAGGGTGATGCTGCGGCTGCTTCAGCCGACTGTGACGGCGTACCCGACTGCGGTGAGGGCGACGCCGAGCACCGCCGCCGCGATGATCAACGCGATCTGCAGTGGGCGCTTCCGGATGTTCCGCGTCTGCGCGAAGACGAAGCCCATCAAGAACCCGCCGATGATCCCGCCGACGTGCGCCTGCCACGAGATGTTGGTCCCGGGCAGGAACCCGATCACCAGGTTCAGCCCGATGATCACGAGGAGTTGCACGGCGTTGTTCCCCAAACTGCGCTGCAGGACGAAGAACGCGGCGAAGAGACCGAAGATGGCGCCGGACGCTCCGACCACCCAGGTCCCCGGAGCGAGGACGGTCACGAGCATCGACCCGAAGATCCCGGTGATGAAGTACAGCGCGAGGAACCGCCACGCGCCGAGCATGTTCTCGAGCATCCGACCGAAGATCCACAGCGCCCACATGTTGAACAGGATGTGGAAGATGCCCGAGTGCACGAACAGTACGGTCACCACGCGCCACGGCTGCGTGGGGAGCAACAGCGAGTTGTAGGCGAACAGGCTCGTGAAGAACCCCCCGCTCACCTGGTCGAGCAACCAGATGGCGACCGTGACGGCCACGATGACGACCGTGGCCTTCTGGTCGAGCATGGCGAAGCGCCGCCGAGCGACCGTGAATCCACTGGGGGCTCCGGACGCTCGACGGTTCGCTGCGAACTGTGCGCGCTGTTCACGCACGCACTCCGGGCAGTGCACCCCGACCGCCGCCGGCGTCTGGCACTCCGGGCAGATCGTCCGCCCACAGCGCTGGCAGAGGACGAAGCTCTGCCGGTCCGGATGCCGGTAGCAGGTGTTGTTCGGGTTGTACGCCTGGTCGGTCACGTGCGGGTCAGACGCCTTCGACGTCGATGCTCTGGATGACGACGTCCTCGACGGGCTTGTCACGACCGTCGGTCGCCACGCCCTCGATCGCGTCGACGACCGCGCGGGACTCGTCGTCGGCGACCTCGCCGAAGATGGTGTGCTTGCCCTGCAGCCACGGCGTCGCCACCGTGGTGATGAAGAACTGCGAGCCGTTGGTGCCGCGGCCCCCCTGGATGCCGGCGTTCGCCATGGCGAAGATGTAGGGGTTCTGGAACGTGAGCTCCGGGGAGATCTCGTCGTCGAAGCGGTACCCGGGGCCACCGATGCCCTGGCCGAGCGGGTCGCCGCCCTGGATCATGAAGTCCTTGATGATGCGGTGGAAGATCACACCGTCGTAGAGCTTGTCGGTCGAGACCTTGCCCGTGCCGGGGTGGGTCCACTCCTGCTGGCCCGTGGCGAGGTCGACGAAGTTCTTGACGGTCTTCGGTGCGTGGTTGCCGAACAGGTTGACGCGGATGTCGCCCTTGTTGGTGTGGATCGTTGCGACAGCGGTGTGCAGAGACATGTTCCGATTCTCGCATGTACTCCTGACCGTGGACGGATCCCACAGCTGCGGTTCCGTGACCTGTCAGGCACTGTGGTGGCAGGATGGGGTGACGCCGATCCGATGGAGGTACCAGATGACGACGATCGAGATCCCGCGAAAGCGTCGGAAGCAGATCAAGAAGCTCAAGGGCCAGACCGCCTCGCTCCTCGGCGAGCAGCGCAAGGTCCTCGAGCACGCGAACGCGATCCTGGCCGAGGCCCGGTCGAACGCCGCGGACGCAGCTCGCAAGGACATCGCACCCCGCGTGCAGAACGCGATCGACAACGGGATCCGTCCTGCGTTCGCCACCGGCGTGCACGCTGCCACCTCGGCAGCGCAGAGCGCTTCGCACAAGTTCCAGTCCGAGGTGGTCCCCGGACTCGTCTCGACCGCTGGTTCGGTGCTGAGCGTGACCGATCTCGCGAAGGACCCCCGGGTCAAGAAGATCGTGAAGAACGCGCAGAAGAAGAGCAAGAGCGCGAAGAAGGCTGCTGCGAAGTACGTCCCGTCGCAGCAGAAGAAGGGTCTCGGCTTCGGCGGAGTCGCACTCATCATCGTCGGCGTCGTGGCCGTCGCCGGTGCTGCGTACGCCGCCTACCAGACGCTCCGCGCCGACGACGACCTCTGGGTCGCCGACGACGCCGACACGGCGGAGAAGCCTGCCGCCTGACCTCCCGGTTCGTACGAAGGGCCCCGGCTGTCGCCGGGGCCCTTCGTCGTTCCCGGGCATGGCATGCGTACACCCGCGCCGCGTGCCCTGAACGCGCCCATCCACCGGTCTGGAGGCCCGCGCCGGCCTGGCCCCGCGCCTCCCGTCCGGTACTGATCGCGCAACGCGCGGAGGCAACGCTGTGCGGTCGCAACCTGTCGCCCAGGCGGCCCGCAGACGACACTTCGTGCCACCACGCCACCACGCACGCGGCACGTCGTGACCACTCAACGAAGACGGCAGCGCATGGCGAACCCGGCCATCGCGCATGCGGCATGTCGTGACACTCGACGAAGACGACACCGCATGGCGGACCCGCCCATCGCGGAGCGGCGCGTCGCCGAAGGCGCGCAGACAGACACGACGACCGAGCCGCCCGCGACGGTCGCGCCGCAGGGGCGGCGGCGCGCACGGGCACAGAACGAAGCCCCTGGGCAGACGACGGAGTCGGCAACCAGGGGCTGATGCGAGTGGAGCCTGGGAGAATCGAACTCCCGACATCCTGCTTGCAAAGCAGGCGCTCTACCAACTGAGCTAAGGCCCCGAGTGCCACCGAGGTGATCGGCGACGGGATGGAATTGTCGTGGTGTTCCGAAGAACTGGTGGGGCTACAAGGACTTGAACCTTGGACCTCTTCGTTATCAGCGAAGCGCTCTAACCGCCTGAGCTATAGCCCCTCAGACCGGATGAAAGCCTACCGTACGATCCCGTCGGAACGAAATCGAGCGATGGGCCCATCCGGCCCGGGTGTGTCAGTTGTTCGTGAAGCCCACGAGCAGACCGCCCGTGATCCGCACACTGAGGTTGTAGAGCACGCTCACGATGGCGCCGAGCACGGTGCCGACGACCACGTTGAGGATGCCCACGACGATGGAGAACCCGAGGACCTGGCCCAGCGAGAACTGGTCCATGATCGAGTAACTGTTCTGGCCGGTGACGTCCTTCAACAGGGCGTCGACCTGGGTGAACACACCCGTCTGGTTCAGGATGACCCACACCAGTGCCGTGGCGACCACGATCACGATGCTGCCGGCCAGGGCGATGAGGAAGCTGAGCTTCACCATCGACCAGAAGTCGACGTAGACCAGTCGCAACCGCACCTGGCGGGTGCCGACGGGTCGCTTCGCCTTCTTCTGGAGCTTCTCGGCGACACTACTCATTGCTTGACTGGTCCTCTCCGGCCTCGTCTGCGACGGGCTCGGTGTCGATGGGATCAGTGGAATCCGGGGCCGCTTCGGCAGGGCTGACCGTCTCCACCGGGCCCGCGGGCTCGATCTCGGCGTCGTCCTGGTCGTCCAGGTTCCGCTCGGTGTTCCGGGCCACCGCGATGATCCGGTCGTTCTCCGCGAACCTCGCGAAGACGACGCCCATCGTGTCACGGCCCTTGGCAGGGACCTCGGCCACGGCAGACCTTACCACCTTGCCTGATTGCAGCACGACGAGCACCTCGTCGTCCTCACCGACGATGAGAGCGCCCACGAGATCGCCTCGGTCGACCGCCAACTTGGCCACCTTGATGCCCAGACCACCACGGCCCTGCACCCGGTACTGGTCGACCGCGGTGCGCTTGGCGTAGCCGCCCTCGGTCATCACCCAGACGAAGCCGTCGTCGGACACGACCCGTGCTGCGAGCAGCGAGTCGCCGTCGCGGAACGACATGCCCTTCACGCCCGAGGTCGACCGACCCATCGGACGCAGGGTGTCGTTCGTCGCGGTGAACCGGAGTGACATGCCCTGGCGTGACACCAGGAGCAGGTCGTCGTGCTCGTCGACGAGGAGCGCCTGACGGAGCTTGTCACCGTCGCGCAGGTTGATCGCGATGATGCCGCCGGTGCGGTTCGTGTCGTACTCCGTGAGCGCGGTCTTCTTCACCAGACCGTGCTCGGTCGCGAGGACGAGGTACTGCGCGACCTCGTAGTCGCGGATGTCGAGCACCTGCTGGATCTGCTCGTCGGGCTGCATCGCGAGCAGGTTCGCGACGTGCTGGCCCTTGGCGTCGCGGCCGGCCTCCTGCAGCTCGTACGCCTTGGCGCGGTAGACCCGGCCCTGGTCGGTGAGGAACAGGAGCCAGTGGTGCGTCGTCGTGACGAAGAAGTGCTCGACGATGTCGTCAGCGCGGAGCTGGGCCCCGCGGACACCTCGGCCGCCACGGTGCTGCGAGCGGTACTGGTCGCTGCGCGTGCGCTTGACGTAGCCGCCGCGGGTGATGGTGACGACCATCTCCTCTTCGGGGATCAGGTCTTCCATCGACATGTCGCCGTCGTAGCCAAACATGATCTCGGTACGGCGGTCGTCACCGAAGCGGTCGACGATCTCGCTCAGCTCGTCGCGGATGATCGACCGCTGGCGGCTCTCCGACCCGAGGATGTCCTGGAAGTCGGCGATCTTGCGCTCGAGCTCTTCGGCCTCGTCGTGGATCTTCTGGCGCTCGAGGGCGGCGAGACGTCGGAGCTGCAGCTCGAGGATCGCGCGCGCCTGGATCTCGTCGACGGACAGCAGGTCCATCAGGCCGGTGCGGGCTTCCTCGACGTCGGGCGAGCGACGGATGAGCGCGATGACCTCGTCGAGGGCGTCGAGCGCGGCCAGGTAGCCGCGCAGGATGTGGGCGCGCTTCTCGGCCTCGCGCAGACGGAACTGCGTGCGGCGGACGATGACGTCGACCTGGTGGGCGACCCACGCCGAGATGAACCCGTCGAGCGGCAGGGTGCGGGGCACCCCGTCGACGATCGCGAGCATGTTCGCGCCGAAGTTCTCCTGCAGCTGGGTGTGCTTGTACAGGTTGTTCAGCACGACCTTGGCGACGGCGTCACGCTTCAGCACGATGACCAGGCGCTGCCCGGTGCGGCCGGAGGTCTCGTCGCGGATGTCGGCGACACCGGCGAGCTTGCCGTCCTTGACGAGCTCGGCGATCTTGATCGCCAGGTTGTCCGGGTTGACCTGGTACGGCAGCTCGGTGACGACGAGGCAGGTGCGGCCCTGGATCTCTTCGACCGAGACGACGGCACGCATCGTGATCGAGCCACGGCCGGTGCGGTAGGCGTCCTGGATGCCCTTGGTGCCGAGCACCTGCGCACCGGTCGGGAAGTCCGGGCCCTTGATGCGCTGCATGAGCGCGGCGAGCAGCTCTTCGCGGGTGGCGTCGGGGTTGTCGAGCGCCCACTTGGCACCCTCGGCGACCTCGCGCAGGTTGTGCGGCGGGATGTTCGTGGCCATGCCGACCGCGATGCCGACCGAGCCGTTGACGAGCAGGTTCGGGAACCGGGCCGGCAGGATCGCCGGCTCCTGGGTGCGGCCGTCGTAGTTGTCCTGGAAGTCGACGGTGTCCTCGTCGATGTCGCGGACCATCTCGAGCGCGAGCGGCGCCATCTTCGTCTCGGTGTACCGCGGGGCGGCGGCACCGTCGTTGCCCGGCGAACCGAAGTTGCCCTGGCCGAGCGCGAGCGGGTACCGGAGCGACCACGGCTGCACCAGGCGGACAAGAGCGTCGTAGATCGCCGAGTCACCGTGCGGGTGGAACTGACCCATGACGTCACCGACGACGCGGGAGCACTTCGAGAACGCACGGTCCGGGCGGTAGCCGCCGTCGAACATCGCGTAGATCACACGGCGGTGCACCGGCTTGAGGCCGTCGCGGACCTCCGGCAGGGCACGACCGACGATGACCGACATCGCGTAGTCGAGGTACGAGCGCTGCATCTCGAGCTGCAGGTCGACCTGCGAGATGCGATCACCGGAGACGACGATGTCCCCGCTGTCGCCGTGGACGATCTCGGGCTGCTCGTCGGCGCCGTTCTCGTTGTCGTCAGCCATGTGGCTTCGTTCCCTTTCTGGACAGCCTGGAGGCTGTGGTTCCGTTGGTCGCGCCGGGCGCGACCACAGGTGGTCAGGACTGGTCGACGCGGCTCACGCCGCGCCTCCTGGCCGTTAGATGTCGAGGAAGCGGACGTCCTTGGCGTTCTGCTGGATGAACTGGCGACGTGCGTCGACGTCCTCACCCATCAGCGTCGAGAAGGTGCTGTCCACCGCGGCCGCGTCCTCCAACGTGACCTGCAGGAGCGTGCGGGTGTCCGGGTTCATCGTGGTGTCCCAGAGCTCCTTGTAGTCCATCTCGCCGAGGCCCTTGTAGCGCTGGATCCCGTTGTCCTTCGGGATGCGCTTGCCGGCCGCGAGGCCAGCCTGCATCAGGGCGTCGCGCTCCCGGTCGCTGAACACGTACTCGTGCGCGGAGTTCGACCACTTCAGGCGGTACAGCGGCGGCTGCGCGAGGTACACGTAGCCGTGCTCGATGAGCGGACGCATGTAGCGGAACAGCAGCGTGAGCAGCAGCGTCGTGATGTGCTGGCCGTCGACGTCGGCATCGGCCATCAGCACGATCTTGTGGTACCGGGCCTTGTCCGGGTCGAAGTCCTCGCCGATGCCGGCGCCGAACGCCGTGATCATCGACTGGATCTCCTGGTTGGCGAGGGCGCGGTCGAGCCGGGCCTTCTCGACGTTCAGGATCTTGCCGCGCAGGGGCAGGATCGCCTGGGTCATCGGGTTGCGCCCCTGCACGGCGGAACCGCCGGCGGAGTCACCCTCGACCATGAAGATCTCCGACACCGTCGGGTCCTTCGACTGGCAGTCCTTGAGCTTGCCGGGCATGCCGCCCGACTCGAGCAGCCCCTTGCGGCGGGTGGTCTCACGGGCCTTGCGGGCAGCGAGCCGTGCCTGCGACGCCTGGATCGCCTTGCGGACGACGTCGCGCGCCTGCGTCGGGTTGCTCTCGAACCAGTGGGTCAGCTCGGTGCCGACGACGCGCTGCACGAACGACTTCGCCTCGGTGTTGCCGAGCTTGGTCTTCGTCTGCCCCTCGAACTGCGGCTCACCGAGCTTGACGGAGATGACGGCGGTGAGCCCTTCGCGGATGTCGTCGCCCGTGAGGTTGTCGTCCTTCTCCTTGATGATCTTCGTCTCGCGCGCGTAGCGGTTGACCAGCGTCGTGAGCGCGGCGCGGAAGCCCTCTTCGTGGGTCCCGCCCTCGTGCGTGTTGATCGTGTTCGCGAAGGTGTGGACGCTCTCCTGGTACGAGGTGTTCCACTGCATCGCGACCTCGAGCGCGATCTTGCGCTCCGGGTCCTCGGACTCGAAGCCGATGACGTCGGGGTGGACGAGGTCGGCCTTCTTCTGCGCGTTGATGTACTCGACGTAGTCGGCGAGACCGCGCTCGTACATGAAGGAGTCGTTGCGGGCCTCTTCCCCTTCTTCGGGGGCTCGCTCGTCGCGCAGGTTGATCCGCAGGCCCTTGTTCAGGAAGGCCATCTGCTGGAAGCGCGTGCGCAGGGTCTCGTAGTCGAAGACGACGGACTCGAAGATCTCGGCGTTCGGCCAGAACGTGATCGTCGTGCCGGTCTCGTCGGTCGGTTCGTCCTTGGAGACGGGGGCGACCGGGACACCGTCGGTGTAGCTCTGGCGCCAGACGTGGCCCTGCCGACGGACCTCGACGTCGAGCTCGGAGCTCAGCGCGTTCACGACGGACGAACCGACGCCGTGCAGACCACCGGAGACGGCGTAGCCGCCACCGCCGAACTTGCCGCCGGCGTGCAGGACGGTGAGGACGACCTGCAGGGTGGAGACCCCTTCGGCCGCGTGGACGTCGACCGGGATGCCACGGCCGTTGTCGACCACCCGGACGCCGCCGTCTTCACGGATGCTCACGTCGATGGTGTCGCAGTACCCGGCGAGGGCTTCGTCAACGGAGTTGTCGACGATCTCCTGGACCAGGTGGTGCAGGCCGCGGGGGCCGGTCGAACCGATGTACATACCGGGACGCTTGCGGACGGCTTCGAGTCCCTCGAGCACCTGAATCTGGTCTGCGCCGTAGGACGGTTCGCTCTGCGGGGTCTCCGCACCGAGCGGGTTCTGTCGGTCGTCGTCAGATTCTGATGCCATGTCGAGCGTGCTCCTGCCTGCGCGCGGAACGCCCGCGCACTGCACCTCCCAGTCTACCGCAGAGGCCCCTCTTTCGAGGGCTCATCTGCCCCACAGACGGGCTTTTCTGGCACTCCAGGATGATTTCGTCGCCTCAACCGTAGGTGTCGCGAGGACCGCGCCCCTGGACCGTCCTGGGGCCGCGTTTCCACGTGGGGGCGTCAGGGCCGGAAACCCTGATCGACTCGACCCCGGCTTCCGGGTGCCGTTCCGCGATGGTCGTCGTGACGGTCGCGCGCATCAGTCGGAGCTGGGTCGCCCAAGCCGTCGAGTCGCACCGGATGACGAGTGCACCGTCGTCGATGGTGACCGGTCGGGAGTGCTTCGCGAGCTCCTCGCCGACGACGCTCGGCCAGTCCACGAAGAGCTCGGAGCGCGCGAGGGGTTCCGTCCAGCCGAGCTCCTGAGCGAGGGAACCGACGATGTCGGCGAGCCCCTTCGGCTCACGACCGCGCCCGTACGGCACGGTGTCGGCGTCGAACTCGCGAGCACGTCGTCGGCGGGCATCGGTGCCGCGCTTGGACGGGTCGCCGAACACCGCGCGGAGGTGGCGGTACACCTGCGAGGGTTCGGTGGGCTTGCGGGGCTTCGGCATCAGACGTCGGCTTCGGCGGGGGCGGGGTCGGGGGCGTCGGTCGGGTCCGCCTTGCCGTCAACGTCCGTGGCATCCGTCGCCGGACTGGAGGCCCGGATCGCGTCCGCCTCGTCGGTCACGATCGTGCCCGCCTCGATCCGCACGGTGTGCGCCGCCAGCTTCGGGGGGACGTCACCGAACACCGCGGCGGTGATGAGCACCTGCTCGTAGTCGGCGACCGCGTTCGCCAGCCGTTCCCGGCGCGATTCGTCGAGCTCGGCGAAGACGTCGTCGAGGATGATGATCGGGTCGCCCAGGTTCGACTCCGCACGCAGGATCGAGGCGCTCGCGAGCTGGATGGCCAGCGCGAAGGACCAGGATTCGCCGTGACTCGCGTACCCACGGGCTGGTAACCCGTTGAGCCGGAACAATACGTCGTCCCGGTGCGGCCCTACGAGGGTGAGCCCGCGGTCGAGTTCGTCCCGGCGACGACGCTCGAGGGCAGCCGCGAACGCTTCGGCAGCCGACGCGACCGTGACGGGCTCGTCCGGGGTCCCGAGGACGGGATCGGTGGCCGCCGCGGACTCGGGGTCGCCACCGCGGATCGACAGGACGCCGGTGATCGAGGCGTCGTGGTGCTCGCCGGCGACGGTCGCGTAGGCCTCGGCCACGAAGGGTGCGAGCCGCCGGGTCAGGTGGTCACGCGCCGCGACGATCTCGGCGCCGAGCCCGATGAGCCGGTCGTCCCAGACGTCGAGCGTCGACAGCGCGTTCGCCTTCGCACCCGTGGCCCGGGCCGACTTCAGCAGGGTGTTCCGCTGCCGGAGCGTGCGGTCGTAGTCGGCGAGCACGCCCTGCATCCGCGGTGCGATCTGGCCGAGCAGCTCGTCGAGCATCCGGCGCCGCCCGGCCGGCTCACCGCGGACGAGCGCGAGGTCCTCCGGAGCGAAGAGCACGCTCGTGCAGTACCGCGGCAGCTCGCGCGGCTTGATCGCCGAGCGGTTGACCTGCGCACGGTTCGCACCGGTGCGGTTGATCTGCACCTCGGCGAGGATGCTGCGTTCCTCGTGCGCGAGCCGTGCCCGGACGATCGCGGCGTCGCATCCCTGACGGACGAGGGCTGCATCGGTGGGGACGCGGTGCGAGCCGAGGGTCGAGAGGTACCCGATCGCCTCGACCAGGTTGGTCTTGCCCTGTCCGTTGCGCCCGACGAACAGGTTCGGCCCGCGTGCGAGGACGACGTCCGCCTCCCGGTAGTTCCGGAAGTCGGTCAGTTGGAGATGGTCGACGTGCACGCGGGCCGAGGCCGGGTTCCCCCGGGAAGTCCTAGGACTTCTTGACGGCGTGACCGCCGAACTGGTTGCGGAGTGCCGCGACGGCCTTCATCGTCGGCGAGGCGCTGCCCTGACGCGAGACGAAGCGCGCGAAGATCGACGCCGACAGCGCCGGCATCGGCACGGCGAGCTCGATGCCCTCTTCGAGCGTCCAGCGTCCCTCGCCCGAGTCCTCGACGTAGCCCTCGAGCTCGTCGAGCTTCGGGTCCTCGTTCAGCGCGAGCACCATCAGGTCGAGCAGCCAGGAACGGACGACCGTTCCGCGCTGCCACCCGGCGAACACGGCGGGGACGTCGGTGATCAGGTCCTTGGCCTCGAGGAGCTCGTAGCCCTCGCCGTACGCCTGCATGATCGCGTACTCGATGCCGTTGTGGACCATCTTCGCGTAGTGGCCGGCGCCGATCGGGCCGGCGTGCGAGAAGCCCTCTTCGCGGGGACCCTCGGGGCGCAGGGCGTCGAACACCGGCATCGCGAACTCGACGTCCGCGGCGTCACCGCCGACCATCAGGCCGTAGCCGTTGTCCTTGCCCCAGACGCCACCGGAGACGCCGGCGTCCATGTAGCGGATGCCACGCGCACCGAGCTGCTCGGCGTGCTTGGTGTCGTCCAGCCACTTGGAGTTGCCACCGTCGATGACCAGGTCGCCCTCGCCGAGGACGCCTGCCAGGTCGGTGATCACGTCGTCGGTGATCTTGCCGTGCGGGACCATCACCCAGACCAGACGCTTGCCCTCGGGGAGGGCGGCGGCGAGTGCGCCGAGGTCGGCGACGTCCGAGACGGCGGGGTTCGCGTCGTACCCGGTGACCTCGATACCTGCGTTGCGGAGACGGGCACGCATGTTGTTGCCCATGCGACCAAGGCCGACAAGACCGATGTGCATGATTTCCTCTTCTGTTCGTCGTCGCGCTGATGCTGCCGGTGGTGTGCGCCAGCGCAGGTTGCCTGTTGCGCCTATCGCAGCAGCAGGTTCGGCTGCAGCAGGTACCGGTATCCATCGGTGGCTGCGGCCTCTTGCGAAGTCTGGCCGGTGATCAGCACCGGGCCCGGCTTGTTGGGGTTCTCCGTCTTGGTGAAGGAGATGCGGACGAACTCGGAGTGCACCGCGTTCAGTCCGTCCAGGAGGAAGGCGGGCTTCAACGAGACCACCGTTTCCTCGCCGGTCAACAACGCACTGATCGACTCTGACGCCTGCGCTTGTTCGGATCCGATCGCCTCGAGCGTGAGCCCGTCGACCGTGAAGGAGAACCGGAGCGCCGCTTCGCGCTCCAGGACGAGGGAGACCCGTCGGACCGCCTCGACGAGCTCCGCGGTGTTGATCACCGCGTGGTCGTTGACGGTCTCGGGGAAGAGCCGGCGGACCGGCGGGTAGTTGCCCTTGATGAGCAACGACGTCACGGTCTTGTCGTCGGCGTGGAACGCGATGAGCTCGCGGTCGGAGTTGCCGCTGATCGACACCGACACCGTGGACGCCGAACCGAACGTGCGGCCGACCTCCTGCAGGGTGCGGGCCGGGACCAGCGCGTGCAGGGGGTCCGAGCCGACTCGGCCGGAGTCCCACGCGATGGTGCGGACGGCGACGCGGTAGCGGTCCGTCGCGATGAGGGAGAGGTCGTTGTCGCCGACCTCGAGCTGGACACCGGTGATCACCGGGGTGACGTCGTCGCGACTGGCGGCGACGGCGACCTGGGACACCGCTTCGGAGAACGCGTCGCCGGGGATCACCCCGGTCTGCGGACCGATCTCCGGCAGCGTCGGGTACTCCTCGACCGGCATGGACAGCAGCGTGAAGTGCGCCGACCCGCAGGAGACGGAGATCTTGGCGTCCTCGGTGGTGAACGACACGGGGGCGTTCGGCAGCCGGCTCGCGATGTCGTTCAGCAGCCGACCGGAGACCAGGACCGTGCCCGGCTCGTCGATCTGGGCCGAGATGGACGTCTGCGCTGACACCTCGTAGTCGAACGACGAGAGCGTCAGACGATCTCCGTCGGCGTGGATCAGGACGCCCGACAGGATCGGGAGGGTCGTGCGCTGCGGGAGGAGCTTCACTGCGAAGGAGACGGCTTCGGAGAAGACGTCCCGGTTGACCTCGAACTTCACAGCTGGAACCCCTGTCGATCGGCTTGGACTGTCCGGCCGCCCCATTCTGGCACAGGCGGACGGGGGCCGGATTTCTTGTCATCCCGCCGTCCACAAGGTTGTCCCGCAGAGATTGATCGTTAACCAGGAGTAATGGTGTTAACGCCTGTGCACACTGTGGATAACCCTGTGCATCCCGCTCCGCAGTAGGGAACTACACAGTTGTGACTTGTGAGCGGTGTGTGAGCGTTAACGGGATGAATGAATCTCATCTATCCACTTCCATCCCCAGTCTCCACAGGCGACCCCCCACCTGTGTACAACCGGGCGGCGTGTCCTCCACAGTTATCCACAGGCTATCCACACTGTGAGAACTCCGGCCCATGGAACCGTCTCAGATGGTGGATGGGGCCGGAGATGGGCCGATCTCAGCGGTAGCGGCGGTCCTGCTTGATACGGCTGGTGAGCTCGGTGACCTGGTTGTAGATCGACCGACGCTCCTTCATCAGCTCGGTGATCTTCTTGTTCGCGTACATCACCGTGGTGTGGTCACGGTTGCCGAACAGCTGCCCGATCTTGGGCAGGGACAGGCTCGTCAGCTCACGGCACAGGTACATCGCGATCTGTCGTGCCGTGGCGATCGCCTGGGAGCGGGACGACCCGTACAGGTCGTCGACGGAGAGCTTGAAGTACTCCGCGGTGTGGTTGATGATGTCCGTCGGCGCGACGACGTTGTCCTCGTCGAGGGTGATCAGGTCCTTGAGGACCGTCTGCACGAGGGCCATGTCCACGGCCGTGCGGTTCAGGCTCGCGAATGCGGTGACCCGGATCAGGGTGCCCTCGAGCTCGCGGATGTTGCTCGACACCTTCGACGCCATGAACTCGAGGATGTCGTCCGGCACCTGGAGGTGGTCGGACTGTGCCTTCTTGCGGAGGATCGCGATGCGCGTCTCGAGCTCGGGCGCCTGCACGTCGGTGATCAGGCCCCACTCGAAGCGCGATCGCATCCGGTCCTCGAACCCGGTCAGGTGCTTCGGCGCGACGTCCGACGTGATGACGACCTGCTTGTTGTGGTCGTGCAGCGTGTTGAACGTGTGGAAGAAGGCCTCCTGCGTGGAGTCCTTCCCCTGCAGGAACTGGATGTCGTCGATCAGCAGGATGTCGATGTCGCGGTACCGCTGCTGGAACTGGTTCGAGCGGTTGTTCGCGATCGAGTTGATGAAGTCGTTGGTGAACTCCTCGCTCGACACGTAGCGGACGCGGATCCCCGGGTAGAGGCTCTCGGCGTAGTGCCCGATGGCGTGGAGCAGGTGGGTCTTCCCCAGCCCGGAGTCCCCGTAGATGAAAAGCGGGTTGTAGGCCTTGGCCGGTGCCTCGGCGACGGCGACCGCTGCGGCGTGGGCGAACCGGTTGGACGATCCGATGACGAAGTTGTCGAAGTTGTACTTCGGGTTGAGCCGCGACTCCGGGCGCCCGCTGGTGCCGGGCGAGTCGATCTGGCTCGGCACGAACGGCGCCTCGATGTACTGGCGCGGCGCGGCACTCTGCTCGACGGCTTCCTGCACGGGCTCGGCGTACTCGGGGACGTTTGGGTCCACCCGCGGCTCCGATGCCATATCGGGGTTGACCGTGATCGCGAAGTTCGCGACCGAGTCGTCACCGATGCGCGCGACCGCCTCGGTGATCGGGATGCGGATGCGCTGTTCGAGCATGCCCCGGGTCAGGTCGTTCGGCACCTCGAGGTACAGGGTGCCGGCGAGCACGCCCTTCGGCTCGACCAGGTTCAGGAACCCGTGGAGCTGCGGCGTGATGCGGGGGTCCTCGGCGAGGAGTCCGAGTACGGATGACCAGAGGTCCTCGACGGGGTCGGCCGGCATCGTCATGTCGCGCTCGTCTCCAGGGGTCGTGTCGTGCGTTCGCTGCCGGACGAGGGTGCGTCCTGCGGGGTCGGACATGCCGTGGCGTCCTCGGCGACCGCACTCGGGACCAGGTCGTCGCCGGCGGATCGTCGGTGGCTCCGGGGGCTTCGTCGACGCCTCGTTGCCGCGGAGGTTCCCACAGGGTTGTCCACAGTGTTGTCCACGACCACCTCGAGCTGTCCGACAGGAGTACTTCCCTGTCGTACCGGCCATCGGGGGGATCGATCACCCCACTGTAAAGGACCGGACCGAGTCCCACCGAACGGAAGTTGTCCCCAATGTGGAGAATGGGCTCGATCGACGGCAGACCCGACCTCGGCGGCGCGACCGGTCCGGGCGGGGTTTGACCTGCTCGCCGCTGTCACGTACCGTTAACCAGTTGACTGCGGCCCTTTGGTCGCGCCCATCTGCGTCGTTCGACACCCGGACGGCTACACATACGTGACGGCTCGCCGCGAGCAGCCGTGTGGAGAACATCATGAGCAAGCGCACCTTCCAGCCGAACAACCGCCGCCGCGCCAAGAAGCACGGCTTCCGTCTCCGCATGCGGACGCGTGCCGGCCGCGCCATCCTGTCGGCGCGTCGCGCCAAGGGCCGTACCGAGCTCTCGGCCTGATCAGGCTCATCGCCTGATCCGGTCCTCGGTCTGACCCCGGCGTCGCAGTGTTGGCCAGCGCCAACCGCATCGTGCGCGGGGAAGACTACCGGAACGTCGTGCGTCGTGGTCGCAAGAGCGCCACGGCGCACGTCGTCGTGTCCGTGGTCCGTCAGCCGGTCGACCGTAACGGACCGACGCGGTTCGGTTTCATCGTCGCGAAGACGGTGGGGAACGCCGTGACCCGGAACCTGATGAGGCGGCGGCTCAAGGCGATCGCGCACGACCTGCTCGGGGAGTGCCCTCAGGGCTTCGACGTGGTGGTCCGTGTACTGCCAGCCGCATCGCAGGCCGGATGGCCTACCCTGCTCGAAGACGTCACGCGCTCCTTCGCGCGCGGGGTGGAGAAGGCAGCATGAACCGCACTCTGTGGACCCGGCTTGCCTGGGTCATCGCGTTGCTCCCACGCAACGCGTGCGTCGTCGTGCTCCGGGCCTACCGTGCGGTGATCTCCCCGCTGTACGGCAACGTCTGCCGCTACCACCCGTCGTGCTCCCGGTACGCGCTCGAAGCGATCCAGCAGTACGGCGTCGTGCGCGGATCCGCCATGGGCGCCTGGCGCATCGCCCGTTGCAACCCCTGGGCTGCTGGCGGTATCGACGACGTCAAGGAACGTCGTCACCCGTTCGTCGTCAACCGGTTCGGGTTCGTCCTCGCGCCGATCCCGCAGCAGCCGCACCCCGCGGTCGGAACGGTTCGGCCGGTCCTGCTCCCCCAGCGCACTCGAAAGGCGTAGCCGTCCCCATGGACATCATCGGAACGATCCTCTGGCCGCTCAAATGGGTGGTCTCGGCCATCCTCGTCGGCTTCCACTGGATCTTCGAGAGCATCGGCATGGACCCGAACGAGGGCATCACGTGGGTGCTCTCGATCATCTTCCTGACGTTCGTCGTCCGCGCAGCGTTGATCCCGATCTTCGTCCGGCAGATCAAGTCGCAGCGCCGCATGCTCGAGGTCGCGCCGCAGCTGAAGAAGATCCAGGACAAGTACAAGGGCAAGAAGGACCAGTTCTCGCGCGAGGCCATGAGCCGCGAGACGATGGCGCTCTACAAGGAGACCGGGACCAACCCGCTCAGCTCCTGCCTGCCGCTGCTGCTGCAGATGCCGATCTTCTTCTCGCTGTACTCCGTGCTGCACGAGGCCCAGATCAACAAGACCGGCATCGGCCTGCTGACGAACGACCTGGCGGCGTCGTTCGGCAACGCAGCTCTGTTCGGCGCTCCATTGCACGAGACGTTCACGAACGCCTCCGGGTGGGAGGTGCGTGCGATCGCCGGCTTCATGATCGTCGTGATGACCGCGTCGCAGTTCATCACCCAGCTGCAGCTCGTCGCCAAGAACATGTCCCCGGAGACCAAGGAGTCTCCGATGTACCGCCAGCAGAAGATGATGCTGTACATCCTCCCGCTGGTCTTCGTGATCTCGGGCCTCAGCTTCCCCCTCGGCGTCATGTTCTACTGGCTCGCCTCGAACCTCTGGACGATGGCGCAGCAGTACTTCGTCATCCGCAGCATGCCGACCCCCGGCTCCGAAGCCGCACTTGCTCGTGAAGCCCGCCTGGCCAAGAAGGCACAGCGTCGCGGTGCGGCCAGCCCGGTCCTCGCCGAGGCGGGTGCCGGCGCCGGCGCGACGGAGATCGAGCCGGTGCGCGTCACCACCCAGCGTCAGCAGCCGGTCGGCAAGCAGCGCCAGAAGAAGAACGGGAAGAAGTAAGTGACCGAGCAGGACACCGCAGCCGCCGTGCAGGCGACGGACACCGAAACCGAGGACGCCCGCGACGAAGCGGACATCGCGGCGGACTACATCGAGGAACTCCTCGACATCTGCGACCTCGACGGCGACATCGAGATCGAAGAACGCGCGGGTCGCGTGTACTTGTCCGTCACCGATGATGGTGAGGCGCTCCGCGTGCTGTCGAAGCCCGACACCGTGACGGCGCTGCAGGAACTGACCCGAATCGCCGTGCAAGCGGAGACCGGCGAGTTCAGCCGGCTCATCCTCGACGTCGGTGGTTCGCGGGACGCCCGTGCTGACGAGCTGCAGCGACTCGTCGACACCGCGGTCGAGCGCATCGAAGCAGGTTCGTCGTCGGCCGCGCTCCCCCCGATGTCGTCCTACGAGCGCAAGCTCGTCCACGACCTGGTCGCCGAGAAGGGCTTCCACTCGGAGTCTGAGGGTGAGGGTCGGGACCGCCACACGGTCGTCACCCGATGACGGACGTACCCGTCCCGGCCGAGGATGCGCCGGTGCTGGAGGCGGAGCCTGCCGCGGCTGCGGCACTCTTCGGTGACCAGGTTGAGGTTGCGCGATCGTTCACGAACGAGCTCGCGCGGCGGGGTGAGGAGCTGGGCCTGATCGGCCCGCTCGAGCTTCCCCGCCTGTGGACGCGACACATCCTCAATTCCGCACTGCTCGCGCCCCTCCTGGAGGCCCGTGGTCGCGTTGCCGACGTCGGCTCGGGGGCAGGGTTGCCGGGTCTCGTGCTCGCGATCGCCCGTCCGGACGTCGAGTTCGTCCTCATCGAGCCGATGGAGCGTCGGACCGATTGGCTCCGCAGCGAGTCCGACCGGCTCGCGCTGCAGAACGTCACGGTGCTTCGCGGTCGTGCAGAGGACGTGGCTGACGACGTGGTCGTCGATCAGGTCACCGCGCGGGCCGTCAGTGCACTGTCGAAGCTCATCCCCCTCACCGTGCCCCTGGTCCGCTCCGGCGGCGAGCTCATCCTCATGAAGGGTGCGCGCGTCGACGAAGAGATCGAGAAGGCCCGGAAGGTGATCCTCCGGAATCACCTCTCCGACGTCGAGGTGCTCGAGCTCGGAGAGGGTGTGGTCGACGAGACCACCCGCGTCTTCCGGGCTACAGTTGACTGACGCTGCGGCTCGGGCCGGGTCATCCGGCCGCCAGTGGCTCCGCGTTCCACGTGAAACATTGAACCGGGGAAGAGGCACTCGTTGAGTTCATCGACCGACTACGACGCGTCGACACCGCTCGCTCGCGAGATCGCCGACCTGAACCGTCGACGGCGCGCGATCGCCACACAGCAGTTCCCACTTCCTTCTGAAACGCGGATCATCACCGTGTCGAACCAGAAGGGCGGCGTCGGCAAGACGACGACGACCGTGAACCTCGCTGCAGGGCTCGCGCACGGTGGTGCTCGCGTACTGGTCATCGACCTGGACCCGCAGGGCAACGCCTCGACGGCGCTCGGCGTCGACCACCAGGCGGAGGTCGCGAGCATCTACGACGTGATCGTCGACGAGGCCCCGATGGCCGACACCGTGCAGGCCTCCCCTGAGTCCGACACGCTCTGGTGCGTGCCAGCGACGATCCACCTCGCCGGCGCGGAGATCGAGCTGGTGTCACTGGTGGCGCGCGAACAGCGTCTCCGGACTGCGCTCGACATGTATCTGCAGTCGCTCGATGAGCCGTACCACTACGTGTTCATCGACTGCCCGCCGTCGTTGGGCCTGCTGACGATCAACGCGTTCGTTGCCGCACAGGAGGTCCTCATCCCGATCCAGTGCGAGTACTACGCACTCGAGGGCCTGAGCCAGCTGCTTCGGAACATCGAACTGATCGAGCGGCACCTCAACCCGAACCTCCGGGTCTCCACGATCCTGCTGACGATGTACGACAGCCGTACGAACCTGTCGAACCAGGTGGCGAACGACGTCCGTGAGCACTTCGGCGATCAGGTGCTCAAGGCGATGATCCCCCGATCGGTCCGCGTGAGCGAAGCACCGAGCTACGGCCAGAGTGTCGTCGCCTACGACGTGAACTCCACCGGGTCGCTGTCCTACCTGGAAGCGGCCGCCGAGATCGCAGCACGAGGAGCGAAGCACTGATGGCACCGAAGCGAACCGGACTCGGCCGAGGCATCGGCGCCCTGATCCCGACGGCAACCGATCAGCAGGACCGACCCGTCGACGTGTTCTTCCCGACGGGTGGCTCGCCCGCATCTGCCCCGACGGCCGACGAGTTGGTCGCCGTGCCGGGAGCGCGACTTGCGAACCTGAACCCGCTCGACGTCATCCCGAACGCCCAGCAGCCGCGGAAGGAGTTCCGCGAAGAGGAGCTCCAGGAGCTCGTCCACTCGATCCGTGAGATCGGTGTTCTGCAGCCCATCGTCGTTCGGCCGATTCCCGGCGCGACGGGTACCGAGCCCCAGTACGAGCTCATCATGGGTGAGCGCCGTCTCCGTGCCACGAAGGAACTCGGTCTGAGCACGATCCCGGCGATCGTGAAGGACACTCCCGACGACGCAATGCTGCGGGACGCGCTGCTGGAGAACCTCCACCGGGCCCAGCTGAATCCCCTGGAAGAGGCTTCGGCGTACCAGCAGCTGCTCGCCGACTTCGGGATCACCCAGGAGCAGCTCGGCCAGCGCATCGGTCGATCACGTCCGCAGATTACGAACACCATCCGACTGCTGCGGCTTCCCTCCCCCGTGCAGCGGCGTGTTGCGGCAGGCGTGCTCTCCGCTGGACACGCTCGGGCCATCCTCGCCGCACCGGACGCGGAGGCGATGGAGTACCTCGCCGAGAAGATCGTGAACGAGGACCTGTCAGTGCGTGCGGCTGAGGCGATCGCGCAGCAGCTTTCCGCGAAGACGCCCCCGGCGAAGCCAAAGGCTGAGCCATCAAAGCGTCAGGCGCACTTCAACGACCTCGCTGAGCGGCTCGGTGACCGCCTGAACACGCGGGTGAAGATCGCGGTCGGTGCTCGCAAGAGTTCCGTCACGATCGACTTCGCGAACGGCGACGACCTCAACCGGATCCTCGCCGAGCTCGGCGTGCGGGACATCGGCGACTGAGACACCCCGTCAGCGCCGTTGAGCGTGGCTGTGAGCGCCTGTGGTGCGTTCACGGGGGTGGAGACACCGGTGGGACCTTCCGGAGGCTCCTGCGATCATCCAGGCCGAGTCGGTCAAGGTGCGACAGCAGTTGCCACACTCGCCCTCAGGTGAGGGTGAAGTCGTGACATGCATCGGCTCGCCCTTCACGCCAGCACTTCGAGGCAGCTCCTCCGGCATCGTCGCTCGCGCGATGCAGCGGGGACGTTTGGCCCTCGGTGCTGTTTCGGTGGAACGTGGATGATGCGCCGATCGTCGTCCGCGTCGAACCCCGCTCGTCGCCCAGTAGCGCGGCCTGTACGTCGCGTGGAGAGCGGTACTTCAGGAGTTCGCAACGTTCCACGTGGAACATCTCGCTCGCCCTAGCGAGACCGGCACGACAATTCCTCCGGCTGGCACACTGCCTCCCCGGGCGTCGACTCAGTGGTCGTTGCCCGGTCTGCGGCCGGTTCCCCGTCCGCGTTCCACGTGGAACATCGGCGCTGGCTGATCAGGCGCGGTGGTCCCGGATGGCCTGCTCGGCGAGCTCGGCGTAGGTCCAGCCGAGGTCGAAACCGGACGCGGACAGCGCCTGCGGGAGCAATGACGTCTCGGTGAGCCCGGGGAGCACGTTGGCCTCGAGGAACCAGGGCGTCCCGGCCCCGTCGATGATCAGGTCGACGCGTGACAGGTGCCGGAGTCCCAGTGCTGCGTGCGCGGCGACTGCTGCCTGTGCGGCCCCAGCGGCGAACTCCTCGGAGAGTCGCGCCGGCGTGTAGAAGGTCGTCTCCCCCGCGTTGTAGCGCGCCTCGAAGCCGTAGATGCCGTTGCGGGGCACGATCTCCACGGCGGAAAGGGCGACCGGACCGTCCCCGGTGTCGATGATGCCCACCGCCACCTCGGTCCCGCGGATGAGCTGCTCGACGACCACGTCGTCGCAGTAGGTGTAGGCCGTGACCATGGCCCGGGGCAGGTCCGTGACGTTGTCGACCAGGGTCACGCCCTGTGCGCTCCCGCCTCGAGCCGGCTTCACGGCGAGCGGCACCGGGTGCTCGGTCGCGATGGCCTCGAGGACTCCGACGGCACCGAGCTCGCGGAAGACGTCGTGGGAGAGCGTCACCGAACGAGGGGTGCGGACGCCGGCGCGGGCGACCAGCGCTGACGCAGTCGGTTTGTCCCATGCCAAGCGGGCCGACGTCGAACGTGAGCCGACGAACGGGATGTCCACGGCCTCCAGGATGCCCCGCAGGGCCCCGTCCTCTCCGGAGGCGCCGTGCAGTGCCGGCCACACGACGTCCGGGCGTGATTCGGTGAGAGCCGGCAGGAGCATTGCGTCAGCGTCGCGCAGGTCGACCTGCCAGCCGTAGCCGGTCAGTGAGTCGGCGACCCGACGACCGGAGCGGAGGGAGACGTCGCGCTCGTGCGAGATGCCTCCGGCTACGACGACGACGTGACGACGGGTGAGCTCGGCCATGCGGGGTCCTCCGGTGTGGAACTGCGGTGCTGTGCGATCAGCACTGAGGAAAAGCGCTGATCAGGAGATGTTCGGCGGCGGTGCGCTGACGGACGAGGTCTCACGGACCACGTTGTTGGGGCGGGTTGTCGGGCCGAACGTCTCGATGAGTTCGAGCTCGTCGTTGACGACGTTGGCCAGACGCTTGACCCCCACCCGGATCTGCTCCGGCGTGGGGTAGCAGAACGACAGACGGATGTGTCCGCCCCCGCGTCCGTCGGCGTAGAACGCGGTGCCGGGCGTGTAGGCCACGAGCTCCTTGACCGCGCGCGGCAGCATGCCCTTGGAGTCGAGGGACTCGGGCAGGGTCAGCCACACGAAGAAGCCACCGTTCGGCTTCGTCCAGGACAGGTCCGGCAGGAACTCCCCCAGCGCGGACAGCATGGCGTCACGACGCTCGGCGTAGATGCCCCGGAAGGTGTCGACCTGACCCTTCCAGTCGGCGGCGTCGAGGTACGCGTTGACGACGTACTGCCCGAAGGAGTTCGGCGCGAGGACGGCTGATTCGTTGGCGAGCACGAGCTTCTCGCGGATGGCGTGCGGCGCGAGTGCCCAGCCGACGCGGAACCCTGGTGCGAGGGTCTTCGAGAAGGAGCCGAGGTACACCACGCCCTCTTCGTCGATCGACCGGATCGCCTGTGGTGCCGGCTCGTCGAACCACAGGAGCCCGTACGGGTTGTCCTCGAGCACCAGGATGTTGTTCGACCGGCAGATGTCGAGCACCTCGATGCGGCGCTCGCGGCTCATCGTGACGCCGGCCGGGTTGTGGAAGTTCGGGATCGTGTAGAGGAACTTGATCCGCTTGCCCCGGGTGCGGAGGTTCGCGATCGCCTCGCGCAGCGCTTCGGGGACGAGACCGAGCTCGTCCGTCGTCACGTGCACCGTCTCGGCCTGGTACGACCGGAAGACACCGATCGCGCCGACGTAGGACGGCGACTCGGCGAGCACGACGTCGCCCGGATCGATGAACAGCCGTGTGACGAGGTCGAGGGCGTGCTGCGAGCCGGTGGTGACCACGACGTCCTCGGCGCTGGCACGGATGCCCTCGAGGCTCATGACGTCCACGATGTGCTCACGGAGGGACCGCAGGCCCTGACCCCCGCCGTACTGGAGCGCCATGGCGGCGTCCTCGTTCATGACACGGTCCAGGGAGCCCGTGACGAGCTCTCTGGGGAGCGCGGAGACGAACGGCATTCCGCCGGCCAGCGAGACCACTTCGGGGCGCGAGGCGACGGCGAACAGTGCTCGGACCTCGGAGGCGCTCAGCCCGGCGGTGCGCTGGGCGTAGGAGTCGTACCAGGGGTCGAGGCTGTTGCCGTTCGTCATCGAGTGCTCCGTTCAGTAGGACATTCCCGCCACACTACGACATCGGCCCGGGGAACCCGGGTTCCGGGTCGGGGCCGATCGTCATCCCGTGGCTCCGGACGAGAACGGCCCCGCTCTCCGGGGAGAGCGGGGCCGTTCGTGTGGGGCGACCTACGCGAGGAACTCGGCGAGGTCGGCCTCGAGTGCGGGCTTCGGCTTGGCGCCGATGACGGTCTTGACGACCTCGCCACCCTTGAAGACCTTCATCGCCGGGATCGACGTGATCTGGTAGTTCATGGCCGACTGGGGGTTGTCGTCCACGTTGAGCTTCACGATCTCGATCTTGCCGGCGTGCTCTTCGGCGATCTGGTCGAGGATCGGCGAGACCGCGCGACACGGCCCACACCACTCGGCCCAGAAGTCGACGAGGATCGTCTTGTCGGACTTCAGGACTTCGTCCGAGAAGGTGGCGTCGGTGACAGCCTTGGCGTTGGACATGTGTGCTCCTTCGAGAAGTCGTTCAGGGGGTACAACGGCGATGCCGTCGTGGTATTCCGAGGCGGGTCAGGCCCGTGCGGCGATGACGTCGACCATGGCGGGCTCGGTCGGACCGACGCCCTCGGCCTCGTCCGTCAGTGCGTCGTCGAGCTCGGCGAGGTAGTTCTCGGCGTCGAGCGCGGCGACCGTGCCGGAACCCGCAGCCGTGATGGCCTGGCGGTAGGTCGGGTCGATGACGTCACCGGCGGCGAAGACACCCGGCAGGTTGGTCTTCGACGAGCGGCCCTGGACGGCGATCGTGCCCTCGGGCGCGATGTCGATCTGGCCGTGGATCAGGTGCGTGCGCGGGTCGTTGCCGATCGCGATGAACAGGCCGTCCAGCGCGAGCTCGGACTCCTCGCCCGTCACGGTGTCCTTGAGCGTGACGCCCTCGACCGCGGAGTCACCCGTGATGCCGGTGACCTCCTTGTTCCAGGCGAACTCGATCTTCGGGTCGTTCATCGCGCGGTCCTGCATGATCTTCGACGCACGCAGGGAGTCCTTGCGGTGGATGACCGTCACCTTGTCGGCGAAGCGGGTGAGGAACGTCGCCTCTTCCATGGCGGAGTCGCCACCGCCGACGACGGCGATGTTCTTCTGGCGGAAGAAGAAGCCGTCGCAGGTCGCGCACCACGAGACTCCGTGGCCGGAGAGACGCTCTTCGTCGGCGAGACCGAGGTGACGGTACGCGGAGCCGGTGGCGTAGATGACGGCGAGGGCCTCGTACGTCTCGCCGGAGCCGACCGTGACCTTCTTGACCTTGCCGGTGAGGTCGACGGAGACGGCGTCGTCGTACAGGACCTCGGCGCCGAACTTCTCGGCCTGTTCCTGCATCTTGATCATGAGGTCCGGGCCCTGGATGCCCTCGGGGAAGCCGGGGAAGTTCTCGACCTCGGTCGTCTTGGTGAGTTCACCGCCCGTCTCGACACTGGAGGCGACGATGAGCGGCTTGAGCTCTGCGCGCGCTGCGTAGATGCCGGCGGTGAACCCGGCCGGGCCGGAACCGATGATGATGAGCTGGCGCATGCCTGATTGCCCTTCCGTTGCGTCTGACGGGGTCAACCCATCGTACCGGCGAGGCATTCCACACGGCCCGTGAGCGTGTGGTGCTCGGCAGGGATCAGCGGCCGAGCTTGCTGCGGAGCATCCGGACGGCGTTGCCGATCTCACCGTTCTTCGCGACGACGAGGGCTCCGAAGTACACGGCCGCCATCACCGCGCCGGCGAGGACGAGGGTGATGAGCGCTCCGGTGAAGTCGGCCATCGCGAAGCCGCTCGCCGAGAACGCCCCGAAGAAGTTCACGACGAGGAGTCCCGCGACGCCCGCGATGAGCGCGGCGATGACGAACTGCACGTGCGAACGGGTGACCACCGGTCCTTCGATGCCACCGAGCCGCTTGCGGACGAGCACCAGGGCGACGATCGTCTGCGCGGTGCCCGCGAGTGTGGTGCACGCTGCGATCGCGACACCGATCGCCTCGTTCGGGAGCGTGGTGACCGCGAGGGCGCCGATCACGAACAGCACCGACTGGACGCACTGCATGAGGAACGGCGTCCGGTGGTCGTGCATCGCCCAGAAGACGCGCTGGATGATGAACAACATGCTGAAGAGCACGAGCCCCGGCATGTAGGCCAGCAGGACCGCGCCGATCGACAGTGCCCCGTCGAAGGTGTTGGAGAACATGCGCCCGAACGGAACGGCGACGACCATCAGCGCGATCGCTGCGAAGACCGTGAACAGTCCCACGATCCGCAGCGAGAGCGACAGGTTCTTCCGTACGGCGCCGAGGTCGCCTCGTTCCGCGTCGTGGCTCATCCGTGTGAAGTACGCCGTCGCGATGGAGACCGTGATGATCGAGTGCGGCAGCATGAAGAGCAGCCAGGCGTTCTGCAGCACCGCATTGCCCGCGGCACCGGAACCCAGCGATGCGACGCGCGACTGCACGATGCCCGCCAGCTGGGTGACGAGGATCATGGCGAAGAGCCACCCGGCCGCCGTGCCCGTCGACTTCAGGCCGACGCCACGCCAGCGGAAGTCAGGGCGGAAGCTCAGGCCCGCCCGGCGCCAGAAGAACGGCAGGAAGGCGGCCTGAGCGAGCACGCCCAGGGTCGCACTACCGGCGAGGACGGCGATCTTGAGCGGAGTCCAGTCGTCGACGCCGGAGTTCGCGGCCCTGCCGCCGAACATGGCGATGAAGACGACGAGCCCGGCGATCGAGATGACGTTGTTGATGAGCGGCGCCCACGTGAACGGGCCGAACACCTGTTTCGCGTTGAGGACTTCGCCGAGCAGGGAGTACATCGCGTAGAAGAGGATCTGCGGCAGGCACCAGAACGCGAACGCCACCGCGAGGTCGATCTGACCGGGCGTGAACCCCTTGCCGTCGTCCGACGCGGTCTGCGCGTACACCTGCACGAGCAGCGGGGCGATGAGGGTCGCGACGATGGCGATGACGATGAACAGGGAACCGCCGAGCGTCACGATCTTGTTGACGTAGGCCGTGCCACCGTCGGTGTGCTGCTTCATCGCACGCACGATCTGCGGGATGAGGACGGCGGACAACAGGCCACCCGCGATCAGCGCGTAGATGTTGTTCGGGAGCTGGTTGGAGACCGCGAATGCATCCGCCGCCGGCGATTGCGTCTGACCGATCGCGTACGCCAGCACGAAGGTCTTCGCGAAGCCGAGGATGCGCGACAGCATCGTCCCCGCGGCGAGCATGGCGCTCGCCCGGCCGAGGCTGCGCTCAGCGACCGGCTCGGCGTCGACGTCGGGCTGGGGCTGGCTGGCGCTGATGGTCGGCTCCTCGGGGTCGCGGTCGTCGGCGACGGTGCTGCGTGCGGCGTCGGACGGGAGGCCCGGTTCGGCTCCGGCGCGCGCGATGGCGTCGTGCAGGGGGCCGTGGTCCACCGCCGCGTTCGCCGCTGCACCCGGCGCTGCGGTCGCCGCCCCGGCGGTGGACGCGGCCCCGCTGGGTGCGGGAGCCGCTCCGGAGCGGTGATCCGTGCCTCCAGGCCGCGTCACGGGTGCCTGCGCGCCCCCGACCGTCGGCTGGACCGCCAGGGGGCGGTTCGGGTCGTCGTCGTCCTCATCGTCGAGCTCGCCGTTGCGGCGGCGGATGCGCTTGCGGATGCTGCGGAAGATGCCGAAGCCGAAGATGCCGATCAGGGCGATCGCGGCGACCGCGGTGATGACCGTCTCCCACTGGGCCTGCACGTTCAGCTCGACGGTCGCGGGCTGGGCCACGGCGACGCCCGTCGGGCTCGAGAGCGACATCGTCAGCTCGACCCTGCCGTTCGCGACCGACTGCACGGGGACGGTGGCGCGCGTGGACGAGTCGGGCTGGATCTCGACGACGATGTCGTTGCGGACGACGCGCAGCGCGGAGTTGGACGGCTGCACGGACAGGTGCACCGTGACCGGGTAGTCCGAGCTGTTGCGGATGGACACCGGCAGCGATGACCGGTCGCCGAGCAGGGTGAGGCTGCTCGAGTCGACGATCCCGACCTCGGTGGTGCTCTTCGCCCAGGCTGCCGTGCGCGCGTCGACCGCGGCGGCGAGCCCCTGGTCGTCGTCACGCCACGCGTTCGAGGCGAGTGCGAGCAGACGGAGCCGAGCCGGGGCGGTCAGCTGGTTCGGGTCTCCGAGGATCGTCGCGAACGCGGAGAGCCCCTGTTCTCCGCGCACGAGTCGCCGGAGCTGGTCGATGCGGGCCTCGCCGGTGGACGCGCTGGCGAGCGTGAGCGACCCGGCGACGGCCTTCGAGGCGGTGGAGAGGTCGGCCGGAGCGACCCAGGCGGTGCTCTCGAGGGCGTCGAGCGCCTGGCTGAGCCGGGCGGAGTCGGACGGCCACTCGCGCCCGAGGGTCAGCAGGATCGGCCCCGTGGCGGTGGCGGCACGGGCCGAGGTGGCCAGCGTCGCGGTGAGCTCGGACATCGTCGACGACCAGCTCTGCCGGTCGGTGGCGGTGGCGGCTCGGCGGAGCATCGACGACATCGACTGGTCGGAGACGAGCACGTGGTCGTCGCCGATCTTCTCGGACGCGGTGATGGTGGTGTCCGCGCCAGCCGAGGTGTTGCCGCTCGAGACGATGGTGGTCTTCGTTCCGGCACGCTCGAGGGCGGGCAGGTCGGCGGAGGACACCGTTCCCTCGGTCGGCCATGCGATCGAGTCCATCGAGTACGGGAAGTCGAGCAGGGACTCCGTGGTCGGCAGGGTCTGCTGCGCCTGGTCGGTACCGTCGCCGGTCGTCGCGCTGTCGCTCGAGGCCTCGGTGGGGGCCGGCGACGAGGTCTGCCCCGGCGTGGCCGTCGGTGTCGGTGCCGGGGTCTCGGCGCCGGGGAAGTTCTCGGACTTGACGGACTGGTCGAGGGAGATCGGCGACAGGATGCCGTCGGACCCGGCCTGGCGCAGGCCGGTGACGTCGGCGTCGGCGTAGGGCAGTGCGAAGGTCTCGTTGCGCAGTGACTGGAGACGCTGCAGCCAGGTGACCGCGCTCGACGGCGCGTTGTCGCCGAGGATCCGGATCGAGGCGATGATCCGCGGGTCGACGGCCACGGCGACGTTGTGGTCCTCGGCCGCGTCGAGCTGCTGCGTGAGCGTGCCGTCCACCGAGGTCGCGGCGGCCAGCACGGGTGCGGTGAGGATGCCGTCGGTCGACTTCGGCACGGTGACCGGCATCGCGACGGAGACGCTGACCGGGGCCTGTTCGAAGTCCGGGTACCAGGTGATCGCGGAGCGGTCGACGGCGAAGGCGTCACCCGCGGTGTACTCGGCCGCGATGCGCCGAGCACCGAATGAGGAGTACCCGCCGAGCGCCACGTTGCCGGAGACGATGTGAACCGAGTCGATGGTGACCGAACGGTGCGCCGGGATCGCCGGGATGTCCACGGAGTCCATCGGCGCGCCGAGGTAACCGGTCGTGGTGGTGTCATCGAGCCAGCTCGCCAGGACGTCGCGCGTGCTCACCGAGCGGAAGATGTCGAACTCGGCGGTGCCGGCTGGCAGGGCCGCGTCGGTGTCGTTCGTGACGGTCACCGAGAGGGTGAGGTCCTGGTCGCGCTGGACGATCCCGCGGTTCGCGGGGGCGATCGAGATGGTCGCCTTCCCTGCGTCGGCCGTTGCCGGGTCGGCGACGTGGCTCTTGGCCGCGGACATCGTCGCGGCCGAGGCGTGATCGGTGGTGACGGGCGCGACGACCAGGCCGAGCGCGACGAGGGTCGACGCGACTGCGGCGAGCGTGGTGCGGAGCATCTGCATACGGGGAGCGGGCCACGGGGTCGGTTCGGGCCGAGCACGAGTGTATGAGGCGCGACCATGAACAGGTCCCGTGCGCGCGCGGCTTGTGGAGAACTCGGGGCCTCGATCTGGGAGGATGAGCACCGTCATGCAGTCCGTTGCCCAGGCCGTCGAACGACTCGACGCACTCGCCACCACCGAGCCCGTCGACCTCCTCGCTCGGGCCTTCGCCGACGCCGGCCACGAACTCGCCCTCGTCGGCGGGCCCGTCCGCGACGCGTTCCTCGGCCGTCCGGTGACCGATCTCGACTTCACCACCGACGCCCGGCCGGACGACATCCTGCGCATCGTGGAGCCCATCGCGAGCGCCACCTGGGACGTCGGTCGCCAGTTCGGCACCATCGCCGCACGGGTCGCCGGCGAGCAGGTCGAGATCACCACGTACCGCAGCGACGTCTACGACGGCGAGACCCGCAAGCCCGAGGTCGCGTTCGGCGACACCATCGAGGACGACCTGCTCCGTCGCGACTTCACCGTCAACGCGATGGCCCTGCGGCTGCCGGACCGCGAGCTCGTCGACGTGCACGGCGGCGTCGAGGACCTGCTCGCCGCACGGCTCCGGACGCCCCAGACCGCGGTCGTCTCGTTCCGCGACGACCCCCTGCGGATGATGCGTGCGGCGCGGTTCACATCGCAGCTCGGCTTCACCGTCGACGACGACGTGCGGGCCGCGATGCAGGAACTCGTCGCGTCGATCGACATCGTGTCCGCCGAGCGGGTCCGCGACGAGCTCGTCAAGCTGCTCAACACGGACGACCCGGTCCCCGGCCTCCGGCTGCTCGTCGACACCGGCCTCGCCGAGCGGTTCCTGCCGGAGCTGCCCGAGATGCGGCTCGAGGTCGACGAGCACCACCACCACAAGGACGTCTACGAGCACTCGCTCACCGTGCTCGAGCAGGCCATCGGGTACGAGGCCGAGCGGCACGCCGGAGACCCCCCGGACACCGTGCTCCGGCTCGCGGCGCTGTTGCACGACATCGGCAAGCCCGCCACGCGCAAGCTCGAGCCCGGCGGCGCCGTGAGCTTCCACCACCACGACCTGGTCGGGTCGAAGATGGCGAAGAAGCGACTCCGTGCGCTCCGCTTCGACAACGACACCATCGCCGCGGTGTCCCGCCTGATCGAGCTGCACCTGCGCTTCTTCGGGTACACCGAGGGCGCCTGGACCGACTCCGCCGTCCGTCGCTACGTCCGTGACGCCGGACCCCAGCTCGAACGGCTGCACGAGCTCACCCGGTCGGACGTCACCACCCGCAACCGCCGCAAGGCCGACCGGCTGGCGTTCGCCTACGACGACCTCGAGGACCGCATCGAGGTCCTGTCCAAGCAGGAGGAGCTCGAGTCGATCCGTCCTGACCTGACCGGCGACGACATCATGCGGATCCTCGACATCCCGCCGGGGCGTGCCGTGGGCGAGGCCTACCGGTTCCTGCTCGAGGCCCGGATGGACGAAGGACCCCTCGGGCCCGAGACGGCCGAGGAGCGCCTGCGCGAGTGGTGGGGCGCCCGAGGCGACACCGGCGCCTGAGGCACCGGCGCCTGAGACGCGACCGCCTGACGGGCGGGACCGCTGTCCACAGGCCGGTGGCGCGCCTCCAGGCAGTCCGGTAGGCTACCCAGGTTGCCCCTCGCGCACCTGCGTGGTCTGGGGCACATGCATCAACCCTCCTGCCCCGGGAACCGCCCGGGGCCGCTGAGACCAGAGGAGGTGGGTTCCGCATGCACCAGTACGAACTGATGGCGATCCTCGACCCCGAGATCGATGAGCGCACCGTCGCTCCCAGCCTGGACAAGTTCCTGGCCGTGATCCGCAACGCGGGTGGCACCGTCGACAACGTGGACGTCTGGGGCCGTCGCCGGCTCGCTTACGAGATCGCGAAGAAGTCCGAGGGCATCTACGCCGTCGTCGACTTCACGTCGTCGCCCGAGGCCGCCAAGGAGCTCGACCGTCAGCTCGGTCTCTCCGAGGCCGTGCTCCGCACGAAGGTCCTCCGCGCTGAAGAGGGCATCGCGCAGGTCGCCGCCCAGAAGCAGCGTGACGAGGCCCGCGCGGCCCGCAAGGCCGCCAACGCCTCCGCAACCGCGACCGCGAGCGCCGAGTAACCCGTGGCCGGCGAAACCGTCATCACGGTGGTGGGCAACCTCACCGCGGACCCCGAGCTGCGTTACACGCAGAACGGGCTCGCCGTGGCGAACTTCACCATCGCGTCGACCCCTCGCACGTTCGACCGTCAGGCGAACGAGTGGAAGGACGGCGATGCGCTGTTCCTCCGCGCGAGTGTGTGGCGCGAGTTCGCCGAGCACGTGGCGGGGTCGCTGACGAAGGGCTCGCGCGTCATCGCGCAGGGTCGTCTGCGTCAGCGTTCCTACCAGGACCGTGAGGGCCAGCAGCGCACGAGCATCGAGCTCGAGGTCGACGAGATCGGCCCGTCGCTCCGCTACGCGACCGCACAGATCACCCGCGCAGCGGGTGGCAGTGGCGGCGGTCGTGGCCAGGTCGGCGGCGGCGGCAACGCCCCCGCGGGCAACGGCGGCGGCAACTGGAACAACAACGGCGGCGGTCAGTCGGACGCGCCCTGGTCTCCCCAGGGCGGCCAGCAGGGTGGCGGCAACGCACAGTCGAACGACGTGTGGAGCACCCCCGGCGGCAACTTCGACGACGAGACCCCGTTCTGATCGGAGCACGCAGCGCCGCCTGACAGCGGCAACTGCGGGTTCCGGACTGATCCTCCCGGTTCCGACGGACACACAACTTTTCTTCTAAGGACAAATCACTATGGCTGGAAAGAGCACCGGCGACCGCCGGAAGCCTCGCGGCAAGGGCGGCAAGAACGCTGCTCCCGCGAAGTCGATCAAGGTCGGCGTCATCGACTACAAGGACGTTGCGACCCTTCGCAAGTTCATCTCGGAGCGTGGAAAGATCCGCGCCCGTCGCATCACCGGCGTCTCCGTCCAGGAGCAGCGCCTCATCGCCCGTGCCGTGAAGAACGCCCGTGAGATGGCGCTCCTCCCCTACGCCGGCTCCGGCCGCTGATCGGAGGTCGACACATGTCGAAGCTCATCCTCACCCACGAGGTCTCCGGCCTCGGTTCCGCTGGTGACGTCGTCGACGTCAAGAACGGCTACGCCCGCAACTACCTCATCCCCCAGGGCTTCGCTGTCGCGTGGTCCAAGGGCGGCGAGAAGCAGGTCGAGTCGATCCGTGCCGCGCGTACCGCGCGCGAGCTCGCCACCATCGAAGAGGCACAGGACCTCAAGATGAAGCTCGAGAACGCAACCATCACCCTGTCGGTCAAGGCCGGCAAGGACGGTCGTCTGTTCGGTTCCGTCCGTCCGGGCGACGTCGCTGACGCCGTCCAGGCGCAGGGCGTCGGCTCGCTCGACAAGCGCAAGGTCGAGGTCCCCGCGACCATCAAGACCGTCGGTGACCACGAGGCCACCGTGCGCCTGCGCGAGGACATCACTGCCGTGATCTCGCTCAAGGTCGTCGCTGCCAAGTAGCACTGACGTTCCGCTCCACGACGGGCGGGTCTCCTCCGGGAGGCCCGCCCGTCGTTGCGTTCCGGGGGCGGTCGCGAGGCTTGTCCTACGGCTGTCGCCGACATGGTCACGGGCCTGGAGGCGCAGCTCGACTCGTGCTGGCTGGTTACGGTTCAGACGGGGTCGCGCTGGCTGGGAACAGGCCGAGAACTCTTCCCACAGGAGGGGTGCTTGTCAAGTCGTTTTACACAGTGGAAACGTGTCAAATCGGAACCTTCAAGGGGTACTTGAACCCCACTTTTCCACACACAGTGTGCAACAGAAAAGCCCAGGTCAAGTGATCGAAAGTGTGTTCGTACACCTTTTTTTCCACAGGCCCCTCCACAGTTCTCCACACAGCACTCCGGCGTGTTCCGCAGGCTCTCCACAGAGTTATCCACAGGGCCGTTTGTTGGGGATAACTCTGGGGCCATACGTTGGCCCAGCGACTCGGGGATGTCGGTCGCCGGGGGTAGAAACAGGGGTGCGGGTTCCCGCCGGTGGGTGCTGTCCCGCCGGTTCAGGTCCGTGTCGTCAACAGAGGAGAGCGTGTGTCGATCGCACATCTTGAGCCCGCACCGCAGGACTACGCGGAGCGCGGCATGGAACGCACCCCGCCGCACGACATGCTCGCGGAGCAGTCGACCATCGGTGGCATGCTCCTGTCGAAGGACGCCGTCGCCGACGTCATCGAGACCGCCCGCGGTGTGGACTTCTACGTCCCCAAGCACGAGGTCATCTTCGACGCGATCCTGTCGCTCTACTCGCACGGTGAACCCACCGACGTCATCGCCGTCACCGACGAGCTGACCAAGACCGGTCTGCTGTCCCGCGCCGGCGGCGCCGAGTACCTGCACAGCGTCACGAGCATGGTGCCGACCGCCGCGAACGCCGGCTACTACGCCGGCATCGTCGCCGAGAAGGCCGTGCTGCGGCGCCTGGTCGACGCCGGCACCCGCATCGTGCAGATGGGTTACGCGTCAGAGGGTGAGGTCACCGACCTCGTCAACAGCGCGCAGGCCGAGGTCTACAACGTCGCCGGTGGTGTGCAGACCGAGGACTACGTCCCGCTGACCGACGCCATCTCCGCCGCGCTCGACGAGATCGAGGCCGCCAAGGGCCGCGACGGCCAGATGACCGGCGTGCCGACCGGGTTCGCGCAGCTCGACGGCCTGACGAACGGGTTCCACCCCGGACAGCTCATCATCGTCGCCGCCCGCCCCGCCCTGGGCAAGTCGACGCTGGCGCTCGACCTGTGTCGCGCCGCCGCCATCAAGCACGACCAGACCGCCGCCTTCTTCTCGCTCGAGATGGGTCGCGCCGAGATCGCGATGCGTCTGCTCTCCGCCGAGACCAGCGTGCCGCTGCAGAACATGCGCAAGGGCACCGTGGACTCCCGCGACTGGACCACCATCGCGCAGACCCGCGGCCGCATCAACGACGCCCCGTTCTTCATCGACGACTCCCCCAACATGACGCTCGTCGAGATCCGCGCCAAGTGCCGTCGGCTCAAGCAGCAGCACAACCTGAAGCTCGTGGTCATCGACTACCTGCAGCTGATGACCTCGGGCAAGAAGGTCGAGAGCCGCCAGCAAGAGGTCTCCGAGTTCTCGCGTGCCCTGAAGCTGATGGCCAAGGAGCTCCAGGTCCCCGTCATCGCACTGTCGCAGCTCAACCGTGGGCCCGAGCAGCGTGCCGACAAGAAGCCGGCGATCTCCGACCTGCGTGAGTCCGGCTCCATCGAGCAGGACGCCGACATGGTCATCCTGCTGCACCGCGAGTCGGCGTACGAGAAGGACAACCCGCGTCAGGGTGAGGCGGACCTGATCGTGGCGAAGCACCGTAACGGACCGACGGACACCATCACCGTGGCGTTCCACGGGATGTTCTCGCGGTTCGTTGACATGCCGCAGTAGGCGTTCTTGCTGTCGTCCGCCAGCTGACTTGTCCGACTGACACTCAACGGGTCTGAAATACCGACATGGACGCGTTGTTCGGCAGCGGTGCCGGCGCATGAGCAGCTGTGTCGTGGCGCTGCTGGTCAGCGGCACGCCCAATCGGTTCCGAAGGCTTCGTGCACTCGCCGGAGTGCTTCGGGGTTCCCCCACTCGTCGACCTCTGAGCAGTCGGCCGACGACCGCGCGGCCACGAGGCCCCAGTTGCCGACGCTCTGCCACGCGTACCAGGCGTCGGAATTCGAGCTCGAGGATGCGCCGCCGCCACCTTGCTGCTCCGGAAGCTGCAGCTGCTCACCGTCGGGGAAGACCAGCACCTGACCCACCGGGTCACAAGTCGGCAGGCGCGTCGTGTCCAACTGCTCGACCGAGACCGGCACTGCAGTGGCGCACGGCGACAACGTGGCTTCCCCCGCGGAGAGCGTCAGGAAGTCGTCGTCCCGATCGTGCTGGGCACAACCGACGAGCGCGACTGCGGCCAGAGTGAGGACCGCGGGTGCGGTCAGGAACTGAGGAATCACCACACCAGTCTTGTCGTCGTCCGGCTTCTCGGGTTCACTGCGCTCATGGGTCTCGTCGAAGCAACAGCGTCGTGTGTCGAGTCAGTTCCGGAATGCAACGACACGATGAGCGCATCCACTGACCTGCTGTCGGCGGCGGGGCTCGCATCGGCCGTCATCGTCGCGGTGCTCGTGGTCTTCGTCGTGATCGTCCTGCGGCGTCGTCGTCGGCGGTAGGGCTCTCGCCTCTCGGCCGCGGGACACTTCGGCGTGTTAAGTTGTGCACAACCTAATGGAGCGCAACGTGAACCTGCTCAGCTGGATCGACCTCGTCACCGGTGGCCTGCTCGCCGGGCACGGCATCACCACGGTTCGCCGCACCCCGCTGCGCGCACGAGCCCAGCAGATGCAGCGCCGGGGCTTCGAGCCGGGCGTCCCGCACGCACTCGGCATCCCTGCCCTGCAAGTCGTGTCCGGACTCGGACTCGCCACTGCAGCGGTCCGCCGTGCACACGGGAGCAACCTGATCGGCATCGGCTCCGCCATCGCGGCGACGGCGCTCGGTGGAACGCGGCTCGTGATCGATCTCGAAGACGGCTCGGTGACGAACACGACCGGCGGTGCTGCCGCACTCACACTCGCCGGCGTGCTGCGGCTGCTCACGTCGACCCGCGGTCGTCCGGTCGCCCGGGTGCTCGCGCTCGGTGCCGCCGCTGCCGCGATCACGTTCGAGGCCGCCCGCCGCCGCCGAGTCCTCTGCAGCCGCAGCCACTGACCTCGGCTCCCCACTCCACCGAACCCCACGCCGACCGTGAAAGGCACCACCCGATGGCAACCCGCACCCCCGCAGTCCGCTCCACCCGCCCCCGGACCGTCGTCCGCATCCTGTTCGGCGCGATGCTCACCTGGGCAGGCATCAGTCACCTGACGGTTGCGCGCGAGGAGTTCCAGGCGCAGGTGCCGAAGTTCGTGCCGCTGCCGACGGACGTCACGGTGATCGCCTCCGGCGTGGTGGAGATCTCGCTCGGCGCTGCGCTGATGCTCCTGGCACGGCGTCAGGTGACCGTCGGGTGGGTCGTCGCGGTGTTCTTCCTGGCGGTCTTCCCCGGCAACATCGCGCAGTGGATGCACCACCGCGACGGGTTCGGCCTGGACACCGACACCAAGCGCTTCGTCCGCCTGCTGTTCCAGCCCGTGCTCATCGCCGTCTCCCTGTGGGCGACCAACGCACTGCGCAAGCGCCGCTGAGCAACGCCGCGCAACCGCCTCTGAACGAGGCCGCACTCGCGCCGCCGCGACCATGGGGCAGAATCGGCCCCATGAGTGGGGACGACATGGACCAGCCGCGCGTGACCGCGGTGAGCAAGGACGGCGAGCACCGGTTCAGCAAGCCGCTGGTCGACGCGGTGACGCTCGTGGCGGGGTGGGGCATCGAGGGTGATGCCCACGCCGGCACGACCGTGCAGCACCGCTCCCGGGTCGCCCGTGACCCCTCGCAGCCGAACCTGCGCCAGGTCCACCTGCTGCACGCCGAGCTGTTCGACGAGGTCGCCGAGGCCGGTTTCACGGTCGCGCCCGGCCAGATGGGCGAGAACGTCACAACCAGCGGCATCGACCTGCTCGGGTTGCCGGAGGGAACGGTGCTGCACCTCGGTGATGATGCCTCCGTCCGGGTCACCGGGTTGCGCAACCCGTGCCAGCAGATCAACGGCTTCGAGCCGGGACTCCTGCGAGCCGTGCTGGGGCGCGCCGAGGACGGCACGGTCGAACGCAAGGGCGGCGTGATGAGCGTCGTGCTCACCGGTGGCACGGTCCGGCCGGGCGATCGCATCCGGGTCGAGCTCCCCGACGGCGAACGACGACCGCTCCAGCCCGTCTGATGACGCAGCCCGTGCGACGCGTCCTGGTACTCGGTGGAACCGGCTGGCTCGGACGGACGATCGTCGACGAGCTGTTGGCCGAGGGCGCCGACGTCACCTGCCTCGCCCGGGGCACCACCGGCAATGTCCCCGAGGGAGCACGCCTCGTGCAGGCGGATCGGACTCTGCCCGGCGCCTACGAACAGGCCGCCGGCGACTGGGACGAGGTCATCGAGCTCGCCCATGCCCCCGAACTCGTCGCCCCGGCGCTCGACGCCCTCGCCGACCGGGCCGCGCACTGGACCCTGGTGTCGACGGTCTCGGTGTACGCGGACAACGACGAACCGAGCGCCGACGAGTCCGCCCGGCTGGTGGAGCCGAAGGACCCGTCCGCGTACGCCGACGCGAAGGTCCTCGCCGAGCGCATGACGCGGCTCCGGCTCGGGTCACGGCTGCTCATCGCACGCCCGGGGTTGATCGTCGGGCCCTGCGACCCGAGTGACCGGTTCGGGTACTGGCCGGCACGCTTCGATCGCGGTGGGCCGGTGCTGGTGCCGACGACGGCGGAGCGGTTCGTCCAGGTGATCGACGTCGTGGACCTCGCCGTCTGGCTCGTCCGGGCCGGGCGCGACGGGTTCGTCGGCACGGTCAACGCCGTCGGTGCTCCGGTGCCGATGCAGGACTTCTTCCGGTGCGTGGCGGAGGTCACCGGGTTCGACGACGAGCTGGTCGTGGTCGACGACGACGTCCTGCTCGCGCACGACGTGGCCTACTGGGCTGGACCGCGATCGCTCCCCCTGTGGATCCCGGTGTCGGAGGCCGGGTTCGCGCAGCGCTCCGCGGTGGCGTTCACGGACGCCGGCGGGGTGACCCGACCCCTCCGGGAGACCGTCGTGCGGGTGCTCGAGGACGAGCGTGCCCGCGGGACGGATCGCCAACGCCGTGCCGGCCTCACCTCGACGGAGGAACGGGCGATCCACACCAGGTAGACGCACGGTCCCCACGAGCGAGATCAGGACGCAGCGGCAGCCTGCTCGTACAGACTCGTCGCCAGGTCGTTGAGCACCTCGTGCAGCTCCCCGTTGTGCGCCCCGTCGACGGCCCGGAGCATCGCGGCGTACCGCTCCCGGTAGTCCGACACGACGACATCGCCCGGGGGCAGCAGGCGGAGCAGTGAGCCTCGGCGATCGGCCGGGTTCGGCGCGCGCTCGAGCAGGCCGGCGGTGCTCATCCGGTCGATCATGTTCGTCACCGCGCCCGAGGTCAGCCCCAGATACCCGGCGACCTCGGTCGGCGTGGAGTACCCGGTGTCGCTGATGAGCACCAGGGCGCGGAGGGCGTTCTCGTGCACGCCGGCACGAGCGCTCAGCTGACTCACCAGACTCGCGTTCGCGCGCACGACGGCGGTGAACGCGGCCATGAGGTCAGCCGCTTCGTCGTCGCTTCGTACTGCTGCCACGAGGGCCTGCTTCCGTGTCGGGTACCGGGGGGACAAGAGCCGTCCCCCGCACTGGGGTAAGTATACGAGTGGTCAGCTTGGTGAACCAGTGACTATCTTAACCATTGAAGCAAAACAGCCCGAAGGTCTTGCTTCCCCCAACTTCCTGAAACCACCACCGAACGAAGAGGTACCCCGTGTCCACCAAGCTCCGCACCTCCGCACTGAAGCGGGTCCGCTTCGCCCCCGTGGCGCTCCTCGCGGGTATCTTCGCCGCTGTCCTGCTCTCCCTCTCGCTCACCGGCACCCTCTCCGGGTTCGCGGCGAGCATCACCAACAGCAGCAACACCGCCGCCAGCGGCACGCTGATCATGCAGGAGCAGAACGCCGGCGCGACCGTCACCTGCCTCAGCACGGACGGCGGATCGGTCTCGACGAACTCGGCGACCTGCTCGACGATCAACAAGTTCGGCGGCAGCACGACGATGACCCCGGGCAACACGGTCAACACCGCGATCTCGATCAAGAACACGGGCACCGCGAACGCCAGCACCTTCACGCTCAACCCGGGCGCCACCTGCACCCAGTCGGCGAACGGTTCGGCCAACGGCACCGCGACCGACCTGTGCGCCAAGATGAACCTCGTCATCACCTCCGGCTCGACCACCGTGTTCAGCGGCACCCTCGCCAGCTTCAAGGGTGCGGCGGCGTCGGCCTTCACGATGCCGCAGGCTCCGGCCGCCGGCGCGAGCGTCCCCTTCAACTTCGCGGTGACCCTCGACTCCTCGGCCGGCAACACCTACCAGGGCCTCGCCGCCTCGGTCCCGATGACCTGGACCTTCACGGCCTGATCCGGCCTGATCCGGCCTGATCCGACCTAATCCGACCCCCATCACCCCTCCCCCAGACCGGCGACGCTCGGCCGTAGGGGGGTCGGCCTGTCTCTTATACACATCT